>JBEPVO010000057.1:0-16779 GCA_041690975.1 Alphaproteobacteria bacterium
TCCGGCGTGCTGTCGGCGACCGCAAATGACGCGCGCAACGCGCCCAACGCTCAGCCCAACTCCTATGTCGCCGACGAGCATTTCTTCAAGATGCCGGACGGCCGCAAATTCGGTTCGACGTCCAGTGTTGCGGTCGACAGCAAGGGGCATATCTGGGTCGCGGATCGTTGCAGCGCCAACAATTGCGCCGGCAGTCCGCTGAACCCGATCGTCGAGTTCGACGCCAAGGGCAATTACGTCAAGTCCTTCGGCGCGGGCGCGATCCTGTTCCCGCACGGCCTCTTCATCGACAATCACGATCATCTCTGGGTGGCCGATGGTCACGTCGATGCTGCTGCCGGCAAGGGCAATGTCATCATCGAATTCGACACCAGCGGCAAAGTGCTGATGACGTTGGGCACACCCGGCGCATCCGGCAATGACGGCAAGGTCTTCAACGAACCCAATGCGGTTCTGGTGACGCCCAAAGGCATCATCTTTGTCGTTGATGGCCATGAAGCCGGCCCGGGGCATAATGCGCGGGTGATGAAGTTCGACGCCAAGGGCAATCTGATCAAGCAATGGGGTGAGCACGGCATCAATGGCGGGCAGTTCGACGTCGCCCATACCCTGGCAATGGACAAGGCTGGAAACCTCTATGTCGGTGACCGCTGGAACAATCGCATCCAGTCCTTCGACCAGAACGGCAAGTTGCTGAAGATCTACACCCAGTTCGGGCGGCCCAGCGGCATCTATATCGACAAGAACGACATCATGTATTCGACGGATTCCGAATCCCGGTCGCCGATGGGGTATGGTTACCATCCCGGCTGGAAGCGCGGCATCCGCATCGGCAGCGTGAAGGATGGCATCGTCACGGCCTTCATCCCGGACACCGATCCCGAACCCGATAAAAGCGCCACCAGTGGCGGCGAGGGCATCTGGGCCGACAGCAAAGGTGTGGTCTATAGCGGCCAGGTCGGACAGCGAAACGTGGTTCGCTACGTCAAGAAATAGGAAGAGGGGAGCGGGCCGGTCCTCTTTTTCATCGCCGGAAATGATTGCAGAGCCGGCATTTATTACGTTAGCTTCAGGAACGCCGCCGCTTCTGGGCGGCGTCTTCTTATCCCAAGGGAAGGTATGAACGAGCACTCTGCGCGACGGGGATTTCATCCAGTCTATCTCTGGATTGCCGTTCCGTTCGTGGCGCTGCTGTGGGTGCCGTTCTTCAACCGGGCCACGCCGGAATTGTTCGGCATTCCCTTTTTCTACTGGTACCAGACGATCGGAACCATCCTGGGTTCGCTTTGCATCGTGCCGGTCTATCTTTTCAAAAAGCGCCAACGCGCCAATAAAACAAAATCTGGGAGTGAGAGATGAGTGAGCAAGTAGCGTTGAGGAACCGCTGGCAGATTGCCGGCGCCGCCCTCTTGGTTCAGATGTGCCTTGGATCGGTTTATGCTTGGAGCGTCTTCGTCAAGCCGTTGATGGCGAGCGAAGGTTGGTCCCAGATTCAAGTCACGCTCACTTTCAACATGGCAATGGCCTGCCTTGGCATCGGCACCGTGATCGGCGGCTGGTGGCAGGACAAGGTCGGTCCGCGCATCGTCACCACGTTTGCTGGCTTCATCTATGGCCTGGGTTTCGTGATTGCGTCCTATTCGATCAAGGCCCACTGGCTGCCGGGCGTCTATCTCGGTTACGGCCTGTTCAGCGGCCTAGGCATGGGACTTGGCTATATCTGCCCCGTCGCCATGATCACCAAATGGTTTCCGGACAAGCGCGGTCTGATGACCGGGGTCAATGTGATGGGCTTCGGCGTCGCCGCCCTTATCATGGGTCCGATCGCTTCGAAGCTGATCATTTCGCAGGGCGTGCCCACGACCTTGATGTCGTTCGGGCTTGTCTATGGCGCGATCGTGATCATTTGCGCGCAATTGTTCACCAACCCGCCGCAGAACTGGGTGCCCGAAGGCTGGGTGGCCACTAGCAAAGTTTCGAAAAACGCCACCGCCATGCATTACACGCCCAAGGAAGCGCTTTCGACCGGCCGTTTCTGGATGCTGTGGGCGATGCTGTCGCTTAACACCTCTGCCGGCATCATGATCGTCAGCCAGGCGTCACCGCTTGCGCAACAGCAGCTCGGCATCACCGCAGGTGCGGCGGCCGCGATTGTGGGCATCATCGGCATCTTCAACGGCGGCGGCCGCATCGTCTGGGCCTGGATTTCCGACAAGATCGGCCGCGCTCAGGCCTATTTCCTGATTTTCGCGATCCAGATCCCGCTCTTCTTCTATCTGCCCACTGTCCATGACGTGGTGATCTTCACCATCGTGGTCTGCGCCATCGAGCTTTGCTATGGCGGCGGCTTCGGCGTGATGCCTTCCTTCACGGCGGATTTTTTCGGGTCGAAATATGTCGGCGGCATTTACGGCTTCATTCTGCTGGGTTGGGGCTTTGCCGCCATCCCGTCGCCGTTGCTGATGGCCTATATCCACGAAAGAACGGGCGAGTACAGCCAGGCGATCGTTGCTCTGGGTGTGGTCCTGATCTTTGCGCTGATCATCCCGTTGCTCGCCTATCGGGCGGGCAACCGGATGGTGGCCGAGGCGTCTGGCGAAACCAAGACGTAGTCGCGGCCTAAAGCCTGCGGACGTGGCGTACAGGGCGGCCGGGGGCGATAGCCTCCACCGCCGCCACGATGCCGTCCGCATCGATACCGTAATGGCGGTACAATTCGGCCAGCGATCCGGTCTGGCCAAAATGTTCAACGCCCAATGAACGGGTGCGATGGCCCAGCACCGCGCCCAGCCAGCCCAGGGTGGCGGGATGGCCATCCAGCACCGTGACGATGCCGCAATGACGGGGCAGGGGCTCGAGCAACCGCTCGATATGGCTTGAAGCATGCGCCAGCCCGCTCTCGCGGGCGCGCTGCGCCGCCGTCCAGCCGGCATTCAGGCGGTCGGCGGAGGTGACGGCCAGCAGACCGATATCCTTGCGATCCTCAGCCAGCCGCCCGATGGCGGCGATGGCTTCCGGCGCCAGTGCCCCGGTATAGGCGATCACCGCTTCCGCATTGGGGCCCGGCTCGCGCAACCAATAGGCGCCATCGACGATTGCCTGCGATAGCTCGGGCGTCATCACACGCCGGGGCTGTTCCTGCGGGCGGGTGGACAGGCGCAGATAGACCGAACCGCCCGTGGCGTCGCGCAGCCAGGAGCGGGCATCCGGCTCGGCCTCGCCGCTGCGCTGCATGTAATCGAAAGCGAAGCGCATCATCACGGCCAACTCGTCAACGAACGCCGGCTCGAAGGCGGCGAGCCCGTCCTGCGCCATGCCGATCAGTGGCGTGCCGATGGATTGATGGGCGCCGCCTTCACCGGACAGCGTGATGCCGGATGGCGTCGCCACCAGAAGAAAGCGGGCATCCTGGTAGCAGGCGTAGTTCAGGGCATCGAGGCCGCGGGAGATGAACGGATCATACAGCGTGCCGATCGGCAAAAGCCTTTCGCCGAACAGCTGGTGCGACAGGCCCAATGCCGAAAGCAGGATGAACAGATTCATTTCAGCAATGCCCAGCTCCATATGCTGGCCTTCGGGTGCGAAGTCCCAGACAAAGGTCGAGGGGATTTTCTCGGCGCGGAATGTGTCCTTGGATTGCTGGCGTGCGAACAGCTTGCGGCGATTGACCCAGCCGCCCAGATTGGTCGAGACTGTCACGTCGGGTGAGGTGGTGACGATGCGGTCGGCGAACGCTTCGCCGCTGCGCCCGATCTCGGCCAGGATCAGGCCGAAGCCCTGCTGCGTGGACATAAGGCTTTCGGTTTTCGGCTGCGGCAGGGCCGCCGGTATCGCGACCGCGGGCGCATCCAGCTTGCGCTTGGCGTCCTGCGCGAAAGGGACCTGTTTCAGGAAAGCTTCGATCTGTGCGGCAGGAAGGCCGGCACCTTCGAACTTGTCCCATTCATGGCCTTCGCGCACGCCATTGGCGGTGCGGAATGCGGCCATCTGGGTTTCGGTCATCAATCCGGCGTGATTGTCCTTGTGCCCCTGCAGCGGCAGGCCGAAACCCTTGACCGTATAGGCGATGAAGACGGTGGGCCGCTTGTCCTTGGCGCGGCTCTCGAAAGCTTCCAGCAAGGTCGGCATGTCATGGCCGCCCAGATCGGACATCAGCTCGGCGAGCTGCTCGTCATTGCGCCGGGCGATCAGCGCGCTCACCGGTCCCTGATCGCCCAGCTCGTCGCTCAGTCTTTTGCGCCATGCCGCCCCGCCCTGGAACAGCAGGGAGGAGTAGAGGGAGTTGGGACAGGCATCGATCCAAGCACGCAGTTTCTCGCCGCCGGGCTCGCCGAATGCCGCGTGCAGCAGCGCGCCATATTTGAGAACCACGACTTCCCAGCCAAAGGCGCGGAACAGGGCCTCCAGCCGCGAGATCAATCCTTCGCGTGCGATCGCGTCCAGGCTCTGGCGATTGTAATCGATAATCCACCACAGATTTTCGACGCCTTGTTTCCAGCCTTCCAGCAAGGCCTCGAAGATGTTGCCTTCGTCCATCTCGGCATCGCCGATCAGGGCGATCATCCGTCCGGTAGCGCGATCCTTGGCCCAGCCATGCGCATGGACGTAATCCTGCACCAGGCTGGCGAAGAGAGTCTGGGCCACGCCAAGGCCGACCGAGCCCGTTGAGAAATCCACCATCTCACCGTCCTTGGTGCGGGACGGGTAGGATTGGGCGCCCTTGTAGCCGCGGAAATTGGTCAGCTTCTCGCGGCTCTGGCGGTCCAGAAGATATTGGATGGCGTGGAAGGCGGGACCGGCATGGGGTTTCACCGCGACGCGGTCTTCGGGCTTGAGCACCGCGAAATAGAGCGCCGTCAGGATGGTGGCGAGGGAAGCGGACGAGGCCTGATGGCCGCCGACCTTCAGGCCATCATCATTATCGCGCAGGTGATTGGCGTTGTGGATGGTCCAGCTTGCCAGCCAGAGGACTTTCTTCTCCAACTCGGCCAGGGCGGGCAGGCGGGCATCGGACATGACGATCTCCGGGAGGTGCGGTTTTCAGGAACGCTGGTCAGGCTGGCGGAAGGCCACTATATGCTTGTACGGGGGAGATGCAGAACATCGTCAGACGCAAAACGCCCATGCGTATCCCCGGTTTGATCCTCGCCTTGCTGTCCTTGCTTTTGATAGGGCGGGCATTCGCCGCCGACGTCCCGGCGACGGATTCGGCGCGCGAATTTGTCGAATGCATCGGCTGCCCCCAAATGGTGGCGATCCCGGCGGGCAAGTTCCTGATGGGGAGCCCCGCATCCGAGCCTGGGCGGTTCGATTCCGAAGGCCCGCAGCATGTGGTTCAGGTGAAGGCCTTCGCACTGGGAAAATACGACATTACCAGCAAGCAATTTCTCACCTTCCTTGCCGCCACCAATTATCAGCCGGCACCCTGCAACAAGACATTGAATCTGGGCTGGCATTCGGCGAGCCGGGGGCTGGCCTATACGCCATCGCAGAACGAACCGCCGGATTGGCCTGCGGTCTGCCTGGATCACAAGGATGCCCAGGCCTTTGTCGCCTGGCTGAATATGCAAGTGAAAGCGGAACATCCCGCGCTCGCCAATCGGGCGGGGCCGTATCGTCTGCCCAGCGAAGCGGAATGGGAATATGCCACCCGCGCCGGCACTGCCACGGCGCGCTGGTGGGGCGATGCGATCGGAACGAGCGACGCCAATTGCAATGGCTGCGGCAGCGAATGGGACAATCGCGTCCTGGCGCCGGTGAATGCTTTCAAACCCAACCCGTTCGGGCTTTACGGTATGCTGGGCAATGCCTGGGAATGGACCGCCGATTGCTGGCATCCCAGTTATGTCGATGCACCTAAGGACGCCAACGCCTGGGCGAGTGGCGATTGCACCAAGCATGTGATCCGCGGCGGTGCCTGGAACAATGTGCCGATTTTCATTCGCTCGGCCTCGCGCAATGGTGCGGCGAATAGCGGTGGCGAATATGATTATTCCAGTCTTGCCGGATTTCGTGTGGCCAGAGATCTTCCGTGATTGATTGCCCCCATCTGTCTCTTTCGCGCAAGCGCTCAGAGACGTTCACTATGCTGGCGCTATCGAACTCCCCCGCCGATGGCTTTGCCATGCGGAGGAAGAAAGCCAGGGTTGTGTCGCGCTAGCGCAATACCGATTTTGGGTCGAGAGTGATCGCAATATCCATCACCGCATCATATTTTCCAGGCGGTAATGAAATCGGTGACGCCAGCATCGCCGCATTGCGCGCTGACAGTGCCATGCTGCGGAACACCTTGTCGGTCACGAAGCGGGCCTGGTCCACGATCTGCACGTCCGAGATCAAACCGGCGCGTGACAGCTTGAGCCGGATGGCAACCGGCATGCCACGCGCGGCATCGTTTTCCAGTTGCGGCCACCAGCGCCGCAGAATTTGCGCCCGCACGAAATCAGCCAGGGAATAACCGTCGCCCCCATACCCGTTGCCCGCGCTGGCGCCGTTGTCGGGCGCAGACAGGGCCGTGTCGGGTGCGCGCAATTGTGCCAGCGCGGCGATGCGGGATTCCAATTCGTCCGGCGGCGGGGTCTCGGCCTTGGGCCGCACGCCCTGCACTTTGGGGGCTGTCGGAGCCGGCGCCCGCAACGGTGTTTGGGCGCCGCCCGGCGGTCCGGGAACGATTGTTGGCGCCGTCACAAGATCCACCAGCATCGCCTTGAGTGGTGGTTGACGCGCAACGGGATGGGTCATGCCCCACCACAAGGCGATCAGAACGGCAACAATGTGCAGCAGGAACGAGCCGGTTAGGCCGGCCCGATTTTCCTGCCAGAGATTGCGGGTTGTCTGGATCATGGTCCGGCCACTATAGCGGATCGCGGGCGGCTGGCATTGGGGAGGGGGGATGCGTATTCTGCTGGCGAAATGGGGAGATACATGAAAATTCATTTGCATCATGGCGACCTGCCGGACAGCCTGGATCTGGGCAAGCTGGTGGCGATCGATACCGAAACCTTGGGGCTCAATCCCTTCCGCGACCGCCTTTGCCTGGCGCAATTGTCAGCCGGCGACGGGGTCTGCCATGCCGTGCAATTCGCAGCCCGGGAATATGCGGCGCCGAATCTGAAACGCCTGCTGACCGATCCGTCCGTCACCAAGCTGTTCCATTTCGCCCGCTTCGATGTCGCCATGTTCCGCCGCTATCTCGGGGTGGTCTGCACGCCGATCTACTGCACCAAGATCGCCTCCAAGCTGGTGCGCACCTACACCGACCGGCACGGCCTGAAGGATCTGGTGCGCGAATTGCTGAACATCGAATTGTCGAAGGAACAGCAAAGCTCCGACTGGGGCGCTCCGGAGCTCACCGAAAAGCAGCTGGCCTATGCTGCCAGCGATGTGGCGCATCTGCATGCATTGAAGACGGCGCTGGATACCATGCTGGCCCGTGAGAACCGCACCCAGCTGGCCAAGGCGTGTTTTGATTTCCTGCCCGCGCGCGCCGAACTGGATCTGGCCGGCTGGGAAGAAATCGACATCTTCGCCCATTAGGCGGGTCTTTTCGTCCCTGGACGTCGTCGCGCCTCCTCACGTGCTAACGCACGCTCCGGGCGTTGCCACGCTGCCGCTGGGCAACCCTAGCCAAGAACGAAAATCCCTCGCGCCTGTTCTCGGCGTTGGCGGCGGCTTTCTTCCCCTTTGGGAAGATAAACTCTTCGCGTCTTGAACCGGGGGGGGCAATGGGCCAAATTCGTCGTGGAATTTGCGTGCGGGCTGCACCGCCTGAGGCGGAACGGGGGTTCCGTATTTTTCTTTGTAAAATCAAAGGGATAAATGGCCCCGATTAAAACCAAGCTGAAGGCCGTGCCCACTGATTCGGGCCAGGCCTCCGACCTCGCCGCAGCCGGGCGGGTCCTGAGCTATGCCGCGGACGCCCTCAGAACCCTTGCCGAAGCCCTGGACGGCGAGTTCACCCAGGCCGTAGCGACCATTCTCGCCGCGAAGGGGCGTGTCATCGTCAGCGGCATGGGCAAATCCGGCCATATCGCGCGCAAGATCGCGGCGACCCTGTCTTCGACCGGCACCCCGGCGCATTTCGTCCATCCGGCCGAAGCCAGCCATGGCGATCTGGGTGCGATCACTCGCCAGGACGTCTTGCTAATGCTGTCTTGGGGCGGAGAGACGGCGGAACTGTCTGATCTCATTACTTATGCCAAGCGGTTCGGCATTCCCCTGATCGGCATCGCCAGCAATCCCGATTCCACCTTGATGCAGGCCGCGGATGTGAAGCTCCTGCTGCCGCGCGCGCCCGAGGCCTGTCCGATGGGGCTGGCGCCCACCACTTCGACCACCATGATGCTGGGGCTGGGGGATGCGCTGGCGGTCGCGCTGATGGAGCGCAAGGGTTTCGACGTCGACCAGTATCGCGATTTTCATCCCGGCGGTTCGCTGGGCCGCGCCCTCATCCGTGTCTCCGACCTGATGCATAGGGGCGAGGAACTGCCGCTGGCGCGTGACGATGCCAGCATGCGCGAAGTTCTGCTGGTGATGGCGGAGCGGCGTTTCGGATGCGTCGGCATTATCGATGGCGACGGCAATCTCGCCGGCATCATCACCGATGGCGATCTGTCGCGTCACATCGATGGCGACAAATTCCTGGACCGCCAGGCGCGCGCGGTGATGACGCCCAATCCCAAGATCGCGCGGCCCGATCAACTTGCGGCCGAAGCCCTGGCCTTCATGAACGAGAAGAAGATCACGCGGCTTTTCGTTCTGGGCACCGGCGAGAAGACGCCGGTCGGCATCCTGCATATCCATGATTGCCTGCGGGCGGGGTTGGAATGAGCCCACGCGCCGGCGATACGGCGCCGCGCCACGACTGGTCGGCGCGCGCCCGTTCCACGGCGATGGATGCGTTGCGCTACACCCGGTTTGTCGGCGTGATGAAGCGGGCTTTGCCGGCGGCGGCCTTCGCCGTGATCGCCGCAGTGCTCGCCTTCTTTTTCGTCGCCCGCCAGCCGTCGAAATTCTCGATGACCTATGAGAAGCTGGGATCGATCGAGAACGACCTTGCCATGATCAAGCCGCGCCTCACCGGCGTCGATGGCAACGGAAATCCCTTCGTCATCACAGCCGATGCCGCCATCCAGGATGCCAACAATCCCAAGCGGGCGCGGCTGCGCAAGATCGAAGCGGATCTGACGACGGACAAGAATGGCTGGGTCAACGCCAATGCGGCCAATGGCGTGGTGGACATGAAGGCGGGAAGCCTGGAGATGGGCGGCGGCATCGATATCTTCTCCGATGCGGGGTATGCGCTGCATAGTCAGGCTGCGTCGGTCGACCTCAACAAGGGCGTCGTCCATGGCCATAGCGAAGTGACGGGACAGGGGCCGATGGGCACCATGCGCGCCGACCAGTTTCACTATGATCGCGACAGTCACCAGCTGAGCCTGGACGGGCATGTGAAAATGACGCTGATCGGGAACAAGAAATGACGCGCGTGATATTGCTTCTGGCACTTCTGTCTTCCGTGCCAGCCATGGCCCAGACGTCATCCGTGATGGCGCCCGCCTTGATGGGCAAGCATGATGCCAACGCGCCAATCAATGTCTCGGCCGATAAATTCCTGGCCGACAGCAACGCCAAGACCGGAACCTGGTCCGGCAATGTGCTGGTGGTGCAGGGCGACATGCGCATGCGCGCCAATTCGGTGCGCCTCAATGTGATAGGCAAGGACAACAAGCCCGACAAGATTCTGGCCACCGGCAGTGTGGTGGTGGATTCGCCCAACAGCGGCACGATCACGGGCGACAATGGCGTTTATGATGTGGTTGCGCGCACTGTCACTATGACAGGCAAGGTCGTGCTCACGCGGCAGAAGGATGTGATGCGCGGAAATCAGCTCACCGTGAATCTGGAGACTGGTCTGGCGACGTTGGGCGGCGGCGCAAAGGCACCGGGCACAACCAGCGGTGGACGTGTGCAAGGCATCTTCACGCCGCAATCGGTTCCGTCCCCGAACGCCAATTAGGGGTTCCTTAAGCACAAACAGGCATGATTTTTGTATGAGCTTGGAAGACAGCCCAATTCCCGACGAAAAAGCCGCTGAAACCGCGGCGGAACGTCCGCGCGTGGTCGAGGGTGGCAAGGGCCTGGTGGTCACCCGGGTCGGCAAGAGCTTCAACAAGCGTCCCGTGGTGCGTTCCGTGAGCCTGTCGGTGCGGCGCGGCGAAGTGGTGGGCCTGCTGGGCCCCAATGGCGCGGGCAAGACCACCTGCTTCTACATGATCTCGGGACTGATCCCGGCGGACACCGGCTCCATCGAAGTGGACGGCCATGACATCACCAGCCTGCCCATGTATCGCCGAGCCCGGATGGGCATCGGCTATCTGCCGCAGGAAGCTTCGATCTTTCGCGGCCTCACCGCCGAACAGAATATTCGCGCCACCGCCGAACTGATCGAACCCGATCCGGCACGCCTGGAAGCTGCGGTCGAAGCCCTGCTGGCGGAATTCGGCATCACCCATATCCGCAATACGCCCGCGATCGCGCTTTCCGGCGGCGAACGCCGCCGGGTGGAAATCGCGCGGGCCCTGGCGACCCATCCGTCCTATATCCTGCTCGACGAACCATTGGCCGGCATCGATCCCATCGCCGTGGGCGAAATCCGCGATCTCATTCGGCATTTGAAAGATCGCGGCATCGGCGTCCTGATCACGGATCATAATGTCCGTGATGCGCTCGAGATCATCGACCGCGCATATATTCTGCATGATGGGCGCGTGCTGAAGGAAGGCACGCCCGCCGATATCGTGGGTGACCGCGATGTCCGTCGCGTTTATCTGGGCGAGAAGTTCTCGTTGTAGGCGCAGATCATGGCATTGGGGCAAAGACTCGAAATACGGCAGGGCCAGTCTCTGGTCATGACGCCGCAATTGCAGCAGGCCATCAAGCTGCTGCAATTGTCCAACATCGAGCTGGCCGAATTTTGCGAAACCGAACTGGAAAAGAATCCGCTGCTGGAGCGTGACGAGTCCGCGCCGCGCGACGCCGAACGCGAAACCGTGGAAAAGGAAAACGCTTCCGAGCGCGCCGATGAATCGCTGGCGCGGGAAGATTTCTCCAAGGTGGCGGATCTGGATTCGTCCGCGCATGACAACATGTATGACGACGCCGGGCCGGCGCAGCCCATGGCGGGCGCCGCAGGCCAGCCCTTGACCGACTGGACGACCGTCAAATCCGGCAACCGGTTTGAAGGCGATGACGATCCGTTGGAATCCACCGTGGCGGGCGGGGGCACGCTCAAGGATCATCTCGAAGAACAGGTGGCGATCGCCGCGCTGCTGCCGCCGGATCGCCTGATCTGCATGGCGTTGATCGATGAGGTTGACGAAGCGGGTTATGTGCGCGCGGATCTTCAGGATCTGGCCGAGCGTCTGGGCACCGAAATCGAGGACGTCGAAGCCGTGCTGGGTGTGCTGCAAGGTTTCGATCCGGTCGGCGTCGGCGCCCGCGATCTGGCGGAATGCCTGTCGTTGCAGTTGAAGGCCAAGGACCGGCTGGATCCGGCCATGGCGGCGCTCCTGACGCGCCTTGATCTGCTGGCGCGCCGCGACATGGCGGGCTTGTCCGCGCTTTGCGGCGTGGATGCTGAAGATATTGCCGACATGATCGCAGAAATCCGCGATCTCAATCCCAAACCCGGCCTGGCCTTTGGTTCGGAGCAGGTGGCGCCGGTGGTGCCCGATGTCTTTGTCCGCGTCGGCCCCGATGGTGCATGGTTGATCGAACTCAACTCCGACACCCTGCCGCGGCTTCTGGTCAATTCGCGCTATTATGCGAAGGTCAACAAAAGCGCCCGCGACAAGGATTCCAAGACCTATCTCAGCGACTGTCTCAACAATGCCAACTGGCTAGTGAAGAGTCTGGACCAGCGCGCCCGCACCATCCTGAAAGTGGCGAGCGAGATCGTGCGCCAGCAGGATGCGTTCTTGACCTATGGCGTGCGGCATTTGCGGCCGCTCAATCTGCGCACCATCGCCGATGCCATCCAGATGCATGAATCCACCGTGAGTCGCGTCACCTCCAACAAATATGTCGCCACCCCGCGCGGTGTCTTTGAGCTGAAATATTTCTTCACCGCCTCCATCCAGGCCGTGAACGGCGCGGAGTCGCACAGCGCCGAAGCTGTACGCGACCGCATCCGCGAAATGATCGAGAATGAAGAAGCCCGCGATATACTTTCCGACGACCGGATCGTGTCCTTGTTGACGGCGGACGGCGTAAATATTGCGCGCCGCACTGTTGCCAAATATCGCGAAGCCTTACGAATCCCGTCTTCCGTGGAGCGAAGACGCCTCAAGTCAGGCGCGTAAATTTCCCTCGAAATCCGCCCATTCCGCCGCGTTTGCGTCAAGTTTGACTTTCGCAATGCCCCGGCCTATGAACCCGCCGCTTTTCGGGGGGTAGGACGGAACCCCTGAAAACAGCCCGCAATCTTATTGGGAAGCTTAATGAACATCTCCGACCTGCTCGCTCCCGAAGCGGTGCTTGCGTCTCTGAAGGCTCAGACCAAGAAGCAGCTGCTGCAGGAGCTTGCCGCGCGCGCGCATGTGCGTACGCAGTTGCCGGAAAAGCAGATTTTCGAAACCCTGAATGAGCGCGAACGACTGGGCACCACGGGCGTGGGCGCCGGCATTGCGATTCCGCATGGCCGCATGGCGGGTGCTACCGGCATCACTGGCGTCTTTGCGCGTCTGGAAAGCGCGATCGACTATGAAGCGGTCGATGGCCAGCCGGTGGACCTAGTGTTCATGCTGCTGGCGCCGGAGAATGCCGGAGCGGATCATCTGAAAGCATTGGCGCGGGTTTCCCGTCTTCTGCGCCACCAGCAGACATGCGAAAAGCTTCGTTCCGCGCAGAGCTCTGAAGCGCTCTATGCGATTCTCATCGACCAGACCGGCTCTTCAAGCCAGGCTGCGTAGTTTTCGTTTCCCCCTCTGGCCTCCGCATCGCAAGCGCTGCTACGGCGTTCGGCTGGCTTGATTGCCAGCCTCACCCCGCCGCCAGCGCGCTTACACGCGCGCAGGGGAGGTCGGGCATGACCAAGCGTCGTGAAGCGCCTACTCACTATTTCTTCTTTTTTGCTGTTGGTTTTGGCGCGGGCGCTTCCGGCTCGCCCACCACCGACACTGTCTTGATCAGGATCGGATCGACCGGCGCTTGCCCGGGCATCGGTCCATGGTCGCCCACCGGCACGGCCGCAATCGCATCCACCACATCCATGCCCGACGTCACCCGACCGAAGACGGTGAAGCCGCTGATGTTGCCCAGATCCTCTTTGTTGTGATCCAGAGAAATATTGTCGGCCAGGTTGATGAAGAAGTCGGCCGACGCCATGAGATCGGCGCCATGCGCGAGCGCCACAGTACCGCGCCGATTGCTGAGGCCATTATTGGCTTCAAGCGGCGAAGGGGCGTGTCCCGGCCGTCCATTAACATTGGCGTCCCAGCTTCCCATCTGGATGACGAAACCTTTAACGACCCGGTAGAACACCGTGCCGTTGTAATGGCGGTCTTTCACATAGCGCAGCACGCTGGCAACGCTTTTCGGTGCGCGGACAGAGTCTAGCTGCAGCGTGATGTCGCCCATGCTGGTGGAAATCAGAATTTGTGGCCCGGTCATGGGTGGGTTGCCGGGCGTCGTCGCATGGGTGGGAGCCGTATCGGCGGGTGGTGTCGCCGTATCGGTTGCTGATGGCGTGGTGGAGCTGCCGGGCGGTGGTGCTGCAGCCGGAACATCCTGAGCGAAAGCGGCGCCTGACAAGAGCAGCAGCAGGGCGGCGGCGATGGTGATTGAGCGCATGAATGTCCCTCCGAAGCAGCGAGACTAGCAATCGTGCGCCCAACAAAAAAGCCGGAAGCGAGGCTCCCGGCTTTTCTGATTCTGTGGGCGGTGAAGCCTAGTGTACGCTCACCGGTGTCAATTCATTCTGGACCGCCGCGCCATACGCCGAGGCATAGGCGTCAGTATAGCCTAGTACGCTGCCGTCTTCGGCATGAACGACATAGAGTTTCATGCCCTTGGGCAGCTCGACATTGGCGGGGATAAGGCCCAGCCGATGGGCTTCTTCGCTCCCCGTGGCCTTGATATAGGCAATACGGCCCTGGCCAATGCCTGCCTCAGTCTCGAAAAACTCTGTCATTGTATGCCTCCAGTCTTGATATCTACGACCCGCACGCTGGGTTGGATGTCCGGACGCGTCAAAATTATCCGCAGCAATCCATTTGCCAACGCGGCAGATTTCACTTCGATGCCGTCCGCGAGCACAAACGCGCGTAAAAATTGTCGCGCCGCGATGCCGCGATGAAGGAACGTTTTCCCGCCGGCCTCATTCTGCCGTCCCCGGATGACCAGTTGGCGGTCCTCCACGGTGACGGAAATCTCTTCCTTGGCGAAGCCCGCCACCGCCAATGTGATGGCGATGCCGCCTTCGGGCGTGGCTTCGATATTGTAAGGCGGATAGCTGTCGCCGGCGCTTTTGGCGGTGCGTTCCAGAAGCCGCTCCAGCGGCTCGAAACCCAGCAGGAAAGGGCTGTCGAAATAAGCATTGCGCGTCATGTCTAAGCCCTCCTTTCGAGCGGCCCGCAAATCCGAGGCCCACAAGGGCACCAAGGTTTACAGGTGAGAAATGGTGTCTTTTCGTTCCGCTTCAAGTCCCGATTGCGGCCCGATCATCGCCGGCGGAACGCGCGGAAAGCTCAGGCCTGGGCGGCCAATGCGGCGTAGAGCGCCACGCTTTGGGGCACCACCCATCCCGCCACTTCCGTGATCTGGGCCTCGCCGGGCTCCCTGGCGGCGCGTACCGCCAATGTGCGGCCGTCGCGGCGCAACTGAGCCGCTAATAGGGCGGGAATGGGCAGGGTCTTGCGCGCCGTCTGGCCAAAAAGAATGGCGGGCTCGCGATCGGTGATTTGGCTCAGAAGATCGTCATAGGATGTTGGCGGATAGTGTTTGGCGAACAGTCGGAATTTCCAGGCCGCGCCGCCCGCCGCCGCAATCAGGACCGCCATCAACCCGGCCAGCACACCGCGCCGCGTCATGCCATCACCTTTTTCAGATGGTCGGCCAGCCGCAATGTCAGTGCCACAAGGTTCAATGTGGGATTGGATGAGCCATAAGTCGGAAAGACCGAACTGCCCGCCACATAGAGATTGCCGAGGCCATGAACCCGGCTGGTCGCGTCGACCACGCCTTGCTTGGGATCGGCGCTCATGCGGGTGGTGCCCAGATGATGGTTGCCCCAATCCATCGCTGCCAGCCATTCATGACGCTGACTATAGCTGAGATGAATCATTCCGCTTTTCGCGGCCAGCAACTGACGTCCCAATTCTTTCAAGGTCTGACGACAATGCTCGAAATCGTCATCCGAGATCGTCATGTGAAGGTTGAGCCGCTGCATCCCCAGCGCATCGCGTTCCCGTCCCAGCGTCAGGCGACGATCGGGGTCGGGCGCCAGCTCCATGCCGCAGCCAAGCGAATAAGCTTTGGCTTCCGATGCATTCACGCCGAGCGCTTGCGCCGTCGTCACCACTGCAGCAGTCGCGAACGGGTCGAGTTTGGTTTCATTTTCCAAGGTGGTGAGCGAACCCACCACGCCATGCGCACGCAGGAATTCCGGTCGCGGCGAAAGCGCCGCGCGCATCACCGCGCCATTCGGCAGGGTTAGGTAATTGGAATAGTAGGGCGCCAGCTTGCCATCGAACAGCACCAGGGTTGCGACATCTCGAGGGATGGGATGATCGGCAAAGAAACGCCCCACCAGATCGTTGCCATTGCCGACGCCCGTCGTCGTCACATCGTTGGACGCCAGCATAAGCCGGGCATTCTCGATCGCGCCCGCCGCCAGAACGGTGTAGCGGGGTTTCACCGTCAGTTTGTTGCCCGACAAGGTTGCGATATCGAGCTGTTCAACATGCGTTGCATCGGACGAAAGCCGGATGGCGGTGACATTGGCGTTGAGCAATGGCGTGATGCGCGGGGCGCGGACGAGATCGTCCTGGTAGCGGTCACCGAAATGGGTCGGCAGCGTGTTGTTCTTGGTCTTGGAGAACTGGAACCAGCTCGTATAGACCCCGCCCGGTCCTAGCCGCAGGAGGGGGCCGCTGTCGGATGCAGCTTGGTCTGCTTCGTCGTAAACCCACGGGCCCGCTTCGATCAGGGCCTGGGCGTGTGCGAAATAGGGCTCTATTTCGCTGCGCGCGAAGGGCCAGCCGAAATGCGCCATTCCGCCCCGGCTTTCAAAATCGATCTTGTCCAGCGGCCGGTTCCAGCCGCCCCAGTGATTGGTGCTGCCGCCCAGGAAGCGCAGGCGCCCGCCATCTAGGGCGACATAGGGCACGCCGGTCTGGCTGCCTTCATAGAGTTTCTGGGCGTTGGCCTCGAAGGTACGCCCACCGGATTCCAGCAAAAGGATATCCAGGCCGCTATCCGCCAGCGCCAGTGCCAGGCTGATGCCGGCAGGGCCGCCACCGATGATCGCCAGATCGGGGGTGAGGATGGTGTCCCGGGGGAGGGCGCGTGCGTCCAAGAAGGCGCTCAAAAGGCATATCCGTTTGTGACAATGAAATTTAACCCGGTCCCGGACGTCATGTCTGCTGCAAATGTCGTGAAGTGGCGATGAATAAGGAGACAGGGAAGAAATGGATGGGCCTGCGCGCCTAGTGCACGTCGAGGCGCTGTCGTGCGGCGCACGCGGCCGCCTTCCATTTCCCGCCGGCATTTCCCGCCGGC
>JBEPVO010000058.1:0-16761 GCA_041690975.1 Alphaproteobacteria bacterium
GATGCCTAGGCGATGATATCCGGCAGCAGCGCGTTGTTGATTTCGGTGATCTCATCCTTCAGCTGCAGCTTGCGCTTTTTCAGCCGCGATAAGGCCAGTTGATCGCCGCCGCCTGCCGCCCACAGGGCATCGATGGCGGCATCGAGATCGCGATGCTCCTGCGACAGGGTCGCCAACTTGGCGCGGGCCGCCACTTCATCGGGACGCGTGACCTGATCGGTCATGACCGCTTGCCCCGCTTCGGTTTGGGCAGATCTTCGCCCCAGCGTTTCATCGGCCAGTCATGGCCCAGAAGATCGAGCGCGCGTCCCACCATCTGGTCCACCAGATCGGAAAGCGTTTTGGGCTCAGTATAAAAGGCGGGCATGGGCGGCAGGATGATCGCGCCCATTTCCGCCAGCGCGGTCATGGTGCGCAGATGGCCCAGATGCAAAGGCGTCTCGCGCACCATCAGGATCAGCGGCCGCCGCTCCTTCAACATCACATCGGCGCTGCGGGTAAGAAGATTGGTGGTCACGCCGGTGGCGATCTCGCTCATGGTGCGCACCGAACACGGCGCCACCACCATGCCGCCGGTCTTGAAACTGCCGCTGGCGATGGGCGCGCCGATATCCTCGATCGCGTGGGTGTGATCGGCTTTCGCCGCCACCTGTTTGGGCGTCATGTCCGTTTCATAGGCGATGGTCATCTGGGCGGGCTTGGTCATCACCAGATGCGACTCGATTCTCAAATCCTTGAGCGCCTCCAGCAGGCGGATGCCGTAGATCACCCCCGAGGCGCCGGATAGACCGACCACCAGCCTTTTTGGCAGCCTTTCCGGCCCGTTTTTTGAACTTTCTGCCTGTCCCATAGACCTCGTTTACATCCCGCGCGCCCAACCCGAAAGGGCTTTGGTTCCAAAACTTTTTGAGGTGACAGGTCCCTTGCTTGGTGGTTTAATTTTGGTGCCTAAACCGACGAGGTGAAAGCATGGAAGCCGAAGGACAGATCGAGAATCTCGCTGTTCAGCACCAGAAACTGGAAGAAATCATCGCCACCGAAATGAGGCACCCCGATTGGGATGAAGCCCGGGTGGCAGCGTTAAAAAAACAAAAACTTCGAATCAAAGATGAATTGGAACGGTTAAGAGCCGTCCATTAGGCATCGCGTCCGCGCCGACTGAGGGCGCGCGCGAACAATGCCAAAGCCCCGAACTCGCAAATGGCCGCCGCGAAGAATGACGCGCCCGGAAAATAAACCGGCGTGTCCTTCGCGGTGAACCATGCAAACAAGGTCGGCATCGCCCACATCGCAATCACCGATGTCAGGCTGGTGATACTCGACGTTGCGCCCTGCAATTCGCCCTGTTCGGTGGCCGGCACGCTGTGGGACATGATGGCGTTGAGCGCCGGGCCGCCCACGCCGCCCAGGGTGAAGGGGATCATCCAGGCGTAGAACATCCAGCTCTTCGCCGCGAAGGCATAGCCCAGATAGGCCACGGTCCCGAAGGCAAATCCCAGATAGACGGCGCCACGCTCGCCGATGCGCGGCACGACAAGCCGTGGCAGCACGGCAAACGAAAATGCCGTCAACACGCCGACCGCCACCAGCGACCAGGCGACATCGCCCGGACCCCAGCCGAATTTGAGCATGGTGTAATAGGTCCAAGTCGAAGGCAGGGAATCGTGCGCGAACTGCACCAGCACCAGCACGGCCAGCATCAGCGCAAGCTGGGGAAAGCGGGTCAAGGCCTTGAGCGAACCCAACGGATTGGCCCGCCAGATTTCGAACCGGCGGCGCCGTTCCGGCGGCAGGGACTCCGTCAGCACGATCAGGCCGAACAATGCATTGGCAAAGGAAAGACCGGCCGCGACGAAGAACGGCGCGCGCAGGCCGAAATGCTCGCCCACAAATCCGCCCAGTGCCGGCCCCAGCACAAAACCTACGCCGAAGGCCGCGCCCACCAAACCGAAATTGGCGGCGCGTTTCTCCGGCGGCGAGATGTCGGCGATATAGGCGTTGGCGGTGGAGTAAGCAGCACCCGCCATGCCCGACAGAATACGGCCTATGAACAGCCAGGCGATGGTGGGGGCAAATCCCGTGATCAGATAGTCCACGCCCAGCATCGCAAGGGATAGGATCAGCACGGGGCGCCGGCCGAAGCGGTCGGACAGGTTGCCGATCAGGGGCGCACACAGGAACTGCATCAATGCATAAGAGAAGAACAGCCAGCCGCCCCAGCGCGCCGCGCCCGACAGATCCTGATGTGTCAGCCCCGCGATCAGGCCGGGCGAAACCGGAATGATGATCCCAAGCCCGATCGTGTCGATCAGCATGGTGAGAAAAATGAAAGTCAGGGCAAAACGCCCGGCTTTGACCTCAGTCGTCATAACGCGTTGGCGCGTTCGCGCAGGGCGAATTTCTGAATCTTGCCGGTGCTGGTCTTGGGCAGCTCTGCAAAGACCAGGAAGCGCGGCGCCTTGAACTTGGCCAAATGCTGGCGGCAGAAGGCAAGGATCTCCTCTTCCGTCACCGCCTCATGGCCGCGCCGCTTCTCGACAAATGCGCAAGGGGTTTCGCCCCATTTCGCATCGGCTTTGGCCACCACAGCGGCAAATTGCACGGCGGGATGGCGGGTGAGAACATTTTCGATCTCGATCGAGGAAATATTCTCGCCGCCCGAAATGATGATGTCCTTGGAACGGTCCTTGAGCTGGATATAGCCGTCGGGATGCATCACCCCCAGATCGCCGGAGTGAAACCAGCCATCCGCAAACGCAGCGCGCGTGGCGTCGGGATTTTTCAGATAGCCCTTCATCACCACATTGCCGCGGAACATCACTTCGCCCAGCGTGTCGGGCGGCAACGGCTCCATCGTCTGCGGGTCCATCACGGCCAGACTTTCAAGCGCGTGATAGCGCACACCCTGGCGTGCCTGGCGCTTGGCGCGGTCCGCGCTATCGAGTGCATCCCAGGTTTCGTGCCATTCATTGACCACGGCGGGGCCATAGACCTCCGTCAGGCCATAGACATGCACAATGTCGAAGCCCGCGTCCGCCATTCCTGCCAGCACGGATTCCGGCGGCGGTGCGGCGGCCACCAAAAAAGTGACGCGCTGAGAGAAGTCGCGGATTTCGTCGGGCTGCGCATCCAGCAAGGTCGACATCACGATGGGCGCGCCGCACAGATGGGTGACGTTATGTTCCGCGATGGCCTGGTAGATCGCGCCGGCCCGCACCCAGCGCAGACAAACATGCGTGCCCGCATTGACCGACAAGGTCCAGGGAAAGCACCAGCCATTGCAATGGAACATGGGCAAGGTCCACAGCAGGACCGGATGACGGCCGATATTGCCGGCCAGGATGTTGCTGTAGCCCATCAGCGCCGCGCCGCGATGATGATAGACCACACCTTTGGGATTGCCGGTGGTGCCGGAGGTATAGTTGAGCGAGATTGCATCCCATTCGTCGCCCGGCATCATCCAGGAAAATTCCGGATCGCCTTGCGCAATGAACGCTTCATAGTCTTCGCCTAGCCGCGCGCCGGTCTGCGCAAATTCCGGATCGTCATAATCGATCACCAGCGGCGGATGCTTGACCAGCTTCAACGCTTCGCCAACCGCGGTGGAGAATTCGCGGTCGGTGATCAGGATCTTCGCGCCGCCATGCTCCAGCATGTAAGCAATGGTGGTTGCATCGAGACGGGTGTTGATCGCGTTCAGAACGCCGCCCGCCATCGGCACGCCGTAATGGGCTTCCAGCATGGCCGGTGTGTTGGCCAGCACGGCAGCAACCGTATCGTTCTTGCCGATGCCATGGGCCGCCAGCGCCGAGGCCAGACGGCGGCAGCGGCGATAGAATTCCGCGTAATCGGTGCGCTGTTTGCCATGGATCACCGCAATTCGGTCGGGAAAAACGGCGGCGGCCCGCTCCAGCAAAGACAGCGGCGTCAGGGGCTGGAAATTCGCCGGTGTGCGCGGCAGCTCGTCATACACGCTACGTGGCTTGGGCCGAGGGCGCATCGGTGCGGGACGCAATTGCCGCTTGGTGCGAACACGAGAGGGCGCCAAGCGCTGGGCCGGTTTGGCGGTTGGCTTGGCCACTGATTTGGCGGCCGATTTCTTGACCGACTTCGATGCTTTGATGACGCGGGCCTTTTTGACCGGACGCTTCTTCGCCGGGCGGGTGGTTTTCTTCGCGCGTTTGGTCGGTCTGGCCATGGTCGGGCACGCTAGTGAAAGCATTTTCAAACGGCAAGATTGGCCAGGCTTGGATTGGAACCATCGGGATTGGACAGGCCCACAAAGCTTGCTTAGAAGGCTTGCATGTCGGACGCCGC
Organism: Alphaproteobacteria bacterium; assembly: GCA_041690975.1. Lineage (GTDB taxonomy): Bacteria > Pseudomonadota > Alphaproteobacteria > Micropepsales > Micropepsaceae > Rhizomicrobium. Next base: position 4,318 of record JBEPVO010000058.1, read on the forward strand.
CAAACCGCGAGGCCTTCGGGCCATTTACGCCTGGATGCTTACCAAGTCGCAGGGCCGCAATGCCTGGTGGGCGCTGGCGGCTTTTGCCTTCGCAGAAGCGTCATTTTTCCCCATCCCACCGGATGTGATGCTGCTGCCGATGATGCTGGCGGATCGCCGCCGCGCCTTCCGGCTGGCGGCCTGGTGCGCTTTCTGGTCGGTGATGGGTGGTATTTTGGGCTACGCCATCGGCGCCTTGTTCTGGAACACGGCAGGCGTCTGGCTGATCGGCGTGCTGCATATTCCACTCGAAAAGGTGGAGATTTATCGCCAGAGTTTCAGCACCCACCCCTACATGATCGCGGTTCAGGGCGTGACGCCGATTCCGTACAAATTGGTGACGATCGCATCCGGGTTGGCCGGCGTGCCGTTTGCGTCGTTCATGTTCTTTTCAACGCTGGTGCGAACGTTCCGGTTCGTTGTGCTGGAAGGCGCGCTGGTTCATTTTTTTGGCGCGCAGGCCAAAGCACTGCTCGACAAATATCTCGAAGTGACGCTGATCGTCTTTCTTCTGCTCGTCGTGCTGGGTGTCGTCGCCGTCGCCTATCTCTGACGCGATCAATCCTGTTCCAGCTCGCTGGACAGTTTCCACTCGTCGCCGTCCTGCGTTGATTCCGAAGGTGCTGCCGCAGGTGCCAGACTTTCATTCACCGACTTCAAGGTCGCGCCCTTCTTGGCGGCGCGCTTCTGGGCCCGCTCATGCTTGGCGGCGGCGCGGGTCACGGCCAGATCCAGTTCCAACTGCGAGCAGAGGCCCAAGGTCACCGGATCGACTGCTTTGATGTTGGTGGCATTCCAGTGCGAACGCTCGCGGATTTTCTGGATGGTCGCCTTGGTGGTGCCGATCAGCTTGATGATGTCGGCGTCGGCGAATTCCGAATGGTTGCGGATGATCCAATAGACCGCATCGGGCTTGTCCTGGCGCTTGGACACCGGCGTGTAGCGCGGCGCGCGCTTGAGGCGCACATTCGGCATCTTGTGCTTGGGCGCGGCCATCTTGAGTCGGATCTTGGGATTTTTTTCCGCTTCCTCAATCTGCTCGCGGGTGAGCTGGCCGGATGTCACCGGGTCCATGCCCTTGATGCCCTTAGCGACATCCTCGTCGGCGATGCCCTTCACTTCCAGCGGGTGCAGGCCACAGAAATCCGCGATCTGCTCGAAGGTCAGCCCGGTATTGTCCACCAGCCAGACGGCAGTGGCTTTGGGCATCAGCGGCTTGGTCTCGGCGGCCATGGCAAAATATCCTTTCGGTCCAGGGCGGGCCTTTCCAGCCCGTCCCTTCGCTCGATAATCAATTGTCGAGGAAGGTGGGTTTTTTAGCCGAAAGCCTTTGGCTTGGACAGGGAATTGTCTTGCCCTACAACTGGTATATATGTACCAAGATAACATGGAAATCATCGAACGCGTACAAACCGGTGTGCGGCTGGAACGGCGGACCCTGAAGGTTCTCAAGGCCCTGGCTGAATCCTTGGATTTGTCGCTGGGGGATCTGTTGGAAGGCATTGTGCTGCATGCCTTCGAGGGCAAGACCCCGTTCGGGGCGACGACCCTGCAGCAGATCGAGTTATTGAAGCGCGTCTATGGGCTGACCCTGACCGCCGCCAATTCCCATCGCCTGGCCGAAGCCGATGACATTTCTTGAGCGCTTTCTAGCGGGGGAAATCCAGGCCGAGGATTTTCGTCACGCTGATCATGTGCGCGCCGGATATGAGCTGCTGGCGGATCGCGATTTCCTGGAAGCGGCATCTGCTTATTGCCGCGTCCTGAAAATGATGACGGCGCGGATCGGAAAGCCCGAAGCGTTCCACCAAACCGTCACGCTTGCGTTCCTGGCATTGATCGCAGAGCGGGCCGAGATCGCACGCCATGACAGCTTCGAGGAATTTGCCTCAGCGAATCCGGATCTGATGGACAAAGGCGTGCTGGCGCGCTGGTACAGGCCGGAAAGGTTGAACGACACTGCCGCACGGCGCAGTTTTGTTTTGCCCGATCCCGCCCGATAGTCGGCCTAAATACTCAGCCCGGTATCAGCAAGATTTTTCCGGAATGATCGCCGGACGCCATGCGCTGGTGCGCCATCTGCGCCTCGCCCAACGCAAAGCGCTGATCCACCACGGGGCGTATGCGGCCCGTCGCTACCAGTGGCCAGATCTTTTCCGCCAGGGCATCGCGGATCGCACCTTTTTCGGCGATCGTACGGGCGCGAAGCGTGGTCGCGGCCAAGGTCAAGCGTTTGCGCAGCATGGGTCCCAGATCTAGCGGCATCTTCGCCCCGTTCTGATAGGCGATATTGACGATCCGGCCCCAGATCGCCGCCGCTGTCATGTTGCGCTGGACGTAGTCGGCGCCGACCATGTCGAGAATGACGTCAACGCCTTTACCGCTCGTCATCGCTTGCGTGACCGCGACAAAATCCTCGTTGCGATAGTTGATCCCCCGCGTGGCGCCGAGCTGCTCACACAAACTGCACTTCTCATCGCTGCCGGCGGTAGCAAAAACAGTGTGGCCCAGTGCGGCGAACATCTGGATCGCGGCGACGCCGATGCCGCTGGTGCCGCCATGCACCAGAAGCGTCTCGCCCGATTTGAGGCGGCCTGTATCGGCAATATTGGTCCAGGCCGTGAACAGGGCTTCGGGCAGGGCCGCCGCGTCGACCGGATCGAGCGACGATGGCAGTGGCAACACGCATTCGGTCTGCGCCAGCGCATACTCGGCATAACCGCCGCCGCCCAGAAGAGCGCACACCGCGTCACCGATCTTATAGCCTCCCGTGTCTGCGCCGATGGCGACGACATGACCGGACACCTCCATGCCCAATGTTTCCGGCGCTCCGGGCGGCGGCGGATAGGCGCCATGGGCCTGAAGAATATCGGCGCGGTTAACGCCTGCGGCCGCAACTTTGATGAGGATTTCACCTTTGCCGGGCTGGGGCTTCGGGATATCCGCAAATTCCAACCGATAATCCGGGCCGGCATTCTTGAGTGCGATTGCTTTCATCGATCAACTTGCCAGCTACAGTGTGCGACCGCACATTAGCGGTCGGAACCGTTAACGCCAAGGAAGTGGCGATGGATATCGAGGATCTCGCGCCCCGCAAAAAGCCGCCTTTGATTCAGTTGGGCGAGGATATTTCCGCGCTTTCCGCGCATGAATTGGAAGCGCGCATTGCACGTCTGGAAGAAGAGATTGCGCGCTGCAAAGCAGCTATCGAGTCGCGTCATGCTACCAAGTCGGCAGCGGAAAGTTTCTTCAAGCGTCAGCCGTAGTTAATATGCACATTACAAATTGGGCGAGAAAAAGAATTTGTGCGGTTTACCAACAGTAATGCTTTGCGCGCGTCTAATGGCTTGGTAGCGTCTGCGCCGTCGGGGAATCTGGGGAACCAATGCTGCATAACGATGTCGAGAATGTGCGGAGCCTGCCCCCGCCGCGCTCCTTCACCGGCTCGGCTCTGTTCGTGCGCACATTCGACGAAGGCATGGCGCTGGTCGAAGAGACCGCCCGCTATCTTGATGGCCCTGGCCGCGACGAAGCCGGCAGCTTGTCGCGCAAGGGCGCAATTCTTTACGCGGGCGAAAGCATGCGCGTCACCACCCGCATGATGCAGGCGGCCAGCTGGCTTCTGGTGCAGCGCGCCGTGCATGACGGTGACATGGAGCCGGACCAGGCATCGTCCGGCCGTTACCGTTTGGGCTCGAAGGAAATCTGCCTGGGCGCGGCGACCGAGAATACCGAAGATCTGTTGCCGGCAGCGCTGCGCGATCTTCTGGTCCGCAGCGAAAGCCTCTATCGCCGCATCGCGCGTCTTGACGATGTGCTGTTCGGCCGCGACCGCAACACGGTCCCCAACGCGCATCTGCAGTGGAACCGCCTGGAGCAGGTTTTCGGCGTTGATTAGTGAGCCATGGTTCGCCGCATGGCGAACGAAATGGTCCGGTGGACCATTTCGAATGGCGAACGCCCCGAGCCCAAGCGAGGGGCAGGGCTACAAGCATAAATGCCTAAACAAAAAAAGGCGGCCGATCGGGCCGCCTTTTTCAAATCTGGTTGCGCGTGACTTACGCCTTCACGAATCCACCGCTAGCGCCCGCGTCGTGCAACGGGCGAGTAAAATCCGATCAGGCTTTTACGAACCCAGCGAACTTCTTGTTGAAGCGCGTCAGGCGACCGCCACGATCCATCAGCTGCTGCTGACCGCCGGTCCAGGCGGGATGGGTGGAGGGGTCAATGTCGAGCGTGATCTTCTGACCCGGCTCGCCATGGGTGGTGCGGGTCTTATAGATCGTGCCGTCGTTGAGCTGGACGTCAACGAAATGATAGGCGGGGTGGATACCCTTTTTCATGGGAACGGCCTTTTTTCCAGTGCAGAAGCGGGGGCTTATAGGCAAAAGGCCCAGTTCTGGCAAGCGCTGTGGCAGAGGAGCATTTTCAGGGAAAGTGGAGGCCGGTTTCCCGCGGAAAATGCGACCGGCGGTAAACCTCTTTGTTCAAGGGTATTCGTCTCTATATAAGCCCTGGGAACCTTTAAAGATCAGGTAGATGGCCCGAGGCGACGAGGAACAAGGACGCTTATCGGGAAGGCCCGCTTCCCGGTCGCTTGCCCCGTTGCGGCGGATATTGCCCTTCCTGATGCCGTATCGCGGCCGGATCGCCATCGCGATGGTGGCATTGATCGCGTCTTCTGCCGCCACCCTGGTGCTGCCGGCCCTGGCGCGAGGACTGATCGATCACAATTTGTCCGTCAGCCAGGCCGAGAGCCTCAGCCATTATTATTTTCTGTTCGTCATCGCGGCCGGTGTTCTGGGCCTGGCTTCGGCGACTCGCTTTTATTTCGTCACCTGGCTGGGCGAGCGGGTGGTGGCCGATGTCCGCAAGGCCGTGTTCGACAATGTGCTGGGCCTGACGCCTGCTTTCTTTGAAGTCACGCGCACCGGTGAAGTTCTCTCGCGGCTGACCGCCGACACCACCTTGGTCCAGACGGTGGTGGGATCCTCGGTATCGGTGGCGCTGCGCACGATGGTGACCCTGACCGGCGGCTTGATCCTCATGTTCGTCACCAGCTTGAAGCTGGCGCTGCTGGTGGTGGGTGCGGTGGTGCTGGTTATGGTGCCGATCCTGTTGTTCGGCCGCTGGGTGAGGGTCCTGTCGCGCAAGAGCCAGGATTCCATCGCCGAAACCTCCGCACGCGGCGGCGAGATCCTGAACGCCGTCTCCACTGTCCAGGCCTTCACACATGAAGAATTCGAGCGTGGCGCTTTCGCGGACACGGTGGAGCGCGCCTTCGCATTTGCCCGCAGCCGCACTTTTGCGCGCGCCGTTTTGACCGCGGTGGCGATTTTCACCGCCTTCAGCAGCCTGGCCACCGTGGGCCTAGTCGGTCTTGAAGACATGATCGCCGGCCGCATGACCGGCGGCCTGCTGTTGCAGTTCATCATGTATGGCGTGCTGGTGGGCGGCGGTGTCGGCGCCCTGTCCGAGACCTGGGGCGATCTGCAGCGCGCCGCCGGTGCGTCCGAGCGGCTGATGGAATTGCTGCACGAAAAGCCTGCCATCACAGCACCCGCCCATCCCGTGGCATTGCCGGCACGCGCGCAAGGCGGCGTCAGTTTCGCGCATGTGACCTTCCATTATCCCACCCGGCCCGACAGCGCGGCGTTGCACGATTTCTCGCTCACCATTGCGCCGGGCGAAGCCGTGGCCCTGGTCGGACCTTCGGGCGCGGGAAAATCCACCGTGTTCCAGCTGATGTTGCGTTTCTTCGAGGCGCAGCAGGGTATGGTCCGGTTCGACGGCATCGACATCGCCGACCTTGATCCGGTGGCACTGCGCGGCGCGATTTCGGTGGTGGCGCAGGATCCAGTGATCTTTTCCGGCAGTATTGCCACCAACATCGCCTATGGCCGCGAAGGCGCCAGCCGCGAGGATGTGAAGCGCGCCGCCGATGCGGCAGCGGCATCGGAATTCATCGAACGGCTGCCCAATGGCTTCGACACTCTTGTGGGCGAACGTGGCGTTACTTTGTCGGGTGGCCAGCGCCAGCGCATTGCGATCGCCCGTGCCATCTTGCGCGATGCGCCGCTGCTGTTGCTGGACGAAGCGACCAGCGCCCTGGACGCGGAGAATGAATTGCTGGTGCAACAAGGCCTCGCCAACTTGATGGTGGGCCGCACCACCATCGTGATCGCGCATCGCCTTGCTACCATTCAGAAACTGAAACGGATTGTGGTGATGGATCAGGGTCGGGTGGTTGGCGAGGGCAGTCATGGCGATCTGGTGCGCCAGGGTGGGCTTTATGCACGCCTCGCCGATTTGCAATTTGGACACGGACCGATGACCGAGGCGGCGCAATAATGAGGCCTTTGGCGCGTTCGGGCATAACCTGGCTGGCAGTTTTGCTGGTCGTGGTGGCGTTCTTTGTTATTCGTTGGTTGACGGCGGCGGGCGTCTTTACAAGCGTCACGCCGATGGCGCCCAATATCTGCGAACCGATTGCGCGGCTGCAGGGGCCCGAGGATTTTGAAGTCGATGCCGCCCATGATGCGGTCATCGTTTCGTCCACCAACCGCCGGGCGCGCAAAGGCACGCCGGATCCTGGCGACGGCCTTTATGTCCTGAAGCTGAGCGATCCGAAGTCGGCACCTGTAAAGTTGACCGACGGCGTTCCGAAGGATTTCCATCCCCACGGCATCAGCCTGTATCGCGCCGCGAATGGGGACGAGACCTTGATGGCGATCAACCATCACAGCAGCGGCATCAATGCGGTCGAGATCTTCGGCCTGGCTTATGAGAATGGTGCCGCGAAATTGTCGCCCCGGGTTAGCATCGGCGGTGGTTTGCTGGTCAGCCCCAATGATCTGTTCGCCGTAGCCCCCGACCGCTTTTATGTCACCAACGATCACGCCACCAAGACAGGATTGGGCCGGTTCGCCGAGGATTATCTGATCTGGCCGCATGCCGATCTGCTCTATTTCAACGGCACCAATTTCCGCATCTCTGTCCAGCGCATGGCATTCCCCAACGGGGTCTATGTCGCCCCGGATGGCGCGCATCTGTATGTCACCCTCACCAATGAACGCCGCGTGATTGCGTTCTCGCGCGAGCCCTTCTTCGGCAGTCTGAAAGAGATCGGGTCGCTCTCTATTCCGGCGCGGCTGGACAATATTTCGGCCGACGCCCAAGGCCGCCTTATCATCGCAGGGCATCCTAGTTTGCTGAGGGTCAACCAGTTCCGAGGCGATGCGGCCAAGCCGTCGCCGTCGGAGGTTTTCCGCGTCACCCTGGACAAAGATGGCGTGCCGACTGGCTATGAGACCATTTTCGCGGACGAGGGCCGCCTGATCGGCGCCTCCAGCGCGGCGGCGATGGTTGGCAAACGGCTGCTGATCGGCTCGGTGCTAGACGACAAGCTGCTGGAGTGTCGGCCGAACTAAGTCGGCAAACAAAAAGGGCACCGTCGCCGGTGCCCTTTTGAACGCTATTTGGAACGGTTAAGCGACAGCGGCCTGTTCGCCGCCACTGTCCTGCGGGTCGCGCAGCACATAGCCACGGCCCCACACTGTTTCGATGTAATTGTCGCCGTCGATCGCCGCCGCCAGTTTCTTACGCAGCTTGCAGATAAAGACGTCGATGATTTTGAGTTCCGGCTCGTCCATCCCGCCATAGAGATGGTTGAGGAACATTTCCTTGGTCAGAGTGGTGCCCTTGCGCAGCGAGAGCAGCTCCAGCATCTGATATTCCTTGCCGGTCAGGTGCACGCGCTGGCCGTCCACTTCGACGGTCTTGGCGTCGAGATTGACGGTAAGCTTACCGGTGGTGATGACCGACTGGCTGTGGCCCTTGGAACGGCGGACCACGGCCTGGATGCGGGCGACCAACTCGTCCTTGTGGAACGGCTTGGTCATATAATCGTCGGCGCCGAAGCCCAAAGCCTTAACCTTGGCTTCGACGATGGCGTTGCCGGACAGAATCAGCACCGGGGTCTGCACCTTGGCGACGCGCAGAGCCTTCAGGACCTCGAAACCCGACATGTCGGGCAGCTGCAGGTCCAGGACGATGATGTCGTAATCATATAATTTACCCAGATCGATCCCTTCTTCCCCGAGATCGGTGGTGTAAACGTTCAAACCCTCGCTTCGCAGCATCAGTTCGATGCTGCGCGCCATAGCGCTGTCATCTTCTATCAGCAGTACGCGCATATCAGGCCCCTCTTAAGTCCCATGAATCACGTTCGGCCCCTGCCGACACGGTTAAACGGTTGCCGGAGGGTAAGCGCAAATGGTTAACAGCGCCTTTAACGTCCGGCCGGCCCTTCAATCCCCAGAAATCTGAGATTAAGGACCTATGTCGGACTATCTCCGATAATGCCTTGATTCGATTTGTTAAGTTTACCGCCGTTTAAATTTTTGAATGCAAAATGCGGAGATCTGAGCCGCAAAAAGCGGCCGAAAAAGGACCCGGATGCGCGCGTTGCTTAAGGAAATCGAGGGTTTACCGACCCTGACACGTTTCGGCCGGGTAGCCCGGATCGAAGGTTTGGGCGTCGAAGTGACCGGCGCGATCGGCGCCGTGACCCTCGGCGGCCAGGTTCGGCTAAGTCTAGGAAATAACAAGAAAATATCGTGCGAAGTGGTCGGTTTCCGGGACGGCAGGGCGCTGGTCATGCCGCTGGGCCCGCTGGACGGCATCTCCCTGGGCGCCCGAGCCGACTTCGAAAACAAGCCGGCCTGCATTTATCCGTCCATGGGCTGGCTGGGCCGTGTGCTGAACGGTTTTGGCGAACCGATCGATGATGCCGGACCGCTGCCGCAAGGCCCGATCGCCTATCCGTTGAAAGCCGCACCGCCTTTGGCCACCGCGCGCGGACGCGTCGGCGCTAAGCTGGATCTGGGTATTCGTGCCCTCAATGCTTTCGCGACCTGCTGCCAGGGTCAGCGCATGGGCATCTTCGCCGGATCCGGTGTGGGCAAATCCACTTTGCTGGCGATGATGGCGCGCAACTCCAATGCCGATGCCATCGTTATCGGCCTGATCGGCGAACGCGGACGCGAAGTGAAAGAATTCATCGAGGACGATCTGGGTCCCGAAGGTTTGGCGCGCAGCGTCGTGGTTGCCGCGACTTCGGATGAAGCGCCGCTGGTGCGCCGCCAGGCCGCTTATGTGGCGATGACGGTGGCTGAGCAATTGCGCGACCAGGGTCTGAATGTCTTGCTGCTGATGGATTCGGTGACCCGCTTCGCCATGGCCCAGCGCGAGATCGGTCTGTCCGCCGGCGAGCCGCCCGCTTCCAAAGGCTACACGCCCACCGTCTTTGCCGAACTGCCGCGGCTTTTGGAACGCGCCGGTCCCGCCCCGCAGAACGCCGCGGGATCGATCACTGGTCTTTTCACCGTGCTGGTGGAGGGCGATGATCACAACGAACCGGTTTCCGACGCGGTGCGCGGCATCCTGGACGGCCATATCGTGCTGGACCGTGCCATTGCGGAACGGGGCCGTTTTCCCGCCATTAATGTCCTGAAATCGGTCAGCCGCTCCATGCCCGGCTGCAATACGGAAACCGAGCAAAACCTGGTTTTGCGCGCCCGCGGCCCCATGACCATCTATGAGGACATGGCCGAATTGATACGCCTGGGGGCCTACAAGACTGGCACGAATCCTGAAGTGGACAATGCCGTGATGCTTCACTCGCGTCTTGAAGCCTTTTTGACCCAGAAAAAGGACGAGCAGGCGGGTTTAAGCGAATCTTATACGGCGCTGTCTGACATTCTCGACGGCGCAGGGAATGGGAGGGCGTGATGAATCGGACCGATACCCTGCTGCGTTTGAAGCGTTTCCGCGTCGACGAGATGAAGCGGCGTATTGCAGCCATCGACGCCATGCGCAACGATCTGGAACGCAAGCTCGCCGATCTCGACGACAATGTCGCCCGTGAAAAACAGCGCGCCGGCGATTCCGATATCGGCCGCCTGGCGTTCCCGTCCTTTCTGCGCTCGATCGATGCGCGCCGGGACAATCTGCGCAACACCCTGAAGGAAATCGAGCGCGAATATGCCAGTGCGCAACTCGATCTCAATAACGCCTTCCAGGATCTGAAGGCGCTGGAATTCGCCAACGAACAGCAGGCCAAGCGGCTTGCCGAAATCGAAACCCGCCGGGCGCAGTCCCGAATGGATGAAATGGCACTGGTCCGCCATCTCCGCAAACACTCTCTGAGATCCGCTTAGGCGCTGGCCTTTTGTCCTCTGGCGTTGTCGCGTGTCCTGTGAGCGGCGGCGCGCAAAGCGCGTGAGCAGGTCCGGCGGACCTGCGAAAGCCAACGAACGGTTCGTAGCGACAGCGTGCGAACGGCTTGGGCGAGCGGCCGGGCAGTACATTCCATTATTCAGACTTCTTCTTCGCCAGTTGAACGGCGCGTGGGGTTGGTTACGATCCGGGTAACTGAGTCGCGAGGGGCGCGAACCCATGTCTTTCTCTGAAACCATATCGCCATTGCTGGGGCGCTGCGCGCTCAGCTGGTTCTATGGCGCGGGCGCCTACAACATCGTCAACAATTGGGCGCACCTGACACAGCTATTGACCGACAAGCATGTGCCCCTGCCGCCCCTGGTGCTGGTGGTGGCCTTTGTCCTGACCGTGATGGGGACTTATTCGCTTCTGGTCGGCTATCACACCCGCCATGGTGCGGTGCTGCTGTTTGGCATGACCATCGTCGCTACGGTGGTGCTGCATGACTATTGGCACATCGCCGATGCGGCGGCGCGGCGGGTCGAATTCGAGATCTTCTCCCGTGATGTCGCGATCTGCGGCGGTCTTCTGATGATGATCGGAATGGGCTGTGGGCCGTTCGGCTGGGACAACCGCCCACCACCGGGAGCTAAGAAAAAGCGCTAGCCTTTTGGTCTCTGAGTGCGTCGCACGTCCTCACGTGCTGGTCGCACGCTCCGGGCGTTGCCTACGCTGCCGCTAGGCAACCCTGCTCAGAGACCAAAATTCTGCGCGCTTAACCCAGCAATAGATTCGCCAGTTCTCGTGGGCTGAGAGATTCCAGCGGCGCATCGGCATCGGGCGAACGGGTGACATGCGCCAGTTGTGCGCCTTGCGTCGCCGCGGCCGCTAGCGCGCCGAAGCGGCGGGCCATATCCAGGCCCGTGACGATGACGCGCTTCAGATGAAAGGTGGCGATGGTTTCGCTCACCTCTTCGGCATCAGCCAGCGCCGAGACCACACCGATGGTCTCGCTGTCCTGGCGACCGCCGACACAGCCGAATGCGGCCTGCGCCCGCAGATTGCGGGGATTGAATCCTCGGGAGTCGATGACGACCAGTTGGTTGTGCCCCGCCCGGGCCGCTGATTGCACGATTTTGGCGGCGACGCTGCTGCGGCCCGCACCGGACGGACCGATCAGGAAGATCCGCTTGGCGTCGGCCAAATCGAGCGAGGCGAAATGCATCCGCGCCGCCAGCACCCGGGTCAGGGCTTCGTCGATGCCGCAGGTGGCGAAGGTGGATGCTTCGCGCACATAGGCTTCGATTAGTTGCTCGGGCAGGCGGTGATGTTTCAGTGCCGGGGTCAGCGCGGCGCGCAGACTGATGCCGTGGCCGGGAAAAGCCAGAAGCTGAGCGGTCTGTTGCACCAGCGCCGGCATGATCAGATTTGCCCTAATGTACGCAGGCGCACCGAGGCATGGATCTCATTCTGGCTCATCACCACGGTCTGGGGCCGGAAGCGCTCGATGATGGAACGCAGGAAGGGACGGATCTGCGGGCTGGTCAGGAGCACCGGTACTTCATTCTTGGCGGTGGCTTCCTCGAAACGCTCGCGCACCGTCTGGATGAATTGCTGAAGCTGCGATGGCGCCATCGCCAGCTGGCGTTCTTCGCCCTGGCCGACAATCGATTCCGAAAAAGCCTGTTCCCAGGACGGCGACAGCGCCAGCAACGGCAGATATCCGCCCGGCGATAGGTTGGCGTGGCAGAGCTGGCGGGCAAGACGGGCGCGCACATGCTCGGTGATATAGAGCGCGTTCTTGGTATGCCCGACGGCTTCGGCGATGCCTTCCAGGATGGCGGGCAAATCGCGGATCGAAACCCGCTCGGACAACAGGGTCTGCAACACGCGTTGCGTGCCGGTGACCGAGATCTGAGACGGGATCAGTTCTTCCACCAGCTTCTTATTCTCGGGCGGCAGATCGTCCAGCAGCTTCTTGGTCTCCGCATACGAGAGCAGCTCGGACATATGGCTCTTGAGCACTTCGGTGAGATGGGTGGTGAGCACGGTGCCCGGGTCCACCACGGTGAAGCCGCGGAATGACGCTTCCTCGCGCAGCGCGCTCGACACCCAGGTGGCGGGCAGGCCGAAGGCGGGCTCGGTGGTGTGGGTGCCGGGAAGATCGATCGGCAGGCCCTTGGG
>JBEPVO010000059.1:0-16019 GCA_041690975.1 Alphaproteobacteria bacterium
TGGATCCTGGTCGGCATGGTCGACATCACGGCGATGGCGATCTTCGTCAAATTCTGGTTTCCCGATCTGCCGCAATGGATACCCGCGCTCGTCAGTTTGATGGTCTTGTACGGCATTAATTTGCTGGGTGTGCGCCGGTTCGGAGAAATGGAATTCTGGATGGCCTTGATCAAAGTGGTCACGATCATCGGGATGATGATCGCAGGCATATTCCTCCTGTATCGAGGTATCGGATTGACAGGCGCCCACCCCACCTTGGCCAATATCTGGAATGATGGCGGGCTGTTTCCCACAGGGATGATGGGATTTCTCACCGCGTTGCCGATCGCATTCTTCGCGTTCGGAGGAAGCGAACTGGTAGGCGTCGCCGCGGCTGAAGCCGAGAACCCGGAAAAATCGCTGCCGCGCGCGATCAACGGCGTGATCGCGCGGATTCTGATTTTCTATATTGGTTCGCTGACTATCATCATGGCGCTGGTGCCCTGGCGGCTGATCACGACGACGGAAAGTCCGTTCGTTGCGGTTTTCACCCGGGTCGGTCTGCCGGCAACGGCCAGCGTCATCAACCTGGTGCTGATTTCGGCGGTGCTGTCGTCCTGCAACAGCGGGTTGTTTGCGGGCGCCCGGACGTTGCAGTCCCTGGCGACCAAGCGGCATGCGCCCGCCATGCTGGCGCGCATCAACGATCGTGGCGTGCCGGTGACGGGCATCACCATCTCGGCCGCGATCATGTTCCTGGGCGTGATCCTGAATTACTTCGTGCCCGGCAAGGTGATGGAATACATCATATCGGCGTCCGCGATCCTTTTGATGGGGACCTGGACCAGCATCATCATAAGCCATATGGGCTTTCGTAGCCGGGCGCCGAAAGGCGCGGCGCGCAAATACCCGATGCCGCTCTATCCGGTGGCGAGCTGGATCGTGCTGGCCTTCATCGGCGGCATCGCCCTGATCATGGCGACCTATCTGGGCATGTATATCCCCATCGGCTTCGCTTTCGGCTATTACGCGATATTGGGTTTGATCTATGCCGTTTCCGGTGAACAACGCCGCAGGCCAGCCGCATGATGCTTGAATTGCCGGACTTCATCCGGGCGTTGGATGACGCTGATCCGATACGGGAATTCCAGCAGAAATTCTCGCTGCCCTCCGGTGTGATCTATCTGGATGGCAATTCGCTGGGCGCATTGCCGGCCGCCACCGCACCGCGGCTGGAAGAAGTGGTGCGGCAGGAATGGGGCATGGGCCTGATTCGCAGCTGGAACACGCATGACTGGATCGGCGCCTCCCGACGCGTGGGCGACAAGATCGCCACCTTGATCGGGGCGCAGGCCGGGGAAGTCGTGGTTGCCGATTCCACCTCGGTCAATATCTTCAAGCTGCTGATGGCGGCGCTGGCAGCGCGCCCGGACCGCAAAGTCATTCTTTCGGAAGCGGGGAATTTCCCTACTGATCTCTATGTCGCCCAAGGCATCGCGGCGTCACTGCCGCGAATCTCCGTTCGCGCAGTCGAACCGGTGCAGATGCTGGAATCGATCCACGATGATGTCGCGGTGATTCTGCTCACTCATGTCCATTACAAGACCGGCGACAAATACGACATGGCGCGCATCACGCGCCGCGCCCATGAATGCGGCGCGCTGGTGATCTGGGACCTGTGCCACAGCGCGGGCGCGGTCGAGGTCGATCTGGGCGCAGTGGATGCCGATCTGGCGGTGGGCTGCGGCTACAAATATCTCAATGGCGGTCCCGGCGCCCCGGCATTCCTGTATGTCGCAAAGCGCCTGCAGACGGAATTGCAGTCACCCATCACCGGATGGCTGGGGCACGTTGCGCCATTCGAGTTTACGGCTGCGTATCGCCCCGCGCCCGACATCAGCCGGTTTCTCAGCGGTACGCCGCCAATCCTGGGCCTGACGGCGCTGGAAATCGGGGTTGATCTGTTGGTGGAAGCGCCGCGCGCCTTGCTGTTCGAGAAGTCGCAAAAGCTGTGCTCGCTGTTTATCGATCTGGTTGAAGAAAATTGCGGCGGTCATGGCATCGAAATAGCGACTTCGCGTGACCCGCAGGCGCGGGGAAGCCATGTGTCGCTCCGCCATGCGGATGGCTATCCGATCGTTCAAGCATTGATCGCGGAAGGCGTCATCGGGGATTTCCGGTCGCCCGATATTCTACGCTTCGGCTTTGCGCCACTCTATCTTAGCTATGCGGATATCTGGCGGGCAGCGGATGTCTTGCGGGATGTTCTGGCCACCGGCCGCTGGAACGAGGCGCGCTTCAAGGCGCGCGCGCAAGTCACCTGAACCTTATTTCTTAGCGCGGCCGGTCATGTCTTCCGCCCGGGGCTCGAACTCCGGCCGCGGCTCTGGGTTCCAGCGGAATTTGAACGCGACGATGGAATAGGTCTCCCGGATTCCCGGCACGGTTTGCAGCTTCTTGGTCACGAATTCGCCATAGCTTCTTTCGTCGCCCAGCTCGAATTTCGCCAAAAGATCGTATGTGCCGGATGTGGAATAGACCTCGGCCGTTTCCGGGAAATTATCGACAAGATGCGCGGCGACATCGAATGCCTTGGTCAGTTCGCATTTGATCTGGACGAAAATGGCCTTCATGGACGGGTCTCCCGGCGCGTTTGAAGGGTGCAGCTTAGACGGCTTCGCGGTTCAGGAGGAGACAAAATTCATGAAATCCAGCCCCCGCCTTGACTCCATCGGCCAACCCCACGAACTTTATATCTAAAATATCGCCCGGGAGGGGTCATGCGCAACACACTCGTCAAGGCTGCCAGCATTTCGGCTGTCATGTTGGCGGCGCTGCCCGGGATGGCCGCGCCCCAGCGTGCCGATACGGTTTATGTCAACGGTAAGATATTCACTGCCGATGCCCGGGACAGGGTCGTGCAGGGTTTCGCCGTTTCCGGAAACCGTTTCCTTGCGGTCGGTGGCAATGCCGATGTGCGCAAATTCATCGGCAAGGGGACCATGGTGGTGGACCTCAAAGGCCATTTCATCAGCCCCGGCCTGACCGACGATCATTTTCACAATGAAGGCGGCGGCAGCGGGATAGATCTGTCCCATGTCCGCACCATGGCGGAACTGCTGACGACCGTGGCCAATGCCGCCGCACAGACAGCACCTGGCACATTGCTGGTCTCCAATTCCGACTGGCATGAAGCGCAGCTCAAGGAACAGCGTCTGCCGACGGCGCGTGAATTGGACCAGGCCGCGCCCAACAACCCTGTCGTGCTGGTGCGGGGCGGGCACTCTTATATTCTCAGCGATGTCGCGTTCCGCAAATTTAATATCACCCGGGATACACCGGTCCCGGCGGGTGGCCAGATCAGCCGGGATGCGGATGGCGCGCTGACTGGGGAATTGTTCGACAATGCCAAGGCGCTGGTGCCGCTGCCGCCGCCAAAGACGCTGACGATGGATGATATCGTCGCGACCCAAAAGGCGCTCAATCCTTATGGCATCACCGCGGTGCGGATCGCTGGCTCTTACAAGGGTGACATGCTGCGCGCCCTGCGATTGTGGAAGGATGCTGCAGCCACAAATTCCCTCACCTTGCGGTATACGGTCTATATGCCCGGCTTCGAGTTCCGCACGCCGCAGCAGGTGGATCAGGCCATCGCGCGCTGGGGCGTTAAACAGGACGAAGGCGACGATTTTGTTCGTATCGGCGGCATCAAGCTGATCGTCGATGGCGGATTTGAAGGCGGCCATATCTCGCGGCCCTATCAGGAGCCTTATGGACGCGGCGGCACTTACAATGGCCTCACAGTCTCGCCACCCGACGCTTACAATTCGGTGGTACGGGAAATCAATCGCCAGGGTTGGCGCGCCGCCACCCATGCGGTCGGTGACGCGGCTGTCGACCAGGTGCTCACGGCATATGAGCTGGCCAATAAGGACAAGCCCTTGATCGGCAAGCGCTGGTCGGTCGAACATGCCTTTGTCGCCCGGCCCGATTTGGTCAAGCGGATGCAGGATCTGAAACTGATGGTCTCAGCACAGGACCATCTCTATCTCGCCGCCCCGGCGTTGAAGAAATATTGGGGCATGGATCTGGCCAGCGAAGTGACGCCGTTAAAAATGTATCTCGATGCCGGGCTGCTGGTGGCAGGCGGTACGGATTCGCCCGTGATCCCGTTCAATCCCTTCTGGGAACTTTACCATTTCGCCAGCCGCGACACGATTTCCGATGGCGTCTATGGCGCGGACCAGAAGATCGCCTCACGCACCTTGCTGCTCCGCCTCGACACCATAAATTACGCCAAGTTGATCGGCGAGGACGATCATCGTGGTTCGATCGAAGCGGGGAAACTGGCGGACTTTGCGGTCCTGACCGACGATTTTCTCACTGTTCCGGTCGAGAAAATTCCCACCATGAAGGCACTGGCCACCTATGTCGGCGGGCAGGAAGTCTATCGCGATCCGGGGTATCACTGAGTGCGGGAGAGGGTGGCGTGAGCGACACAAGCTATCGGGCATGGCCCTGGTTCGATGAGGCGCACCGCCAACTTGCCGCCCGGCTTGAGATTTGGGCGGCGGCGGAATTGCCGGTCTTGCTGGGCGATCACCGGGATGTGGATGCCATTTGCCGGCGGCTGGTCTCCGCGCTGGGCAAAGCGGGCTTGCTCGATCTTGCTGTGCCGCGGGATGGCGATGGGTTCGACCTGCGTTCGATCTGTCTGGCGCGCGAGATTCTGGCACGGCATGCCGCGCTGGCGGATTTCGCGTTCGCGATGCAAGGACTGGGCACCGGCGCCATCACCTTGTTCGGCACGCCAGAACAGCGCACGCGATGGCTGCCGGGTCCGCGAGAGGGCCGCTATCTGACTGGCTTTGTGCTGTCCGAGCCCGATGCCGGATCGGATGTGGCGGCAATGCGGATGACGGCGCAGGAAGTGCCCAGCGGCTTTCGGCTCGACGGCGTCAAGACCTGGATCTCCAATGGTGGTATTGCCGACCAGTATGTGGTGTTCGCCAAGGACGGACCCAAATACACAGCTTTTGCGCTTGCGGCTGACGCGCCCGGCCTCACGGTGGCGGAGCGGATCGATGTCATCGCCCCCCATCCCCTGGCGACTCTCAAATTCGACAATTGCCTGGTGTCGCCGGATGCCGTGATCGGGGAACGCGGTGCAGGCATGCGGGTGGCGTTGGCGACGTTGGATGTATTCCGCCCCAGCGTCGGAGCGGCCGCACTGGGCTTGGCGCGGCGAGCCTTGGAAGAATCGCTTTCTCGCGCCATCGCCCGGCCGATGTTCGGTGCCCGGCTGGCCGATCTTCAGCTGACCCAGGTCAAGCTGGCAGATATGGCGTTGAAAATCGATGCAGCGGCGCTGCTGGTCTATCGCGCTGCCTGGGCTCGCGATTGCGGCGGGCAGGCGCGCATTACGCGCGAGGCGGCCATGGCCAAACTTTTTGCGACCGAGGCGGCGCAGGAGATTATCGACGATGCCGTGCAGATCTGGGGCGCCGCAGGCGTGGTCTCGGGCGCGGCGGTGGAGAATCTCTATCGCGAGATTCGCGCCATGCGGATCTATGAAGGCGCCTCGGAAGTGCAGAAGATCGTGATCGCGCGCGCGTTGCTGGAATGATCAATCCGCGATGACGGCGGTGGCCTCGATTTCCACCATCGCCTGCGGCTCGACCAAGCGCACGACTTGCACCAAGGTCATGGCAGGATAATGGGCGCCGAACGCGTCTCTGTAGACCCTGCCGATGTCCTTGAGATTGCCGGTATAGGCCGCAAGATCGGTGACAAACCAGACCAGGCGGACAACGCTTTGCGGCGTGGTTCCCGCTTCCGCCAGCAGACGAACGATATTGTCCAGCGCCTGGCGCACCTGGCCGACAAAGTCCGGCGGGAAAACACCCTTTTCGTCCCAGCCGATCTGGCCACCGAGAAAAACGCTCGTACCTTTGGCGACGATACCGTTGACATAGCCTTTTGGGCGCGGCCATCCCTCTGGCAGCAAAATGCGATGGGTCAAATCTGGTTCCTCATTGGCAGCTGTCCCGGTAAGCGATCAACGCGTCCTTGACGTCCGGGGGAATGTTGATGGCGCTGTTGGTATTGAGAGACGTCGTCACCATCACCAGGCGGCAGCGCATGATCTCTTCAATCTCGCGGACGCAATGGATGTTAAAGATGATGGAGGTGCGGCCGATGTGCTCGATCAACACGGTCAGGCTGAGGCGGTCGCCCATAAAACCGGGCTTGAAGAAGTCCGTATCGACACTCTTATAGCCCAGCCCGACTCGTTCCTTCTGAATGAGCGTGTGATAGTTGATGCGAAGCTGACCCAGGAAGAAATCTTCGATCACGCCATTGGCCATGTCGATGAAGCGCGGCGTGTAGACAATCCCGGCCGGGTCGCAATCCGAAAAGCGCACCGTGCGAAGGGTGGACCAGGCATCGTCCGGCAGGTAACGGGGATGCAGCGGCACGGGGCGTTCGCGGCCTTTCGGGAGAGGCGGCCTTTCCATGATCAATTTCCCTGGAATACTGGTTTTTGGCGCGCCGCGAAGGCGTGATAGGCACGGCCGAAATCTTCGGTCTTCATGCAAAGCGCCTGCGCCACCGCTTCGGCGTCGATGGCGGCATCCAGGCCCATCGCCCATTCCATTGTCAGCATCTTCTTGGTCATGCCATGCGCGAAGCCCGGTCCGGCTGCGATTTCCTGGGCCAGTGTCGTCGCGGTTTGCGCTAAGGCATCGGCAGCGGCGAGGCGATTGAAGAAGCCCCAATGGAAGCCTTCTTCGCCGCTCATGTTACGGCCCAGAAACAGAAGCTCCGACGCCCGGCCCAGCCCGATCAGGCGTGGCAGCATGGCGCACGCGCCCATGTCGCAACCTGCCAGGCCGACGCGATTGAACAGGAAAGCCACTTTGGCGTCAGGCGTCGCGATCCGCAGGTCCGATGCCATTGCCAGGATTGCACCCGCCCCGGCGCAAACGCCATCGACCGCCGCGATGATGGGTTGGGGGCAGGCGCGCATCGCCTTGACCAGATCGCCGGTCATCTGGGTGAACGCCAGCAGGCCTTTGGTGTCTTTTTCAAGCAACGGGCCGATAATCTCGAATACATCGCCGCCGGAGCAGAAATTGCCGCCTTCGCCGCTCAGTACGAAAGCCTTGACGGCATCGTCGTGTGCGGCGGCGCGGAACAGCTGCACCAGTTCGGCATAGCTGTCGAAGGTCAGGGGGTTTTTCTTTTCCGGCCGCGCCAGAGTGACATGAGCCACGCCGCTTTCGATGCCAAGCTTGAAATGCTTCGGCGTCCATTCGCGCAAAGACGGCGTTGATGGATTCACGGCCCGACTGTTCCGTTGATGGACTTCACGGAATCCTTGAGCTTTCCCAGCGACTGGATCAACCCATCGATATCCTTGGGCGTCAGTTGGGCGAACAGTTCGGCGATCCAGCCCTCATGGGCGCTGGCGATGCGGTTGAAATTGGCTTGACCTTTCGCGGTCAGTTTGACGATCTGTACCCGCCGGTCATTCGGCAGCGAGAAGCGTTTGATATGCCCTGATTGCACCAGCCGTTCCACCAGGCCCGTGACATTGCCATTGGTCACCATCATGCGCCGCGAAAGATCGCCCAGGGTCATGCCCTTGGGTGCCCGCTCGAGCTGCGCCAACAGGTCGAAACGCGGCAGGGTGGTGTCGAAATGCTCCGCCAGACGCTTGCGGATGCCCGCTTCGATCAGATTGGTGCAGGTAAGAAGGCGCAGCCAGAGACGCAGCTCGTCCTTATGGGCGTGTGGGGATTCTGCGACCTTGGTCTCGGAATCCAGATGGACCAGTTTCGGGTTCATACTTCTCCCCCCGCCACCGCGATTGCCGAACCGGTGATGGACCCTGACTCGCGCCGGGCGAGAAAGCATACCGCATCCGCCACTTCATCGGGAGCAATCATCCGTCCCATGGGATTGGATTTGGTCAATTCGGCGCGAACTGCCTCGGGTGTGCGGCCGGTCTTGGCGACGATGGTTTGTACGCTCGCGTCCACCATGTCCGTGTCGGTGAAGCCGGGGCAGATCGCATTGGCGGTGACGCCGGTCCTGGCGAGTTCCACAGCAAGGGAGCGGGTCAATCCAAGAAGGCCATGCTTGGCTGCGACATAGGCGCTGACATAGGGATACCCCTTGAGGGCTGCGGTGGACGCGATATTGATGATCCGCCCGAATTTTCGCGCGACCATGCCAGGCACGAGCGCTTGTGTCGCAATCACAGGGCCCAGCAGGTTGACGTCCAGCATCCGCTGGAAATCGGCATGGCTCGTCCTCAAGAAGGGCGCGGAGAGGGCGGCGCCCGCATTATTGACCAGGATATCGATGGCTTCGTCCGCCGCGATCCGCGCCATGGTCTTCTCGAAGGCAGATACGTCGGTTACGTCGGCAACGATAAAGGCCGCCGCATCCCCGGCATCAATGCGGGCTTTGAGCGCCACTTGATTGCGGCCCAGGATGGTGACACGCGCACCCTTGCGGGTCAGCGCAGCGGCAATCGCGGCACCGATGCCTCGCCCGCCGCCCGTCACCAAGGCATTGAGAGCTTCAGACATTTGTCACACTCTGGCGATCCGGTCTAAACTTGACTCGGTCTTGGAGATATTTCAAGATTAAAATATATCCGGAAATGCGATCTCCGAAAGACCGGGAGAGGCCGTGGGTCTGATACGGAAATGAAGATCTCCATCCTCGGCGGCGGGCCGGCCGGCCTGTATTTTTCCATCCTGCTGAAAAAGGCCCATCCGGGGTATGACGTTGCGCTTTATGAGCGCAATCGCGCCGGCGACACGTTCGGCTTCGGCGTGGTCTTTTCCGATCAGACCCTGGACATTTTCAAGCGCTACGATCCGGTCAGCCATGCGGCGATCCTGAAAAATTTCGCTTATTGGGACGACATCGCGATCCATTTCAAGAACGAAATCATTCGGGTCGGCGGCAACGGCTTTTGCGGCTGTTCGCGCCAGACTTTGTTGCGGCTTTTGCAGGAGCGGGCGGCCGACCTTGGCGTCGGCCTTCATTTCGAGCGAGAAATAGACGATCTGGATGTCTTCGCCGATAGCGACCTGATCGTGGCCGCCGACGGAATCAACAGCCGGGTGCGGGCGCGCCATGCGGATCACTTTCAGCCCGCGGTGGACCTGAGGCCCAACAAATTCGTTTGGCTGGGTTCGACACGCCCGTTCGATGCCTTCAGCTTTTTCTTTCGGGAAACCGAATATGGCGTCTTCATTGCGCATTGCTACCAGTATGAAGAAGGTCATTCGACCTGGGTGATCGAGACCGATCCGAAAACCTGGGCCAGCGCAGGCCTGGATGCGATGGATGAGGCGCAGTCCGCGCGCTTCCTGGAATCCG
The DNA here is from genome assembly GCA_041690975.1 of Alphaproteobacteria bacterium. GTDB lineage: Bacteria > Pseudomonadota > Alphaproteobacteria > Micropepsales > Micropepsaceae > Rhizomicrobium. The sequence goes on from JBEPVO010000059.1 coordinate 9,382, forward strand.
TATTTGCCGAGGAACTGGACGGCCATGGTCTGATTATCAACCGGTCGCTGTGGCGCAATTTCCCCGTGATCCGCAACACGCGCTGGGTCAAGGACAACATCGTCCTGCTGGGTGACGCCAAGGCGACGGCGCATTTTTCCATCGGCGCCGGCACCAAGCTTGCCATGGAAGACGCCATCGCGCTGTTCGAGGCGCTGAATGCTCATGGCGATGATGTCAAGGCGGCGCTTGCCGGCTTCGAGCGCGACCGGCGCGAGGATGTCGAGAAGACCCAGCACGCAGCCAATGTCTCGTTGGTCTGGTTCGAGCATCTGGCCCGGTTCTGGAATTATGATCCCATCAAATTTGCCTTTGGACTGATGACGCGGTCCAAATCCATCACCTATGACAATCTGGCGATGCGCGCGCCGGAGTTCGTGCGCGCGGTGACACACGATTTCGCACGCGAGCAGCAAATGCTTGGTCTGCCTATTCGCGGCCCGGACGTGCCGCCCATGTTCCAGCCCTTACGACTGCGCGAGATGGAACTGGACAATCGCGTGGTGCTTTCGCCGATGTGCATGTATTCCGCCGAGGAAGGCATGCCGGACGACTGGCACCTAGTGCATCTGGGGGCGCGGGCGCTGGGCGGTGCGGGGCTTATCTTCACCGAGATGACCACTGTCTCGCCGGAGTCGCGCATCACGCATGGGTGTGCCGGCATCTATAGCGACGACCAGGAAGCAGCCTGGAAGCGGGTGGCCGATTTCGTCCATGGACATAGCAAGGCGAAGCTGTGCATGCAGCTGGGTCATGCCGGGCGAAAGGGCGCGACCAAGCTGATCTGGGATGGTATGGACGAGCCGCTGGAAGACGGCGCCTGGCCTCTGATAGCGGCGTCCGCAGTGCCCTATTATCCGCACAGCCAAATCCCCCGGGCGATGACGCGCGCAGATATGGACCAGGTGAAGGGCGATTTCGTGCGCGCGGCGCTTCGTGCCGATCGTGCCGGCTTCGACATGCTGGAACTGCATTGCGGCCACGGCTATCTGCTCGCTTCTTTTATTTCGCCGCTAACCAATCAGCGCGATGATGAATATGGCGGCAGCCTCGAGAACAGGCTGCGCTATCCGCTGGAAGTGTTTGCGGTTCTGCGCGACGCCTGGCCCGCTGCCAAGCCGATGTCGGTACGCATCTCCGCGACGGACTGGAAAGAGGGCGGTTTGACGGGCGAAGAGTCCGTGGAAATGGCGCGGCTATTTTCCCAGGCAGGCTGTGATTTGATCGATGTCTCTACTGGGCAAACGGTGCACGACGCCGAACCGGTGTTCGGCCGCATGTTCCAGACCCCATTCTCCGACAAGATCCGCAATGAAGCCGGCATCGCCACCATGGCGGTGGGCGCGATTACGTCGGCCGACCAGATCAACACCATCCTGGCGGCGGGGCGGGCCGACCTAGTGGCGATCGGGCGAGGCCATTTGGTTGATCCGTCCCTGACCTTGCGCGCTGCCGCCTGGTACGGGATCGACATGTCTGTGGCGCCGCAATATGCGCTGGGGTATCGCGCCCAGCTCTCACTGGCGCGCCGCGAGCGTCAGGATATGGCGGATCTGCGCCAGCGGGCACGCCCACAGGGCGGTCAGATCGCGGACAAATAAAGTCCGGTCTTTCTATTTCTCGCGCAGGGCGCCGCGCAGCAATTTCCCTGTCAGCGTTTTTGGCAGCGCATCGCGGAATTCGACGGCACGGGGGTATTTGTAAGGCGCCAGTGTGTGCTTGACGTGTTTCTGAAGAGTTTTGGCGAGTTCGGGACCGGTTGCTGTGCCGGGCTTTGCCACCACCACGGCCTTGACGATCTGGCCCCGTTCGGGATCGGGCCAGCCGATCACGGCGCATTCCTCAACAGCGGGGTGCAGCATCAGTGCCGCTTCCACTTCCGGACCGGCGATGTTGTAGCCACCAGAGACGATCATGTCGTCAGATCGCGCGACGAACCAGTAGTAGCCGTCCTCGTCACGGCGATAGACGTCGCCGGTCATGTTCCAGCCACCGACGACATAGTCGCGCTGGCGCGGATCGTTGAGATAACGGCAGCCAGTGGGTCCACGCACGCCCAGCCGGCCTGTTCCCGCACCTTCCACGGAATCAAAATTATGATCGAACAGTTGCGCGGTGTAGCCCGGCACCGGCTTGCCGGTGGCGCCCGGGCGTATTTCATCGCCAGTTGCTGAAATAAAAATATGAATCATTTCCGTGCCGCCGATGCCATCGATCAGCCTGAGGCCGGTCGCGGCGAACCAGCTATCGGAGATCGCCCCGGACAACGCTTCGCCTGCGGAAACGCAGGTTTTCATGCTGGAAAGATCGAATTCGTTTTTCCAGGCCGTGATCGCCCGATAAGCGGTCGGCGAGGTAAAAACATGCGTCGCGCGATGCCGCTCGATTGCCTGGGCCAGGGCAGTGGGCGTGGCGCTTTGCGGCAGCGCAATCGCGGCGCGAAAATAGAGCGGAAACACCAACAGACCGCCAAGCCCGAAGGTGAAAGCGATGGACGGCGTGCCGGTAAAGATTGCATCGGGCGCGGCGGGCACCATGTGCCGGGCGAAGGTTTCGCACATCGCCAGCACATCGCGGTGAAAATGCATGGTTGCTTTGGGCTCGCCGGTAGTGCCGGAGGTGAAGGCGATCAGGCAGACATCGTCCTGGCTGGTGGGCACTGCCGAGAACGTGCCGGATTTTCCGGCCATGGCGCTTTCCAGTTCTTGGCTCGCGCCGCCATAAGAGATGATGCGGCGAAGCGGCGAGACGTTGCGGATTGCCTCCAGGTCGCCGGTCAAATCTTCCGCACAGATGGCGAGCGCGACGTTTGCCTTCTCCACGATCTGCTGCAATTCGCGGGCGCGCAGCATCGGCATGGTCGAGACGGCGATGGCGCCGGTCTTCATCACCGCCAGCCAGGCCGCGAACATGAGAGGGGAATTGCCGCCGCGCAGCAAAACCCGATTGCCCGGCACCACCCCCAGATCTTCGGTCAAGACGTGACAGAGCCGGTCGGTTTGCGCCGCCAGCTCGACATAGCTCCAGAGCGTGTCGCCGTGAAAGATGGCGGGCTTCTGCGGCGCGACCTCTGTCAGGGCATCGTCCAGCAGCCAGGCGCCGCAATTGAAAGGATCGGAAATTCGCAATTGCGGCAGGGAGAATTCGAGGACAGGCCACTGATCCTCGGGAGGCAGGTTTTCCCGGGCGAAGGTATCGCGGTGCAGGGACGGACGCAGTGCCATGGGGATGAATTTTAGGCTTAAAACAATCTCCGTCAAGTTCCTGCCCGGGATTCAGGACAGCGCGGCATCTCCGGCTTCGGTCATCCGGTTCATGTGGCGCGACAGCTTGGTCAACAAGGTATCCAGGGACTTCTGCTCCCCGGCGCTCAGTACCGACAGGAATTGCTTTTCCAGGCTGAGGGCCAGCGGCACCACGTCATTGTAGATGGCCTGTCCCTTAGCCGACAGCGACAGATGGGTGATACGCCCGTCCTCGACATGGGCGGCGCGGGTCAGGCGCTTGGCCGCCAGCAGCGATTGCACGGCGCGGCTGACCTGCACCTTGTCCATGGCGGTGCGTTCCGCGACTTCCCGCGCCGATAATCCGGGCGCCTGGCCCAAGACCGCGATCACCCGCCATTCCGGCACCGACAGGTCGAAACGTTCGGAATAGTGCCGCGCGATCGCGCTGGACACATGGTTGGTCAATACCGAAAGGCGATAGGGCACGAAGCCGTCCAGATCGAGGCGTGTCTTACTCGGCATCGGGCTGATTCTCCGGGCGAGCGGCTGTAAAGGCGGGCAGGCGGTAGGCCGCTTCCTCTATCCGTACAAGCGTCGGATAGGCAGACAGATCGAGCTGGACGCGGCGCGCGTTGGTCAATTGCGGCACCAGACAAATATCCGCCAGGGTCGGCGTGTCGCCGTGGCAGAAAGCGCCCGTACTCTGATCGCGTGCCAAAGTTGTTTCCAACGCGTCAAAGCCCAGCGTCATCCAGTGATGCTGCCAGTCGATGCGGGCCTGATCGTCGGCATGCAGATCGGCCTTGAGATATCGCAGGACGCGGAGATTGTTGATGGGATGGATATCGCAGGCGATGGATAGCGCGATCTGGCGCACCCGGGCCCGCGCCAGGGGATCGCGCGGCAGCAAGGGCGGTTCGGGGACCTGTTCTTCCAGATATTCCAGGATCGCCAGCGACTGACTGATGCTTTGACCGTCGGCAATCAAAGTGGGCACCAGCTGCAGCGGGTTGATCTCTTTATAATCGTCTCTGTGCTGGACGTCCTTCGCCAGATGCACGAAGCGCATATCGGCTTTCAGACCCTTGAGATTGAGCGCGATGCGCACACGAAACGCGGCCGACGACCGGAAGTAGCTATATAAAGTGAGATCAGATTTGGCGGACATGCTGGTCGATCGCGCCGAAGATGCTGTGTCCGCTCGCGTCGTTCATTTCAATCCGCACCCGGTCCCCAAATTTCAGGAATGGAGTCGATGCTACACCATTTTCAATCTGTTCCAGCATGCGGCGTTCGGCAATGCAGGCCGAGCCGGCAGTCCGGTCGCGGTTGGAAATCGTTCCCGAGCCGATGATGGTGCCGGCAGCCAACGCGCGCGTTCGAGCGGCATGGGCAATCAGTTGCGGGAAATTGAACACCATGTCGATGCCGGCATCAGGCGCGCCGAATGTCTCACCATTGATGGCGACTTCCAGCGGACGGTGCAGGCGGCCGTCGCGCCAGGCGGGACCCAGCAAGTCTGGCGTCACCGCCACAGGTGAAAAAGCGCTGGCCGGCTTGGACTGGAAAAAGCCGAACCCTTTGGCCAGTTCCGCCGGGATCAGGTTGCGCAGGCTGACATCGTTGACCAGCATCACCAGCCGGATGTGTCGGGCAGCCTCTTCAGCGGTGCAGCCATACGGCACATCGCCGGTGATGACTGCCACTTCGCCTTCCAGGTCGATGCCCCAATCTTCGTCGGCGGCGATAATGGGATCGGTAGGGCCGGTAAAATTGTCCGAGCCGCCCTGATACATCAGAGGATCGGTCCAGAAGCTTTGCGGCATCTCGGCCCCACGGGCCCGGCGCACTAGCTCCACATGCGTGACATAGGCGGAGCCATCGGCCCATTGATAGGCACGGGGCAGGGGACTGGCGCAATCCCCGGCATCGAATGGAAAGCTGTCCGCGAGCTCGCCGGCGTTGAGGGACTTGTAGAGCAGCGCCAATTGGGGCGCTGTCTTGTCCCATTCATCCAACGCCGCCTGCAGGGTCGGCGCGATATTTTGTGCAAGCACGGCCCGCGTCAGATCGCGCGACGCCACCGCCAATCGCCCGTCACGGCCGCCTTTCAGCGAGGCCAGCTTCATTTCGTCTTCCAGCTGTCAGCGTAGTCGGGATCTTCTTGCGCCTGGGCCGGTGCGCCCATATCCAACGCATCGCGGGCATCGATCATCACCGCCACTTCATCGGTCATGGTTTTCGCGGCCTTGGCGCCCGCTGCGAAAGCTTTGGGATGCGGGCCATGGGTGAAGCCGCTGGGATGGAAGGTCATCATGCCGGGCCGGATATTGTCGCGGCTGAAGAAGTCACCGGCGTGATAGAAAATTACTTCGTCAAAATCATCATTGGAATGGAAGAACGGCACTTTCAGCGCCCCCGGATCGCTTTCGAGCGGGCGCGGCACGAAGGTGCAGACCACGAAACGGTCGGCCACGAAGGTGGCATGCACACTGGGCGGCAAATGATAGCGGTGGCTGGTCACCGGGCGGATGTCGCGCCAGTTGAGTCGGACCGGCGCCAGATTGCCTTTCCAGCCGATGGCATCTAGAGGATTGAACGGATAGGTGATGACGGAAATCTGGTCGCGGCGCTTGACCCGGACCGACCATTCGCCGTCGCGCTGGCCCAGGAATTGTTCATCCAGTGCCGGTGTTTCCAACACGGCCGGATCGAACTGAGCGTGCGGACCCAGCATGCCGCGGTCGGGAAGCTTGAAGCCGCCATTGCGGGCTTCGATCTGCAGCGCGGTGGTCGGTGCCGACGGTTCCAGCCGCCACATCGTGCCGCGTGGCAGCAGGATATAATCGCCGTCGCGATACGGCATATGGCCGAAATCGCAGAACAGCTCGCCCGCGCCTTGATGCACAAACAGCAACAGATCGCCATCCGCGTCGCGCACGAGATGCGGCATGGCTGTGGTGCAGGACCAGATCGCCATGGCGCAATGCGTGTTGGTCAATAATGCCGCGCCTTCCATTGGCGCGCCCGAACCCGCCGCCGCTTTTGCGTCGAAGGCTCGAGGCTTGAGTGGGCCCTCAAAGGACGTCCAGCCGGTGGGTGGATGGCGGTGATAGATATGGGCGGCGGGACCAAAGAAGCCGTCGCGGCCGATCTCGCGCTCGAAACTGCCATCCGGCAAATCGGCATGGGCCTGGCGGGAGGTGCGGCCTTCGACCCTGGGAAACTCGATCCAGTTGCGGCTCATGATTTCACATCCTGCAGCACGCCCCGGCGGATCTGGTCGGCTTCGATGCTTTCGAACAAAGCGCGGAAATTGCCTTCGCCGAAGCCTTCATTGCCCTTGCGCTGGATGATCTCGAAAAAGATCGG
>JBEPVO010000060.1:0-16004 GCA_041690975.1 Alphaproteobacteria bacterium
TCTACGGCCGAATTGTGCTGATAACAAAGCGTCTGCTCGGCGTCGCCATTTGGCCCCATTTGCTGCGCGACTGCGCCGCGACGAGCCTCTCAACCGAATCTCCGTCTGCCGCCCTTAGCGCTGCTCAACTGCTGGGCCATAGGAATTATTCAACAACTGAGCGGCATTACGTTCGGGCAAACCAACTTGACGCCGGCAGGAAGGTGACCCAGATGCTCAAGGCGCTGCGCGCAGAACGCATCACAACGAAGTAGGACGCGATTTCAGACCGAGTTCGGCCATGCTTGAACCAAAGGGCTACAGGTCATGAGTGACGCCGCAGTTGGTCCAAGCCCTGTGCGACCTGACGAAGCGTGGTCTCACGCAAAAACGAGTATCACAATCAAATGCAGGCCCCAGCGGCGCTGATCTGTGACCTATCTGAGACCTAGCCTAGCCAATCCAGCTCATGCTCCGACCGGCTGTATTATAACATTCTGCTTTTCCTTTGGAAAATGGAGCGGGCGAACGGATTCGAACCGTCGACCCTAACCTTGGCAAGGTTATGCTCTACCCCTGAGCTACGCCCGCACTCCAAGTCCGAGGGAGGGGGTTATGGCTGATACCCCCGCCCGTTTCAAGCCGGTTCGGCGGGGGACTTTAGCCCGCCATCAGGCGGCGGAATACCGCATGGACCTCGTCCTGACGGGCGGCTAGTTCCCGCTCCAGCTGGATGAAGTTGACCGCACCGCCGGCATGGACCAGGAGCGCCTTCAAGCCGGCCGACGCGGCAGCGGCTTCCAGCGTTTCCTCCAACGCAATGCGCAGGATCTGGGTCAGCGCGGTTTGCAGCCGGGCGGCCTCAAGCAACACATGTGCATCGCTGTCACCGAGAATTCCGGCCACTGCGATCTTCTCCAGCGCCATCACCGTATTGGTGTCCAGAATATCCGGCCGCGCCGACGCATGGACCAGTTGCAGGGACTGAGCGAGGAATTCGATATCGATCAATCCACCGGGTGCATATTTCAGATCCCAGCGATTGCGCCCGGGATATTGCGCGGCGATCTTTTCGCGCATATCGCGCGCGTCGGCCAGAATGACCGCACGATCGCGCGGCGCGGTCAGGCGCGCGGCGATTTCGGCTTCGATACGCGCGCGCAATTTATCCGGGCCCGCCACCACCCGGGCGCGGGTCAGCGCCAGATGCTCCCAGGTCCAGCTTTCCCGGGCATGATAATCGGCAAAAGATTTAAAGCTCACCGCCGCCGGCCCTTTGTTGCCGCTGGGCCGCAGCCGCATGTCCACATCATAAAGCGTGCCCGCCGCTGTCGGTGTGGTGAGCGCGGAAATTAATCGCTGCGCCAAGCGCGCGAAATACAATGTGGGCGAAAGCGGCTTTGCTCCATCCGATCCATCAACGCCCTCGGGCGTGTCATACACGAACACCAGATCGAGATCGGAACTGGCGGTCATTTCGCGCCCACCTAACTTGCCCATGGCGATGATGGCGAACTCCGCGCCCGGCACCGTCCCTGCGGTTGCCGCCAGTTCGTGGCCGGCGACGGGCAACAAGCCGGCGATAACGCTTTCGGCGATGCGCGCGAAAGCCGGTCCTGCCTGCTCCGCCTTGGCCTCGCCGTCCACCAGCTGGACCCCGACCCGGAAGCTCTCCTCCCGCGCAAACCGCCGCGCACCGTCAAGCTGCTCTTCATATGATCCTTCAAGCTGGCGCTTCAGATTGGCATCCAATTGGGTACGGCCCGGCAAGCTTCCCAGGAAATCTGCGTCCAGCAACGCATCCAAAGTGGCCGGCGTGCGGGCCAGATGGGTGGCGAGGCGCGGCGCCGACCCCACCACTTTCGCCAGCAGGACAAGAAAATCAGGCCGCGCCAGAAACAGCGAGAAAAGCTGCACGCCCGACGGCAGGTTGGAAAGAAAACGATCGAACTGCAGAAACGCAGCATCGGGATCAGCGGTGGATGTCAAAGCCTTGAGGATCGCCGGCGTCAATTTGGTGAGCAACTCGCGCGCCCGCGCCGAACGCATGGCGCGGATGCGCCCATGATGCCAGCCGCGGATTGTCCCGGCGACTTGTGACGGCGCACCGAACCCCATCGCGCGCAACGTCTCCAACGTTTCCGGATCGTCTTCCACGCCCGTGAAGACCAGGCTGCCATGGCTGTCGGCGAGATCCGCCTCGCGCTGGAACAGCCGCGCATAATGTCCTTGCACCGTTTCCAGGGTCCCCGTCAGTGCGGCACGAAATGCCGATGCGTCGGCATGGCCCATGAAGCAGGCGACATGCGCCACGCCCTCTTCGCTTTTTGGCACGGTATGGGTCTGCTCGTCCTCGATCATCTGCAGGCGATGCTCCAGCGTGCGCAGATAGCGGTAAGCGCCGGTGAGATCCGCCGCCGTTTCAGGGGCGATAGTGCCATGTGCAGCCAGCGCAGCCAGCGATGCCAAAGTGGCAGGCGCGCGCAGATCAGGATGCCGCCCGCCCAGGATAAGCTGCTGGGTCTGGGCAAAGAACTCAATCTCGCGAATGCCGCCCCGACCCAGCTTGATGTTGTGGCCGTCCACCGCGATCTCGCTGTGCCCTGCATGGGCATGGATCTGGCGCTTGATGGATTGGATATCCTCGATGGCGGCGAAATCAAGATTCCGCCGCCAGATGAAGGGCGCGATCATCTCCCGGAATGCCGCGCCCGTTTGCGGATCGCCCGCACAGGGCCGCGCCTTGATCATGGCGGCGCGCTCCCAATTCTGGCCCAGATTTTCGTAATAGGCTTCCGCCGCATCCAGCGAGATCGCCACCTGGGTCGCGCCTGCATCGGGGCGAAGACGCAGATCGGTACGGAAGACGTAACCGTCGGCGGTAATTTCCGCGATCAGCTTGACCAGCCCGCGCACGATATCGACAGCCGCGCCCCGCGCGTCGCCGCGCTTGGCGAATGGAAAACGCTCGGCGTCGTAAAACACCACCAGATCGATGTCGCTGGAATAGTTGAGTTCATACGCACCGTATTTGCCCATCGCCAGAACCGTGAGCCCGGTTGTGGCTTCGAGCACGGCGCCGTCTTTTTCCTCCATCGCATGCTGCGATGCCGCTCGGCGCAGCAGGAAGCGCAGCGCGCCCTGCACACAAGCATCGGCGAAGCGGGTCAATGCGCCGGTGACGTCTTCCAGCGCCCAGAGACCGCCAATGTCGGCCAGGGCAATGCTCAATGCCGCCGCACGCTTTGCGGCCCGCAGCTCGGCCATGGCGAACGCTTCATCGTCCAGCAATGCCACGGCTTGCGCACGCGCGATTGCGGCTTCCAGGGCCGGTGACGGTCCCGTCGCGACGATGTGTTTCAGGATTTCGGACTCGCGCACGGCCAGGCGGCTGAGAAAGGCGCTATTACCGAAGACACCCTCGAGCAAGCCCTGCGAATCCGAGCCCGGCAGGAAGCCACGCTCAGCCAGCGCTTCAAGGGTGCGGCCGACGCGCGCGGAATCGAAAGGCAGGGGCGGGACGTGCAAATCGGGCATTGCCCGACCTTAAAATCTATTCGGCCGCCGCGCGAGAAGGGATTTGCGCCGGCTTTGCGCCCGGCGGCGTCAGGCGCAATGCGGGCCGCGGGAAGCGCAGGGTCGCTTTCAGACCCGGTGCATTGTCTTCTAGAAGCAGCTGGGCATTGTGGAAATGCGCCACCGCCGCCACCAGCGACAGGCCCAGCCCGGTGCCTGGCGAATTGCGGCTGGCTTCCAGACGCACGAAACGCTCCACCACGCGGGCACGATCATGGGGCGCAATGCCCGGCCCGCTGTCGGCGACACACAGATCGACGCCGGAAAAACTCTGGCTGATGGAAACTGCGACGCGCCCACCGGGCGGGGTATATTTGATGGCGTTGTCCACCAGATTGGCCAGCGCCTGCGCCACCAGGCTGCGATTGCCTTCGATCATCGGTACGCTGGCCGTTACCAATGTGAGGATGACGCTCTTCTCGTCGGCCAGAGGCTCGTACAATTCGCTGACATCGCCGGCGACCGAAACCAGATCGAGTGGCGACATGGCGCCCCGCGCCGCGCCCGCATCGGTCTCCGCAATCAGCAGCAGCGCATTGAAGGTCGCGATGAGCTGATCGGTATCGGCGATGGCGCGCTCGATCTCGCCGGTGTCCGAGCCCGCCGCCGCCATCCGCGCCTGCGACTGCTCCAGCCTCTGGCGCAGCCGATTCAAGGGCGTGCGCAGATCATGCGCGACGCTGTCGGTCACTTCGCGCAGCCCCTTCAACAGCCGCTCGATGCGGTCCAGCATGCGGTTGAGATTTTCCGCCAGCACATCGAACTCATCGGAGGCGGGCGAAACCGGCACCCGCTGGGTGAGATTGCCGCCCATGATCTCGTTCGAAGCGCGATTGATGCCATCCAGACGCCGCAGCATGTTACGGCTCATCAGCGCGCCGCCCAAAAGGCCGAACACCAGGATCAGCGCCACGGTCCAGGGCAAGGTGGTGGTGAACATGCGCTGGGTGAGGTCGCGGTCGTGAACGTCCTGCGCCACCAGCAGATAGAAATTGCCCGTGAGCATGAACAAGCGCCCGCGCGCGCGCCGGGTCTCCGCCACGCCATTGACGCGCCGCTCATAATCGAATTCGACAAAATTGCCGGGATTGACCGTGATCGCGGGCCAGGAATCCAAATTGCCCGCCATCGGCCGGTGCGAATTGTCGGTCAGAAGATAAAGCGCCTTGTCGCCATGCAGCGACCGGCTCATCACGCTTTCCCCCAATCCATGCAAACCCAACCGCTGATATTGTTCGGAAAGGCCCGTGATCTCGGCTTCGATGATCTGGTCGGTTTGCGCGTCCAGGGTGCGGCGGGTATTCCAATACGTAAAGAACAGCAGCGCGCTCACCGAGACGGCGAACAGCAGTACATACACAAGCACGATCCTGAATGCTTGCGTGCGGAGAAGGCGAAAGCCGGCGCGCATGGCCTCCCCTATCCTTTTCCTGGTGGCCTTACCTGGCCCGTATCATATAGCCAGCACCGCGGATCGTATGCAGTAAAGGCGTGTCGAAGCCCTTGTCGATCTTGGCGCGAAGCCGCGAGATATGCACATCGATGACATTGGTCTGGGGGTCGAAATGATATTCCCACACGCTTTCCAGCAGCATGGTGCGGGTCACCACCTGGCCGGCATGGCGCATTAAATACTCCAGCAGGCGGAATTCGCGCGGCTGCAGGTCGATCGCCTGTTCGGCCCGCTTGGCGGCCCGGGTCAGCAGATCCAGATCCAGATCGCCCACCGTCAGCCTTGTCTTCACCGCCACGGGCGAGCGGCGGCGCATCAGGGCGTCAATCCGTGCCAGCAATTCGACAAAGGCATAAGGCTTGGTGAGATAATCATCGCCGCCGGCCTTGAGGCCCTTCACCCGGTCGTCCACTTCGGACAAAGCCGACAGGAACAGCACCGGCGTGGCGTTGCCATGTTCGCGCATCTCGGCCACGACGCCCAGGCCGTCCATCTTGGGCAGCATGCGATCTATGATCGCCACGTCATAAGGCCGCGACAGCGCAAGCGACAGACCGAGATCGCCGTCCGCGGCATCGTCCACCACATGGCCCGATTCCTTCAAGCCCTGGACCAGATAGCGCTGGGCTTCCAGATCGTCCTCGACGACGAGAATTCGCATGCGGTGAAACTCCTTTGCGCCAATAGGGTCCGCGCCGGCGGCGTTGGGTGGGGGGACTTGCCGCCACCGGCGCGGGGGGCCAGGCAACGAGGCTTCTCGCCCCGCCGCCCGATAATTGCCTTAACTCAAACTCACGCCCCGACGTCCACGGCCACGAAGCGTGAGCCGCCCTGGCTGGAAGCGACCAGGAGCAGAACGCTCTTGCGACCGCCCTTTTGCGCTTCGCTCACACCGGTCTGCACCTCAGCAGGGGTATGAACAGGACGACCACCGACCCGCTGCACGACATCGCCGGGCTGCAAACCCTTCTCGGCGGCATCGCTGTTGGGATCGACCTTGGTGATCAACACACCGGTGGTGGTTTCGGCCAGATTGAAAGTCTTGCGGGCATCGGGCGTCAACGACGCCAGGCCCAGGCCCATCGCATTGCCGGTAGCGGTAGGACCCGCTGGCGCATTGGGCATGTGCGACGCGACTTTATCGTCTGGACGGGCACCGATCTCGGCCTTGATATTCTGCTGCTTACCTTGCCGCACGACCGTGAAGGTCGCGGTCTGGCCCGAAGCCACCAGCGCCACCTTGCGTGTCAGGTCGCGATTGTCGTCCACCGCCACACCATTGATGGCCGTGACGATGTCGCCCTGCTCGAAGCCGGCCTTGGCCGCCGGACCACCCGGCACCACGTCGGCGACCAGCGCACCCTTTTGATCCTTGATGCCGAGCGAGGAGGCGATTTCCGGCGTCACGCTCTGGATGCTGACGCCCAGCCAGCCGCGCGAGACTTTGCCATGGGCTTGAAGCTGATCCACCACGTCATGGATGGTTGTGGCGGGAATGGCGAAGCCGATGCCGACACTGCCGCCGGACGGCGAGAAGATCATCGAATTCATGCCGATGACCTGGCCGCGCAGATCGAAGGTTGGGCCGCCGGAGTTGCCGCGATTGATGGGCGCGTCGATCTGGATGAAGTCGTTATAATTGCCTGCGCCGATGTCGCGCCCGATCGAGGAGACGATGCCCGCGGTCACCGAATTGGAAAGACCGAAGGGATTTCCGACCGCGACCACCCAGTCGCCCACGCGCAAGGTGCGGTCATTGCCGAATTCCACGGTGGGCAGCGGCTTGTCGGACTTGACCTTGAGCAGCGCGATGTCAGTGGCCGGATCGGTGCCCATCAGCTTTGCTTCGAAGCTGCGGCCGTCCGGCAGCTTGACGGTGATCTTCTTGCCGTTGTCCACGACGTGGTTGTTGGTGACGATCAGTCCCGTCTTGTCGATGATAAAGCCCGAACCGGCGCTGATCGCTTTGTGCGGCTTCTGCGGCTGCTGCTTGTTGAACTGATTGAAAAGATCGCGGAACGGCGCGGGGATGTTTTCCTGCTGTTCGTCACTGTCATTCTCGGTGGTCATGGTCTCCGAAGTGATCGTCACGACGGCGGGGCTGACGCGTTCGACCAGATCGGCGAAACTGAAGGGCGAGGAATTCTCCACCATGCGAGGCGTGGCGCGCGTGTCGTTGGCGGCAACGCGGACCGGCGCACCGGTGGCGGCGATAGGCGTGGGGCGGGTCTGCGGCAGAAGAGCAAAGGCGCCCAGACCGACCACCAGGATCGCAGCGGCGCTGCCCATCGCCAGAAGGCGGGCGCGGGTCCGGCGAAGGGCGGAATTGGCGGGTTGGTTGGGGTTGTCGGTCTGCATCATGTGCTCCTTAAAGCCGGCGGCCGTCCGCCCCCGGAAGACCCCATGGGTGGACTATGCGCGCGCATTCTTACTTGTTTCTAACGGGAATGTTAAAAAGTAAACAGAATCATAGAGTTTCTGGGCCAGTCGGCCGGGCGCGGCGGATCACCCAGAACGCTATGCCGCCGGCGCCAAACAATACCACGAAAGGCGCCAGCCACAGCAGATAGGTATCGGGCTGCAAGGGCGGCTGCATCAAGATGAAAACGCCATAGCGTGCGACCAGGTAATCCTTGATCTGCTGATCGTTTTTTCCGTCCGCGATCTGCTGGCGCACCAGATGGCGCAGATCGGCGGCCAAGGTCGCGCCGGATTCGTCGATGCTCTCGCCCTGGCAGACCAGGCAGCGCAATTGCCGCTGCAAGGCGCGGGCGCGGGTTTCGGTTATCGGATTGGCGAAAGTATCCGCCACCGGCGCCGCTACCGCCGGCACCGATGCCGCCAGCAGCAGAAGGAAAAACAGGGTGCGGATCATTCGGCGGGCTGCACGGCAGGCGATGGTGCGCCCAGCTTGACGCGCAGACGGCCCCACAGACTGAGGAACCCGCCCGCCGCCATCACCAGAGCGCCGAGCCAGATGAACGGCGCCAGCGGGCTGACATAGGCGCGGATGGTCCAGCGGCCATTGCCGCGGTCGTCACCCAGCGCCAGATACAGATCGCGCAGCCCAGTCGTGCGGATGGCGGTATCGGCCGTCTCCTGACCTTCGGCGGGATAGACCCGCTTTTCAGGCCGCAGCACCGTCACGACGCGGCCGCCATCCATCAAGGCAAGTTGGGCTTGGGTCGCCTGGAAATTCGGTCCCTGCACTTGCGTCACGCCATCGAAGCGCAATGTGTAAGGCCCGACGGTCATGGTCTCGCCTGGCCCCACCACATCCAAGGCTTCGCTGCGCCACAGGGTGGTACCCGCCACGCCCATCAAGGTCACGCCAAGTCCTGCGTGCGCCAACGCGGCGGCAAATGCACTGGCTCGTGCGCCTTTGCGCTTGATGATGTCGAGAATGGAAGCGCCGATCACCCAACCCGCCACCGCGAAGGCCATCATGCCGGTCAGGGTGCGCGGACTGGCGATGGCCAGAACCGCGACCGCTGCAACACCGGCGAGCCCCAGCGCGGGCATCAGGGCGTGGAAACTGGCTTTGAGATCGCCGCGCCGCCAACCCAGCTTGGGTCCGAACGGCACCAGCAACAGCAAGGCCAGGAAAATCGGCGCGAAGGTCAGCGCGTAATAAGGCGGGCCGACGGAAATCTTCTGGCCCGTCATGGCATCGAGCCCCAACGGATACAGCGTGCCGACGAAAACCGCGGCGCAGGCGCCGACCAGGAAAACATTGTTCAACAACAGCGCGCTTTCGCGGCTCACCGTGTCGAAGGACGCGCCGCCCTGCAGCGTCGGCGCGCGCCAGGCGAACAGGGCCAGCGCGCCGCCGATGGCGCACAGGATCAACACCATGATGAAGAAGCCGCGCGTGGGATCGGACGCAAAGGCGTGCACCGACGACAGCACGCCGGAGCGCACCAGGAACGTACCGATCAGGCTGAGCGAAAACCCCCCGATCGCCAGCAACAAGGTCCAGGTGCGAAACGCGCCGCTCTTTTCCGTCGCCAGCGCCGAATGCAAAAGCGCGGTGGCAATCAGCCACGGCATCAAGGAGGCGTTCTCCACCGGATCCCAGAACCAGAATCCGCCCCAGCCCAATTCGTAATAGGCCCACCAGCTTCCCAGCGCGATACCGCAGGTCAGCGCGATCCAGGCGATCAGCATGAATGGCCGCGCCGCACGTGCCCAACCTGCTTCGCCCACCATCAGCGCGGCAGCGGCATAGGAGAAAGACGCCGAAAGCCCGACATAGCCCGCATAGAGCATGGGCGGATGGATCGCCAAGCCCGGATCCTGCAACAGCGGATTGAGGCCGGCACCTTCAAACGGTGCCGGATCGAGACGCAGAAACGGATTGGAGGTGAAGAGAATGAAGAGAATGAATGCCGCTGCCAGCAAGCCCTGCACGCCCAGTGCCGCACTGGTGAGCCGCGCGCCGCCGCGCCCCATCGCCGCCACCGCGCCCGCATAGAGCGACAACACCAGCACCCAGAGCAGCATGGAGCCTTCGTGATTACCCCATACGCCGGTGATCTTGTAGATCATCGGCTTCAAGGTGTGGGAATTGTTGGCGACCGCGGCGATGGAAAAATCCGACGTCACGAAGCCCATCAGCAGCGCGCCAAACGCCAGCACGACGAACACCATCATGCCCATGGTGGACGCCGAGGCGATGGAACGCGCCAACTCAGAATTAAGTCCGGAATTTGGCGCATCGGCCCGCGCGCCCAGCAAGCCCGCCACCGCCATCACCAGCGACAGGCCCAGCGCAAAGCAGAGTGCGAGCTGACCTAGCTCACCCAGCATGGGACTCACCCAGCATGCTATTCGCCTTCCTTCCAGCGGCCCGAGCGCTTCAAGGCCGCCACCAGTTCGGGCGGCATGTATTTCTCATCGTGTTTGGCCAGCACTTCGCTGGCATTGAAAGTGCCGGTGCCGTCCAGCGCGCCGGTCGCCACCACGCCCTGGCCTTCGCGGAACAAGGCGGGCAGCACGCCTTCGAAATTCACCGGCACGGTGCGCGCGCCGTCGGTGACGACAAAGCGAACATCGGCGCCGTCGCCATGATGCACGCTGGATTTTTCCACCAGGCCGCCGATGCGGAACGCGACGCCAGGCTCGACATGCTTGGTGGCGATGTCGCTGGGACTGTAGAAATACAGCACGTTATTGCCAAGCTGATAGACGATCGCCACGGCCAGCACCCCGCCTGCCGCGACAATGGCGGCGGCGAAATAGAGACGGCGGCGCTTCTTGGCGTTCATTGTATCTCAGTGACTGCTGTGGTGAAGGATTTCATCCACCAGACCTGTGTCATAATTCTGGCCATCCGGCGTCAGCGCGATCTGGTGCGGCCATTCCGACTTGATCATGCCCTTGCGGGTCAGCGCATTCCACACGGCTTGATTCTCCAGACCGGTGGCGTCGCGTCCGGCGACCGTGGCGTCGCCCAGATGAAAATGATCGCCATGGGCGTTGGGGAACTGGGTGATAACGATGTCGCCATTGGACAGCAGGTTTGCGGCGCCGGGGATGCGCGCAATCGCCTGCAGCAGGGTCAAAGTGCGTAGCTGCAACGGATTGAGCTTGGCGGGATTGTTTCTTGGCGGCATCGATGACCCGGAAATGAGAACGGCCGGACCTTACAGCCCAGCCGCTCCCGACAAAAGAAGTCAGATCGTCCTAGTACCTAATGGCGCCCGCGGCCGCCATGCCCCCAGCCACCGCGACCGCCAAAGCCGAAACTGAAGCCCACGCTGGGTCCGTAGGACGGTCCATAGGCGGGTCCGTAAGCCGGCCCGTAATAGGGATAATAGGGGTACGGATAAGGCGCGGGGCCATAGCCGTAATAAGTCGAGGGCGGCGGCGGGGGACCGTAATAGCTGCCGGGTGCCGGCGGCGGGCCATAGGCATATTTGCCGTCCGGGCCATTATCGGCTTCGCCCATGCAGGCGTAATAAGCCGAGGCATAGTCGCGTTCGACGTCGGCGGCCGCGCGGCGGGCATTGTCTGCGCCGACGGCAGTTCCACCGATCAACCCAGCGCCCGCACCGATAGCCGCGCCTGCCCCGGCATTGCCGGCCGCACCGCCGATAAGCGCACCGACGGCCGCGCCGCCCAGGGTACCGAGAATGGTGCCATTGGCCTGTTCATGCCCGGCGGCCTGGCCCGGCGTGACATAGCCGGTGCGCGCCGCGGCATCGCGGCGGCAAAACAGATCGCGCGAACGCTGATCCTGCGCCGTCTGTTGCGGCGGTGCCGCGCGCTGGTCGTATCGCTGGTCGTATCGTTGGTCGTCACGCTGGTCCGGCCCATCATAGCGGTCATCATAGCTATTGGGATTGGACAATTGCGCCGGCGGCCCGTTGGGCGCGGCGTTGGATTGCGCGAAAGCCGTGGCGCTCATCAGCACCACGGTCAATGCGGCTAAACTGGCTGTACGGATCATGGCATCGCCTCTCAGGAATTACCCTTCCAGATAACGCAATTGTGCGGCGCTTCAAGTTGCACCCGCAAGGATGAAATTTCCAATATTTTGGAACTTAGCCTGGCCCGTTCATCCCGCGTTCAGGTGCGAAAACTTCTGATGTAGGCCCCCTCGGCCTGCGCATCGCAAGCGCTGCTACGGCCACTCCCCCGCCAACGCGCTGACGCGCGTGCAGGGGAGACGGGCCTGGGATACGTCAATAAAGTTAGAAAAAGAACTTGGCCGACAACTGCAACTGTTGCTGGCTCAAAGCGGCGGACGGAAATCCGTCCAGCAGATATTCCCGGCGCCGCGACTGCATGGCGATCATTTCGCCAGTGACGCGCAGCCAATCGAAATGCTGCCAGGACAGGCTAACCGTCGCGGCATGGCCGTCTTCGTTCATGACACTGGGCGTGGCGGCGGGATGGCGGGTGGCGAAGACATCGCCGCGAACACTGGCGCGCCAATCTTCCGCCCCCACGCCGCTCAGATCGTAACTCGCCAGCAGGAACGCCGACTGGAAGAATGTGTAGGAAAGGCCGAAGCGCGTGCCCACCACCGTCTGGCCTTGCAGCCCTTGTGCGATCAGCACAAGTTCATCCCACCCCGTTCGCGCGCCATAGCTCCAGAAACGCGTATCCCAGGCCGCATATTCACCGGAGACTTTGTTGGGATCGCCTTCATTGTCGTAGCGCAGCACGGATAATTTACCGACGCCCGCCATTTGCCAGGTAAGGCCCGCATACCAGCCGGGACGGCCATCGATCTCGTCGAACATGGGCGTGCGATCCGGCGTGGACCGATGGAACAGCCGCAAGGTCGCGTCCGGCAATCGTTGATCGCTGAAAATGCCGGCAGGCCGATCATCCATCGCCCACCCGCGATAGGCCATGAGAACGCCGGCGGGATCGTTGCAGCAAGTCACCGCGCCGGTCAGCGAGACCGTGCCCAAACCATTTGTGTCGTAACGCAAAATCGCTTCGCTGCCGATGGTCCGCAGCTCTTCGCCGATCCAGCTATTGATCGCCGATGGCGTCAATGTGTAGGGGCTTGCCCAGCCCAGATCGTCATTTTCCAGACTGATGGTGGGAAAGAAGGCGCCCGCCTTCACCGACCAGCTGAACGGCCCCGCCGATACGGGATGCCAGGAAACATAGCCTTCGAGCATGTCGATGCCGATGCGCTGTTCCGGCTCGCCGCGCAACACCAGGACGGCGGAAAGCGTATCGTCGATTTTATAGCGGCCCTGCACCACGGCTTCGGTAAAACGGAAATTGCCTTCGTCATTGCCATAGCGGAATTTGGAAAGCCCGCCATTCAGCCAGGCAGCTTCGCGCGGCGGCGCGATGACACGGAAGTCGACATAGCCGCTGACGCTGAAGTCGCCAAAATTCTCGTCGGCATGCGCAGGCATGCCGACAGCCGCGAACAAAATCGCAGCCAGCGGGACCAAGCTGGATCGGTATGTTACCCCCTTCAACATGGGGCTTTTTTACCGCGGGCTTGCTTAAGATCAGCTTTACGATGCCGGAAGCCAGGTGCGACAAAAAACAATAAAAACAAATGGTTGTAAGAATTCGACCGTGCGGGATATCTGGGGCCTTGGCCCCTGCGGTCATTGCGTCAGGAAAACCGCGGCCAAAGCGGCCAGCAGATTGTTCACGCCATGGGTGATGACCGAGGTCCAAAGCGAGCCCGTCCGCACCGCCACCAGCGCCAGCAACACGCCCATCGCCACCAATTCGGCTGTCGCCACCATGCCGCCGGTGCCACCAGGGGTCAGCCATTTGAGATGCATGACACCGAACACCAGCGACGACAGACCGATGGCCCAGGCCATGCCCCAATGACGGCGCATCCAACCCAACACGATGCCGCGGAAATAAACTTCCTCCGTCAACGGCGCGAGGATTGCCACCGTGAACACGCCAAGCGCCAGCTGATCGATCCGGTGCGGCAACACCATGGTCGTGTTGCTGTCCTGGGCAAGATTGGTGTGCAGATAGCGATCGCTGAGATACTCGACCGTCGCGGACACGATCACCGCGCCCAGGCCCGCCGCCACGCCGATCAATACATTTTTGCGCGACAAGGCAATGAACCGCGCCGGCAACGCCGGATCGGTGACACGCGAGAGGATCCAGAGTGCCATCCCCAGGATGAGAAGATTGGAGAAATCGAGAAGCAGATTGAGGCCGGTGAAACTAGACAGCCACGCCTGCAATTGCGCCATGCCGCCCTGAACGCGGCCCTGTGCGACCCAAAGCACAACCAGGCCGATCAACAGAAGCGTCGGCGCACCTAAGCCCAGAGCCTGGGGCGTTATCAGATGATACCAGCGGACACGTCTGATCGGCGCGCCGCCATCGCTCACGCCACCTTCACTCACACCATCTTCACTCACACCAAGCTGCCGCAGAATTTCTGGATGCGGATGCAGGCATCTTCCAGGATCGCGTTCGATGTCGCGTAGGAGATGCGGAAGAAGGGCGACAGACCGAACGCCGCGCCATGCACCACCGCCACGCCTTCGGCTTCCAGCAATTCGCTGGCGAAATCGGCGTCGGTCGCGATCGTCTTGCCGCCCGGCGTCTTCTTGCCGATCAGCTTGCGGATCGAAGGATAGACATAGAAGGCGCCTTCCGGCTTAGGGCATTCCAGGCCATTGGCCTGATTCAGCATCGACACCACCAGATCGCGGCGGCCTTCAAACAGTTTCTGAAATCCGGGAATGAAATCCTGCGTCCCGTTCAAGGCTTCCACCGCCGCCCATTGCGAGATGGACGAGGCGTTGGTGGCCGATTGCGATTGCAGCTTGGCCATCGCCTTGATCAGGTCTTCGGGGCCCGCGCAGTAACCGATGCGCCAGCCCGTCATGGCATAGGCTTTCGAGACACCGTTCATGGTGAGGGTGCGCTCGTACAGCCGGGGCTCGATCTCGGCCACGGTGCGGAACTTGAACCCTTCGAACACCAGATGCTCATACATATCGTCGGTGAGGATCCAGACCTGCGGATGCTTCATCAGCACATCGGTGATGGCCCGCAGATGCGCCTCGCTGTAGCAGGCGCCTGTCGGGTTGGAGGGCTGGTTGAAGATCAGCCATTTGGTTTTGGGCGTGATCGCTTTTTCCAAGTCTTCGGGCTTGAGACGAAACCCGTCTTCCAGCTTGGTCTCGATCACCACCGGCTTGCCGCCGCCCAGCAATGCGATGTCGGGATAGGACACCCAGTAAGGCGCCGGCACGATGACTTCGTCGCCCGGGTTCAACGTTGCCAGCAGCGCGTTATAGATGATGGACTTGCCGCCCGGCGACACGAAGGTCTGGGACGGCTTGTAGTCCAGACCGTTCTCGCGCTTGAACTTCTTGGCAATGGCGGCGCGCAGCTCAGGGATGCCTTCGACGGCGGTGTATTTGGTCTCGCCCCGCCGGATGGCCGCGATGGCGGCTTCCTTGATGTTGTCCGGGGTATCGAAATCCGGCTCGCCGGCACCCAGGCCGATCACGTCGCGGCCCGCCGCCTTGAGGTCGCGCGCCTTTTGCGTCACCGCGATGGTGGGCGAGGGCTGGATACGGTTCAGGGATTGGGCAAGGAAATCTTTCGGCAGCGGCATGACAAACCTGCGCAAAATTACGCCTTCCCCTATCAACCGGACGGCCACCGGGCAAGGGTTGGGTTCGTCATGCCGGATATGTCCACATTTTAAGCAATCGGGCGTAAGCTGCCGCCGTCCCAAATGAGTCAGGCCCCTATGCGCAAGGCCACGGCCGCTCTTCTTTTCCTGGTTTTGACGGCGTGCTCCAAGCCCCATCCGCCGCAAGGCCGCTGGGAAGGCGGCTATGCCAGTAACGGCACCCTGGTGGCGGCGCGGGTGGAGATCATGGCCGATGGCCAGGTCAAGGTCAGCGCCCCCGACATCACCAACATGCAAAATGCTCGGCCCGAACGCCTCCAGGCAGTGCGCGAGGAATTGGCCGCCGATCTGGCCACCGGCTGGGACACCATCACGCCAAGGCCGTTCGATTTCGACGGCAAGACCTTCCGCAAGCCCGGCGAATTCGCACCGCAGATGGAATGGGACAAGTCGAGCAACCAGATGACGCTCGAACTTTATATCGGAGCCAACGCCGCGCTGCCGATCCCGCTAAGGCCGGTGGACGGCTTTCACGACAATCCGTGGCCGGCGAGTTGAACGACCTTCAAAATTTGTGAAATGCGAAATACGCGGCGGCCGCGATCAAGGCGAACGCGACGCCATGATTCCATTTCAACGACTCGCCCAGATAGGTCACCGAGAAGATCGCGAACACGATCAGGGTGATGACTTCCTGCATCGTCTTCAATTGCGCAGCTGAATAAACCTGATGGCCGATCTTGTTGGCCGGCACTGCGAAGCAATATTCCAGCAGCGCGATGCCCCAGCTCACGGGAATCAAAATCCACAATGCCGTATTGGGGAGTTTGAGTTGGCCGTACCAGGCGAACGTCATGAAGACGTTGGAGCACAACAGAAGAAATATCG
>JBEPVO010000061.1:0-15963 GCA_041690975.1 Alphaproteobacteria bacterium
GGCTCGTCGAAGAAGATGATTTCCGGATCGGCGGCGATGGCGCGGGCCAGGCCGACGCGCTTCTGCATGCCGCCGGACAGTTCCGAGGGGCTGAGATAAGCAACATCGCTGCTGAGACCCACCTTGGCGAGTTTCTCGATGGCGATATCCTTGGCCTTGGCGCGGGGCACGCCATGGCCCTGGATCAACCCGAACGCGACATTTTCCCAGACCGGCAGACTGTCGAACAGCGCCCCGCCCTGGAACAGCATGCCGAATTTCTTCATCAAGGGATCGCGGGCTGCACCCTTGAGTCGGGTCACATCCTGACCGTCGACTCGGATGGTACCCTCGTCCGGGGTGAGAATGCCCAGGATGCATTTGATGGTAACCGATTTACCGGTGCCTGAACCACCGATGATGACGGTCGAGGATTGCTTCTCGATGGTGAGATCGACACCATCCAGCACAACCTTGGAGCCGAAGCGCTTCTTGACGCCGATGAGTTCGATCTTCGCTGTCATGTGTGGAACAGGATCGCGGTGAGAACGAAATCGGCGGCCAGGATCAGGATACTGGACGCGACCACAGCATTGGTGGTGGCGGCGCCGACACCCTGCGCTCCGCCCTTGGAGTAAAATCCATTGTAGCAGCCCATCATAGCGATGATGAAACCGAACACCGCCGCCTTGATCAGGCCCGATGTGATGTCGTCCGTCTTGGCAAAGTCCACTGTGTTCTTGAGATAGATCGAGCCGGTGAAGCCGAGATTGTAGGTCGAAACCAGATAGCCCCCCATCACGCCGATGGAATCGCCAACCGCCGTGAGGATCGGCAACGAGACCACCGCTGCCAGCAGGCGCGGTACCACCAGATATTTAATCGGATTGGTGGCAAGCGTGGTGAGCGCGTCGATCTGCTCCGTCACTTTCATGGTGCCCAGTTCGGCGGCGATGGCGGCAGCAACCCGGCCGGCCACCATCAGGCCCGCAATCACCGGCCCCAATTCGCGTGTGATGCCCAGGACCACGATCTGCGGCACGATGGCTTCGGCGCCATAGCGATTGCCACCCAGATAGATCTGCAGCGCCAGCACCGCACCGGTGGACAGCGCCGTCAGCCCCACCACTGGCAGCGAGAAATAGCCGATCCGCATGATCTGCTGCGCCAGCAACCGGCCATAAAAGGGCGCGCTGAAAATGGCGGCGAGCGTCTGCCCGGTGAAGCGAGTCACCCGGCCGATCTGCCCCAACAAAGTGAGAACGGCGCGTCCGATAACGGCGAAGAAATTCATGACGCCGCATCCGTGTAATGGCGCGGCACCTTGAGGCCGGTGAGGATTTCATAGGCGTTGGTGCCGGCCAGCGCCGCCACTTCTTCCAAACTCACATGATCGCCCAGGAATTCCACCGCATCTCCCACTTTCACGGTCAGATCGGTGACATCCACGCTGGTCATGTCCATCGAGACGCGGCCCACAAAATGCGCCAGCCGGCCCGCCGCGAACACGACGCCCTTGTTGGATAATGTGCGCGGGATACCGGCGGCATAGCCGGGCGCCACAGTGGCAAGCATGGTGGGCCTTTTGGCGCGAAAGGTCGCTGCGTAGCCAACGCTTTCGCCCGAGTCAATTCGGCGCAGCTGCAGCACCCGCCCGGTCAGGACAGCCACGGTTTTCATAGGTTTTCCGCCCTCCTGCGGGGCACCGCCGAAAAGCCCGACCCCGGGCCGCACCAGATCGAACCAGTAGGGCTTGCCCAGGAAGGCACCGCCCGAAGCGGCCAGGCTGGCCGGCGCCGGCGGTAGCATGGCGAGCGCGGTACGAAAACGCGACAGCTGCTGGTCGTTCATTTTGCTGTTGGGTTCGTCGCCACAGGCCAGATGGCTCATCAGCAGGACCAAATTGATATTCTTCAGCCGCGTCTTCCATTCCCCCGCAAGAGTGGACAATTCCTCGCCGGGCAACCCCAGCCGGTTCATGCCGGTGTCGATATGAATGGCCGCATCCAGGCCACGGCGCGCGGTGGCGGCGGCGGCATTCCAGGCTGCGATCTCGCCCAGCGAATTCAGCACAGGCGTGATGTTATGCGCGATCAAAGCGGGCACCGCATCGGGCGGCGCGCCGTCGAGTACGAAGATGCGGGTTTCGCGCAAAGTACGGCGCAGGGCCACCGCCTCTTCGAGCCGCGCCACGAAAAACGTATCGCAGCCCGCGCGGGCCAGGACGGGCGCCACGAAATCGGCACCCATGCCATAGGCGTCGGCCTTGATCATGCCCGCCACGGCAGCCGGCCCCGCCAGCCGCTTGAAGCTTCGATAATTTTCGGCAACGGCGCCCAACCGCACGGTCAGGCGGCAGGCTTCGAAATCATTGTCTCTCATAGGGGAACAATGGCCCGCCCCGGGCGCCCCCGTCTAGCTGGCGGCTTCTAATTGGTGGGAATGCCGATCCCCACCATCGGGGTCTCGGTGAGGCACGGCGTGTTAGCCAGGATGGGGCACGGCGGGGCAGTCCGCATCCGCTGACGCATGGCGTCAGCACCGGACAATTTGGGAATGGGCGGCGGCGCATAGGGCGACACCGGATTGGCGGCCTGCAGCACAATGGTGCCGTCCGGCATTTTGCGCGCGATCCAGGGTTCGTGCTTGCAACGGACACGTTCGGTCTGGGTGAGATTTTCATAATTCTCCGCGCCGCAGGACAAAGCCTCACCGATCGCCTTCAGGATATCGGCGGGCGTCTGGGGCATGGCCAGGTCGGGATTGGGCGGCGGCAAAACAATTACGGGCGCGGTGGTGATCTGCGGCTCGGTGGCATGGGGGACCAAGGGACGGATCATCTGGATCGGCGGCGCCGACCCTCTGGGCAAGCGGGTGAGATCCAGGATGATCTCGCTCTGCTTGCGCATCGTGAGATTTTCCTGGCGATACTGGTCCAGGATAAAAGCTGACAGCAGCAAGACATGAACCAGCGCCACCAGGGTCCAGGTGGCGGCACGACGGATCAGTACCCGCCGCTCTTCCTCGTTCGGCAGGCGTGACGGCCGATTCCCGTAAAAGGCCATTGCGTGATCGGTCAAAAGCAAATCTCTCGTGGCTTGCCGCCGGAACTCATCAGCCTACAGCATATCGTCTGGCGCCGCGTCAGGCCAATTTCATTGGGATTTCACAAATTGCAACCCGCGTTGCATAAACATGTATGGACATTTACCTCATCAATCTGGCGCGGCGTCCCGACCGGCGGACCACCATGGAATTGCAGGCCCAAAAGCTGGGCCTGACCCTGACGCGGCTGGATGCAAGGGACGCCCGCGATGCGGATATGGGAACCGTGGACCGATGGTTCCAGCCCACCGGCCCCTTGGGGGAAATCCCGCGCGGCGACAAATGCTGCTCCCTCTCCCATCGCGATGCCTGGCAAAGACTGATCGACAGCGATGCCGCCTATGCCGCGGTGCTGGAAGACGATGTGGTGCTGAAGGATGGCGCGCGCGTCGTGCTGAGCGCCGCCGACTGGATCCCCAAAGGCATCGATCTCATCAAGCTGGAACATTATGGGCCGCCAGGACAGAGCGTCCTGCTGTCGGATTTCGCGGATGTCGGCCAGGGATTCCGGATCGCCCGCATGCATTCGCGTCACACCGGGGCCGCCGCGTATATTCTCTCGCGCCGGGCTGCGGAAATATTGCTGGCCATTACCCGGTTCGACTTGCCGGTGGATCACCTGCTCTTCAATCCCAACAATTCAAAAAACTTTGCCCGGCTTCAGCCCTGGCAACTGCTGCCGACCGTGGCGCGGCAGCAAGATTTCATCGGCAACAAATCCGATATCGAAGGTTGGCGGGTCGGATTGCGGAAATTCGATCTCACCTATGCGAAACGCGAGTTAATCCGCTTCGGCTATGACCTGAAACTCCTGCCGGGCCAGATCGCATTGCTGGCGAGCGGCCGCGCCCGCTTCATCAATGTCGGCAACGACTAGCGCCCCGAGAAGGAATCTTCGGCCTTGTTGCTGAAGCGGGTGAAATTGCCTTCGAAAACCAGCTCGATCGAGCGCGTCTGGCCATGGCGGTGCTTTTCGATCAGCACTTCCGCCCGGTTCGTGGCCCGGTCCAACTTGTCCATCCATTTGGCATGCTCGGACGAGCCGGCTTCGGGCTCGCGGGATTTCAGATAATATTCCTCGCGATAAACGAACATAACAACGTCCGCGTCCTGCTCGATCGAGCCGGATTCACGCAGATCCGACAGGACCGGCCGCTTGTCGTCACGCGCATCGACGCCGCGCGAAAGCTGCGACAGAGCCAAAATCGGAATGTTCAGCTCCTTGGCCAGAGCCTTGAGCCCCTTGGTGACTTCCGTGATTTCCTGGACGCGATTTTCGGCGCGGCGCGACGGCTCGACCAGCTGCAGATAGTCGATAATGATCAGCCCGATCTTCTTTTCCCGCTTCAGACGACGCGCCCGGGCCGCGATTTGGGCGATGGAAATACCGCCGGTATCGTCAATGTAAAGTGGCAGGCTGGAAAGATCCTGCATGGCGAGAACGAATTTCTCCCATTCATTTTCCGCAAAGCGGCCATTGCGGATTTTCCAGCCTTCGATCTCGGTCTGTTCTGACAGGATACGCGCGGCGAGCTGCTGCGCCGCCATTTCCAGTGAGAAGAACAGCACCGGTGCCCCGCTGGGATATTCCGCGCCCGCAAGCATGTCCCGGACATAGGCGCGGGCGGTGTTGAAGGCCATGTTGGTGCCCAGCGCCGTTTTGCCCATGCCGGGACGGCCAGCCAGGATCAGAAGATCTGACGGCTGAAGACCACCCAACACCATGTCGATTTCGGTGAAGCCCGACGTGATGCCGGAAATGCGGCCGCCCCGCGCCTGCGCCTTTTCCGCCGATTCAACAGTCCGGCGCAGCGCCTCGTGGAAATCCAGCGGACCTTCGCCGTATTTGCTGGTCTCGCTGACGGCATAGAGCGCTTTTTCCGCTTCCTGAATCTGCGCTTGCGGGCCCTTTTCGGTGGGCGCTTCATAGGCGGTATTGACGATATCTTCGCCGATGCGGATCAGGCTGCGGCGCACCGCCAGGTCATGCAGGATGCGGGCAAAATCGCGCACATTGGGCATGGAGGGCGCGGCTTGCGCCAGGCCCGCCAGATAAGCGGTGCCGCCCAATTCGATCAGACCGGGATCGGCCTTCATCGCCGCATGCAGGGTCAAGGGCGTGAGCACGAAGCTGCCGCGCTCCACCGCGATGCTCATGGTCTCGAAAATGCGCGCATGGAGCGGATCGTAGAAATGCTCAGGCTTGAGCAGCGATGCGACGCGCTCCAGCGCCTGATTGTCCACCAGGATGGCGCCGAGCAGAGCCTGCTCGACTTCGACATCATAAGGGACGTGGCGGTAGGCTTCGTGTTCCATCAATGCTCAAGCTCGAAAGAAATCCAATCAACCGGGCGCGGACCAAGCGGGCAAGCGCGATTTCAACTTCCGCACAGCTTCAAAAATCCAGGCACGATGCTTATCTAGACCTAGTAGCGCCGCTAATGGAAATCACAATCTGGACAGCCGAATTGCCTGGGGATTAAGCTCTGACATGGCACACGCGAAACTCTCGGACCGGCAATTCGCGCAGATCGCCCGCGCGCTGGCGGAGCCGCGCCGTTACCAGATTCTCAAGCAGATCGGCGCATCCGCCACCCCGATGTCCTGTTCGGCGATCCGCGATGCACACAAGGTCAGCGCCGCCACCCTCTCCCACCACATCAAGGAGCTGGAGAACGCCGGTCTGGTGGAGATCACCCGCGAGGGCAAATTCATGAATCTGGCCGTGCAGCGCGATCTTCTGGACGCCTATGTCGCGCGATTGTCGAAGATCTAACCCCCTCCGACCTACGCAGGCTCAAGAGCCTGCTACGGCCCTCCCCCGCCAGCGCGCTTTGCGCGCGCAGGAGAGGGTGACCAACGATGTATCGGGCGAGCCTTGCATTCAACACTTCGACGATTATCTAAGTGTCGAAGTTATTCGCAATCGAGGGAAATTATGAGCAAACTCAAAGGAAAAGTGGCGGTCGTGACCGGAGCCTCCAAGGGCATCGGGGCCGGCATCGCCAAAGCACTGGCGGCAGAAGGCGCCGCGGTCGCCGTCAATTACGCCTCTTCACGCGCTGGAGCGGACAAAGTGGTGGCGGATATCGAAAAAGCTGGCGGCAAGGCCGTGGCGATCCAGGGTGACATGTCCAAATCGGATGATGTCGTCAGGCTTTTCGCGGAAACCAAGCAGGCTTTGGGCACGCCCAATGTTCTGGTCAACAATGCCGGCGTCTTCCAGTTCGACCCGCTGGAGAATGTGAACCCGGATGAATTTCATCGTCAGTTTAACATCAATGTATTGGGCCCGATTCTGGCGGCCAGGGAAGCGGCAGTTTATTTCGGCAGCGAAGGCGGCAGCATCATCAATGTCAGTTCGATCGTCAGCACCCGGGCCTTCCCGCAATCGGTGATTTATTCGGCCACCAAGGGCGCGCTGGATTCCGTCACGCGCGTTCTGGCCGCCGAGCTGGGACCGAAAAATATCCGCGTCAACACCTTGGCGCCGGGTATGATCGAGACCGAGGGCACGCACACCGCCGGCTTCATCGGCAGCGATTTCGAAACCCATGCCAAGGCCAGCACCCCGCTGGGCCGGATCGGCCAACCCGACGACATCGCGAAAATCGCCGTGTTTCTGGCGTCGGACGAGTCTGGCTGGGTCAGCGGCGAGCGCATCGAGGGCGCAGGCGGCCACCCATAATCATTCCGCCGCGATCCCGGCGACGCGCAGGATATCGGGAGACTCCTGTGCGCGCCGGTATCGCAGCGCCCTGACCAACGCGAAATCGCGGGCATAGATTCTTTCGACGCGCTCCCTCTGTCGTGCCGACAGCTGCAGGGGATTTCGCACCGAAGGATTGAGCCAGAGCAGCTTGTCCACCCCGTGCGATTTCAGATAGCTGGACAGTGCGGCGTCATCCTGGCCGTAAAGGAACAGACGCTTCACCAGCGGCGCGCCGGTTTCCAGATCGCAGACGAACCAGCTTTGCGGGCGCATCACAAAATCCAGCGACAGCGCGTCGCGATCCTCGATAAAAGAAAGATAATCGTTGACGCTGCCCAGATGCGCGGTCTGTCGAACGAAAACATCACTGAGACGGCAGGTCTTTGTGCCGCCGCTGCGCACAAAAGCATAGGCCGAGGCGAAACGGTCGAAGGGATCGCGCAGGACTGCGAAGGAATCAGCCCCCGCCCAGAAGTCCGGCGCCACCGTCTTGTAATAGCGGATGCTGTGGTGACGGGTACAGCGCGGGCCATAAAGGGCTTGCGCGATCGAGGTGCCTGCAACACGGGGCACATGCACGAAGATCAGATTACGCCGGCGTATCGCTTCATCGATCCGCCACTGGAAGATGCGCATGGCGCGCGGCATCGACCCGCAAAATTTGTCGTAGATATCTTCTTCATAATACGCGCCGAAAAGAGCGCGATTAATCGCCTTGGAATCCGGCATTTGCGCGCGAACTCCACGCTGCGAAACATCCATCAGCACCGCCCGGCAAAATCGTCACGCAAAAGCTAGGGCGCGGGAATCTGTGCTTCTTCGCGGATCATTACGAAATTGTCGTAAAGCTTGTCGATGCAACTGATGCGCAATAACTCGACAAGAAACATTGGTTTTTTAATGTCTGCGATGGCAACAAGCAGGACATGTTGGCGCCAGCATTTACATCAATTGCCACGCTGTTTTTACGCGGGGTAAGCTTGGTAGAACTCTGGACAGCATCTTGACGGTGACAGCATTCCGCTTGTTTCACTGCGCGGCCACCCCCAGATAGCGACGGCGGGGAGGACTTCATGACTTCACATATTCTGGATCGCCCAGTTTGGCATGCCTTGACCACACGTCAGGCCGATCTGGCGTTGGGGGAGCCACACCTGGCGCTGCGCTATCCGGCCGATATCGAGCCGTTCGGCGCGACGCCGGCCAACACACCGGAACAGTTGCTGGCGCTGGGCAAGCTGACGCCCATGGACGGGGGTGTTGCCCTGGTCGAACCCCAGACGGTCGTTCCGCCGCCTGGCTTGATTGTCATGATCCAAGAGCCGGTACGGCAGATGATTGCGGCCCACATTTCGCCTCCCGAAGACGGTCCCGAGATTGTCGCACTGGGTGATGCCGATGCGGCCGAAATGCTGGCTCTGGCCACCATGACCCAACCCGGCCCCTTCCATGCCCGCACCCATGTGCTGGGAGAATTCGTGGGCGTGCGCGAAAATGGAAAACTGATCGCGATGGCTGGCGAGCGGATGCGCGTGCCCGGCTTCACCGAGATCAGCGCGGTCTGCACCCATCCCGATGCGCGCGGGCGGGGGCTGGCGGCGCATCTGATGCGCGTCGTCGCCGCCAAGATCGTCACGCGGGGCGAGCAACTATTCCTGCATGTCTATCCGCACAACAAGGGCGCGATTGCGATTTATGAAAAGCTGGGCTTCCACCATCGCGCCGACGTCCAGCTGACCGTTCTGCGCCATCGCCAGCCCGGCGAGCCTTAGAACGATGTCTCGACAAAGGCCGGGACGATTTCGGCGCGGGCGGAATGAGCGGCAAGACGGGGGAATTTATCCGCCGTTATGATTTGCGGAATGTAGTGCTGCATGAAACGCCAAGCCACTGCGACCGTGACATCCGGTTGCAACATCCGGCTGCCGCCAAACCAGGCCGGCTGCTGCACCATCGCCTTTTCCAACTCGCCATAAGCCGCCAACAATTGGCCCTGCACCCGGTCAAGCCAGGGCTGATGCTGTTTTTCCGGCGGGCGCTGGTGATGTTCATAGATGATCTGCACGGCTTTCTCGCACGCCGCCAGTTGCAGGCCTATCACACGGAGCGCTTCGACATGTTCGTGTGCACCGGCCGGCATCAGGCTTCGCTGGGGACCGGAGATCCGCTCGACATGTTCCAGGATCAAGGTTGAATCCATCAACACCACACCGTCATCCGTCACCAGGGTGGGCGCCTTGACGACCGGATTGATCGCCTGGAATTCGTCAAAGCCGCGAAACACGGAAATCTGATCAAGTGTGAAATCAATCCCCACCAGCTTGAGTGAAATCGCCACCCGCCGCACATAGGGCGAATCCAGCATACCGATCAGACGCATCATCCTCTCCCTTGTCGTTGCAATCCTCCGCGAGCGCCGGCACTTTGACAAGCGCAAGCCTGCTATGCGCGGAAGAAATCAGAGCGCGGCGATGATCGCCTGGGCAGCGGCCGGATTGCGCGCCTTGGCGCCGGAGATCACGAACAGGAAGACGTCGCGCGGCTTTTTTGCCGCTGCCTTGGCCAGCAGCGGAAGATCCTTGGGCGCGTCACCTTGCGACCAGCCCTTGGCCCGGCCGGCCCATTTGGCGACTGCCGCTTTGGAATAGCCCAGCTTTTCCTTTTCTTCGGTACCCATGACCCGGATATAGGCAAAATCGGCAGTGACGTCGGCAATCATGGGAAATTCGCTATCGCCCGACGTGATGATCGCAACCTTGTGCTTGATGCACAGCGCCACGAATTCGGCGCAGGCGAAACTGGGATGGCGCACTTCCACCGCATGACGCAAAGCCGCGCCGTCATGCTTTGCCGGCAGTAGCGACAAAAAGGCAGCGAAATCCTCCGCATCAAACTTCTTGGTCGCCATGAATTGCCAGTTGATCGGACCCAGCTTCTTTTTCAGCCGCGTGATGCCGCTTTCGACAAAGCGTCCGATCGAGTCTCCCGCTTCCGCCAGTACGCGCCGGTTGGTGGCAAAGCGCGGCCCTTTCAAAGTGAAGACAAAATCGTCCGGGGTTTCGTCATGCCAGCGCGCGAATGTTTCCGGTTTCTGCGAACCATAATAGGTGCCATTGACTTCAATGGCGGTGAGATGGCGGCTGGCATATTCCAGCTCTTTCTTCTGGCTCAGTCCCTTGGGATAGAAATTGTCCCGCCATTCCTCAAAAACCCAGCCCCCAACTCCCACATATATCGTCATCTTGTTACCCTCGTCCGCCGCGCGATCCGGCCCATGCATGGCTGACCGGCGGATATATTAGTGGCTTTCCCGCTGCAACCCGGCAAGCTCGGCGTTCAGTTTTATGGGGAACGGCATGACGGATTCCAGTTTCGAGGTGAACCGGCATGGCCTGGAGCAGGCACTGGATTGGCTGGAGAAGCGTGAATTTCCAGAACCGGCCGCTCTGCCCGCACAGCTTGCGCAAAGCGGCATCGGTGAAAAAGCGGCCTTGGATCTGCTGGCGCCGCTGGTGTTCGACGGCGCCACCCGGCTCGACCTGCCGCACGCCTTTGCACATATGGATCCGCCCACACCCTGGATCAGTTGGGCGACGACTTTGTGGAATGCCCGGCTGAACCAGAATCTGCTGCACCCCGTCAGTGCACCGTTCGCCCGCGCCGCCGAGCGTCAGGTGGTCGCATGGCTTGCACCCTATTTCGGTATGGAAGGCGGGCACATGACGCCCGGCTCCACTCTTGCCAATCTCACGGCGCTCTGGGCGGCGCGGGACATCACCGGCGCGCGGCGTATCGTTGCGTCCGAAGCGGCCCATCTCAGCATCGCCAAATCGGCGAAAATACTGGGGTTGAAATTCGAGACCGCGCCTGCCGATGAAAACCAGCGAATGGATGCAGCGCAGCTGCCGGATGATCTGTCGGACGCCATTCTGGTCCTTACCGCGGGTACCACCAGCGCGGGCGCCATCGATCCGCTGTCCTTGTGCGGACGCGCGGCCTGGACGCATGTCGATGCGGCTTGGGCCGGGCCTCTGGTCTTTTCTAAAACCCATGCAACACGCCTGAATGGGATGGAGCGCGCCGATTCCATTGCCGTGTCGGCACACAAATGGCTGTTCCAGCCCAAGGAGTCAGCGCTGGTTTTGTTTCGCGACGAAAAGCGCGCGCATGATGCCATCAGCTTTGGCGGCAATTACCTGGCTGCGCCCAATATCGGCGTGCTGGGATCGCATGGCGCCGTGGCGATCCCGCTTCTCGCCACCCTGCTCGCCTGGGGCCGTACGGGATTGGCGGACCGCATCGACCGCTGCATGGCCGCCGCCGCGAGTTTGGCGGACGTCCTGGCCAACAATCCCGGATGGCTGGTCTTTGCCGAGCCGGAAACGGGCGTGGTTCTGTTTCGTCCCACGATCGGAAACTGCGAAGATGCTTTTGCGCGGTTGCCGTCCGGCCTGGCCTCCACCACGCGGATCGGCAGCGAGACCTGGCTGCGCTGCGTCGCCGCCAATCCCAATGTCGATATCTCCGCCGTGCTGGACGCGATCCTGAAAGCCGCTTAGCGCCCCGACACGTCCACAGGCTTGGGCTCATCCGGACTCAGCCAGCGATAGACAAATCCCGCCAGCGCCGCGCCCAGGATGGGTGCCACCCAGAACAGCCAGAGCTGATCCAGTGCCCAGCCGCCCGCAAACAAAGCGGGCGCTGTGGAGCGCGCCGGATTGACCGAGGTGTTGGTGACGGGAATAGAAATCAGATGGATCAAGGTCAGGCAAAGACCGATAGAGAGGGGGGCAAAACCCGCCGGAGCGCGGCCATGGGTCGAACCCAGGATCACGAACAGGAAGGCAAAGGTCATCACCACTTCGCAGACCAGCGCGGCGGTCATGCTGTAACCACCCGGCGAATGATCGCCATAGCCATTGCTGGCAAAGCCCGCATGAACGTCGAAGCCCGCATGGCCGCTGGCGATCAGATACAAGATGGCCGCGCCCGCAATGCCGCCCGCAACCTGGGCGATGATATAGCCGGGCAGATCGCTTGCCGGGAAACGCCCGCCTGCCCAGAGGCCGACGGAAACCGCCGGATTGAGATGACAGCCGGAGACATGGCCGATGGCGAACGCCATGGTCAGCACCGTCAGGCCGAAAGCCAGCGCCACGCCGACAAATCCGATACCCAATGCCGGAAAGGCCGCGGCCAGAACCGCCGCACCGCAACCACCCAACACAAGCCATGCCGTCCCGATGAACTCAGCTGCCAGTTTGCGCATCATGCGTCAGCCCCCTGCGTTGCACCGACCGAGCTTACGCCCGCAACCGTGCCGTGTGCTAGCACCCCAGCAGCTTATCATACTGTTCGGGCCGAAAGCCGGCGGTGATCTTTCCGGCCTTTTCCAGGACTGGCCGCTTGATCATGGAGGGCTGGGCCAGCATCAAGGCGACCGCCTTCTTTTCCGTCAGGCCCCGCCTTGTCAGCGTCCGGCAGCTTGCGGAACGTGGTGCCTGCCCGATTGAGCAGCGCTTCCCAGCCCAGCTGCGACACCCAATTCTCAAGACGCGTTTTCTCGATCCCGGCGGTCTTGTAGTCGTGAAACGCATGGACGACGCCATGCCCGTCCAGCCAGGCGCGCGCCCTTTTCATGGTGTCGCAGTTTTTGATTCCATAAACGGCGATCACAGATTTCCCGCTCGCCCGGCCTTCGCTCGTCATGGCAGTCCTCGCAATTGCGAAGAGAGCTTACCGGCGGCGCCCCGACAGTCAAAATTCAGGACCATCAAGGCAGGGGATGTTTCATGGGGAAATTCTCGACCAGGATACCGGACATCCCGGCCGAGAATATTCTAGTTGCCCAAATCGATCACTGCACGCCGGCTCTGCGGCCCGCGCACATGGACCCGGTTGGCACCCGCGGCTTCGAGGCTCGCACCCTGGCGAACGGCAAGACCCCAAAAGGAGATCTTCGAGCTTTTCGCGCCGGACATTGTGCTGCTGGATATTTTCATGCCGCCGCCCGATGGCTTCGAGATGATGAATCACATCGCCCAGGACATCCGGCACAAGCACGTCTCGCTGGCGCTGATCTCGGGCGCCGAAAGCAGCCAGCTGGAAACCGCCAAGCAATTCTTCACGGGCCGGGGCATCACACCCGTGGCGGCGCTGCAAGAGCCGGTCCGGCTCAGCGATATCCTCAATATCTGCGTGACCCATCCCCGCCGCCGCCACTTGGCCTGAGGCGGCGGCATATCCATCGGCGAATGCGTGGGGCGCGGCACACCCCTGCATAACCATCGCGCTCCGGTTGCCCGATATGGATTAAGCTCCCATCGGCGGCGGCCGAAAGGGAGAGCAATGGATATCGGTTTCATCGGCCTGGGCGTGATGGGACAGCCCATGGCCCTCAATCTGGCCCGGGCGGGAACATCTCTGATTGTCTGGAACCGGTCTGCGGATCGTTGCGGACCGCTGCGAGCGGCGGGCGCAAAGATCGCCGCCAATCCCGGCGACGTTTTCGCCCGGGCCCACATGGTCCTGCTGATGCTGTATGACGCCGCAGCTATCGACGCGGTTCTGGGCCGAGGCACGCCGGCGTTCCGCGGGCATGTCGCCGGACGTACCATCGTCCAGATGGGAACGCCCTCGCCTGACTATTCGAAAGACCTGGACGCCGATATCCGCGCCGCGGGTGGTTTTTATGTCGAGGCGCCGGTATCCGGTTCCCTGAAACCCGCGGAAGCCGGACAGTTGGTGGGGATGCTGGCCGGCGATCCGGATGACGTCGCCCAGGTCCGCCCACTATTGGCGCCCATCTGTCGAGAAACCTTTGCATGCGGCACAGTTCCCAGCGCGCTTCTGATGAAGCTTGCGATCAATGCCTTTCTCATTCCCATGGTCGCCGGCTTGGCGGAAGCGTTTCATTTCGCTGATCGCCATGGCTTGGACGTCGCACAGCTGCAGGCGATCCTGGATGCCGGCCCCATGGCCAGCAATGTTTCCCGGGTAAAAGGCGCCAAGTTGGCCGGCAGGGAATTTTCGGTGCAATCGGCCATCGCCGATGTTCTGAAGAACACCAGGCTGACGACCGCCGCGGCTCGGCAAAAAGGCCTGGCATCGCCACTGCTGGATGTGTGCGAAGCGCTCTATGGCGAAGCCGTGGCCATGGGCGGAGATCCGATCGACATGGCCGGTGTCATTCACGCCATCGCGGCGCGTACGGATTCAGGGCGCCGCTGATCCCCTGCCGCATGTTGCAATTCGGAATCGGAAAAGCCAGATTTCAGCGATGAGCGAAAACGGGCAACTTTATACCGGCGGCTGTCTCTGCGGCGCACTTCGCTATGAGGCCGAAGGCGATCCGCTATATGCAGGCTTCTGCTACTGCACCGATTGCCAGAAAGCGTCGGGCTCCGGCTTAATTCCCTTCTTGGGTTTTAACGCAAGCGCGCTGCGGTTTAGCGGCCCGTCCCGCCCCTTCGTCTCACCAGCCGCCAATGGCGGCGTTGCGACGCGCAATTTCTGTTCGCTCTGCAACAGCCTGGTGTTCGGCGGCGTCGTTGGAGAATCGGATTCCTTCACCATCTATGTGGGATCGCTGGACGACAAATCCCTCTTCCAACCAAAGGTCGCCATCTTCGCGCGCAACCGCCCGTCATGGGTGACCATGCCGAAGGACCTGACGGTATTCGACACCATGCCGGCAGCGAGCTAGCTGTCCTGACCCCAATTGCGATAAGGCTCGCAAGCGATACCGTCATTGTCCGCATCAAGTTCGCGGCGATATCCGGGACGGCCCATCATGATCGGCGCAGCGCCGGCCGCCCGTGCCGCCGCACAATTGGGATAGTAGACATCGCTCGCCACGGCGCGCGATTGCGCCGCCAGTTCCATCGCTTCATTGAAATGCCCCATCAGAAAAAGACCGGCATAGACGAACGCCGCGATCGCCATGGCCGCTGCAATTTTTTCCACAAAGCGGCGCACGCGCTGATCACGGTGGCGCCTTGCATTCGCCGGAAAAGAGACGGCCTGCGTGCCTTTCATTCGCCAAGGCTAGTCCGCCTGGGCTAGCAGCCCGTTAACAGGATCACCCGCATTGAACACAATCTGCCCCGATTCAGGACGGGTGCGCCGCGCAAAATGGCAATTACGGCCGACCGGCGCAGACCGGCGGCCATTTTGCTGCGCCGTCCAGATGCGCCACGAACAATTCGCCCGATTGGTTGCCGCCGGCGTCGCGCGAGAAGACGAACATCTGGCCGTAAGGCGCGATCATCGGTCCGATCCCCGAAGCATCGACATTGATTTCCGGTCCGAATTTTTCACGACGCTCCCAACCCTTGCGGGTCCTCTCAACCCGGAAGAGTCCTTTATCCGTGGCCAGCACGCCCCATTTGCCATCCGGTGCGGGCTGGAATTCATATTCGGCATCGGCGCTGTTCAGACCGGGCCCCGCATTTTCGACGATCCAGTTTCCATCCGAATTCTGATGCGCGCGCCAGATATCGTCCTTGCCCATTCCGCCGGAACGCCGCGATCCGAAATAGAGCCAGCCATCCTGCCCCGGCCGTGGAAACCATTCGGCCTCGGGCGAATTCACGGGCGCGGGCAAACGTTGCGGCACGCCCCAGGCATTCTTGGCATCACGGCGCACCATCCAGATGTCGAGCGCGGCACTTGTTCCTGCCCCGGTCGCCCGGGTCGAAATGAAATAGAGCGTGCGTCCGTCCGGCGTGAAATAGGGATCCGCCTCCAGGCCAGCCCGCGCGAAAGGCGACGGCTTGGGCGTGGACCAGCGTCCATTGTCGCAATGGCTGACCAGAATGCGCCAGCCGGAAAACTTCTTGTCGCTGCGCACGAACCACAGATCGCCTGCCAGAGGATCGATGGCGGGATGGGATTCCCACATCGGGCTTGAGATGCCGGGTAGATTCCAGCGTTCGACGATTGGCGCAGCCTGTGCGGCGGTGGCTCCTAGGGCGAGTAACGATAACAACAACGCGCGCATCAAATCCTCCTTGCGTCCCGCTAATGCGCGGCGCCGGCCTGCCAGTCATGAATGGCTGCGATCGGCGCCCATTGGGGTGGTGCGATCGGATTTATCACGTTGAGCGTGAGATTGTCACGGATCATGACGGCGGTGAATATCTCGAAGCACAATGCAAGCGCGATGA
>JBEPVO010000062.1:0-15885 GCA_041690975.1 Alphaproteobacteria bacterium
TTTAACTCGCCGCCCGCGCAATCACCTTCCGCAAGAAAGCTTCGCAGGCGACATATTCACTGAGTTCGCAGAACTCGTCGGGCTTGTGCGCCTGGTCGATGGAGCCGGGGCCGCAGATCACGGCGGGGATGCCGTGGCGCTGGAAATGGCCCGCTTCGGTGCCATAGGCCACCGCTTCGACCCGATTGGCGCCGGTGATTTCGCGGGCCAGCGCGATGGCGGGCGAGTCTTCGTCCATCATCAGGCCGGGATAGGCGGCATGCAGCCGGGTCTCGAATGTGGCCTCAGGTGCGCGGCGGGCATATTTCGGCAGGATCTCGCCCTGGCTGCGGCGCTTCACGGTTTCGACAATCGCAGCAGCGTCGCGGTCGGGCAGGGCGCGGTATTCCCAGGTCACCAGGGCTTCGCGCGCCAAAATGTTGGTGGCGGTGCCGCCGGAAATCATGTTGGCCTGCACGGTCGAATGAGGCGGATCGAAACGCGGATCGGCATCGGCGCGTAGCCCATTCCAGACATCGTCCAGCAGCTTGACGAATTCGCCCGCCATCATCACGGCGTTGGCGCCTTTTTCTGGCGCACTGGAATGATGTTCATGGCCTTTGCAGGTCGTGTGCAACACCGCGCCGCTTTTGTGTGCGCCCACCACCGACATCAAAGTGGGTTCGCCGACGATCGCCAGCGCGGGCTTGATGTTCGCAGCCTTCAGGTCTGCCAGCAATCCGATGACACCATCGCAGCCCACTTCCTCGTCATAGGACAGCGCGAAATGGATTGGGCGTTTCAGTTTCGCTTTGGCGATTTCCGGCGCCAGTGACAGCGCCACGCCGACAAAGCCTTTCATGTCGCAGGCACCGCGTCCGTACAGTTTCCCGTCGCGCACTTCCGGCTTGAAGGGATCGGACGACCACACCTGGCCATCTACCGGCACCACATCGGTATGGCCGGACAGCACATAGCCGCCATCGATATCGGGCCCGAAGCTGGCAAACAGATTGGCCTTGGACCGGGTGACGTCATAACTGCGGCGGCAGCGCGCGCCGGACTTGGTCAGCAAGTCTTCGGCATAATCGATCAGCGCCAGGTTGGAGCCGCGGCTGGTGGTGTCGAAACCGATCAGAGTCTTGATCAGGTCCAACGCCGCCATGATCTCAGCGGTCCTGGCGGCTGGCGGGATTGCCGATGATGTTGAGGAACTCGCGCCGCGTCACATCATTCTTGCGGAAATCGCCCAGCATGGTCGAGGTCACCATGGTGACGCCGGTCTTGTGGACGCCGCGCGTGGTCATGCATTGATGCGCCGCTTCGATCACCACCGCCACGCCCTTGGGCTCCAGCACTTTCTGGATGCATTGGGCGATCTGGGCATTCATCTTTTCCTGCACTTGCAGACGGCGGGCGAAAGCTTCCACCACCCGCGCCAGCTTGGAGATGCCCACCACTTTGTTGTTGGGCAGATAGCCGACATGGGCGCGGCCGATGATGGGCGCCAGATGATGCTCGCAATGGGATTCGAAGCGGATGTCTTTCAGGATCACCATATCGTCGTAACCCGACACTTCTTCAAAGGTGCGCGCGAGATAGGCTTCCGGGTCCTGGGCATAGCCGGAGAACCAGTCTTCGAAGGCGCGCGCCACGCGGGCGGGCGTATCGATCAGTCCTTCGCGGGCCGGATCGTCACCTGCCCAGCGGAGCAGGGTGTGAACGGCCTTTTCGGCTTCCGTACGGGTGGGACGGGTCAGGGCGTCGGTCATGGGGATTCCGCGTGTGCTACGGATATTGATACGCACATTAGATGCGTTCGGACCGAAAAGTTGCAACCCGGCGAGCGATTTTGAGCATGTTTTCGAGAGACGAACCGTCGCACGGCCCGTGCTTCGCCCGGTAATTCAGCAGAATTCAGTGGACCTGGCGCCGCTCGTAGGGGCTTTCCAGCAGGAAGGCAGGGATTTCCGCCTCGAAATCCTCACCAGAGGCGGCCTTCATCTGGTAGCGGCCGCTCATCACGCCCGATGCGGTGTCCAACGGGCAGCCGCTGGTATATTCAAAGCTTTCGCCCGGTGCGATCACCGGCTGGGCGCCGACCACACCGGGGCCGCGCACTTCCTGCACCCGCCCGGCCGCGTCCATGATGTTCCAGTAGCGCGAAATCAGCTGCACCGGCTCCTCGCCGCGATTGGCGATGGTGACGGTGTAGGACCAGACATAACGGTCATCCGCCGGATCGGACTGATCGTCCAGATAAGCCGGCTTTACCGCAACATGGATGGAACGTGTCTGCTTTTCGAACATCCGCCGATTATCGGGGCGCGCCGCCGCCCACGCAAGCGTCATCGATGCCACAGTTAATTTCACGCACAAGCCAGTGCTTCCGCGCGTTATTTGCGGTTCCCGAAGAAATAATAAGCGGCGGATAAAAGCCAGGCGACAACGGCGGCGATGAAAACCGTGCGCGCCCAGGGCGCCGGCGCCGCGAAACGCTCGGCGGCGATGCTGACGAAGCCCGCCACGAAAGAGAGCAGCATCACCGAAAAACACAGCTTGTCGCGTGTCATGCTTTACCCCCCGCAATTTTGTTGGCCGCGCTCCGTTATCGTGGTTCGACTTTTACATCCGTCTTGACCGAATTGGCGATGAAGCAGGCTTCGTGCGCCAGGTGATGCATCTGTTCCAAACTCGCGGCATCGGGCGCGTTCTCGAACACGATCCGGGGCCGCAGGATCACCCGCGTCATCCAAAGCTTGCCGCCTTCATTCTCCAGATATCCGACAGCGTCATCGTGATAGGAGATCATGACGAATTTCTTCTTGGCCGCGATGGCAAGAAAGCTGAGCATGTGGCACGACGAGAGCGCCGCCACGAACATGTCTTCGGGATCGCCCTTGGTGGCGTCGCCGC
Organism: Alphaproteobacteria bacterium; assembly: GCA_041690975.1. GTDB lineage: Bacteria > Pseudomonadota > Alphaproteobacteria > Micropepsales > Micropepsaceae > Rhizomicrobium. The sequence goes on from JBEPVO010000062.1 coordinate 2,896, forward strand.
GATAGACCGGCGAGGCGGAAAAGGTTTTCGCCACGCCATCCTTGAAAGTGATCTGGTGATTGCGGGAATAGGCATCATAAGTGAACGCCACGTCGCCTTTGATCCATTGCAGCTTGATCGAGTGTTCAGCCATGAGTCTCTCCCTTGGAGAGGTTACCATAAGTCGCGCGCGCAGGGAGCGGCAGCCGCGCTTCCCACATGACGGTTATGAATGCAGCGGCAGGGCCATAAAGATCGTGCCGGGGATAGGTGTGTCGTAATAGGCCGCAATGCGGGCGAACCCCATGCTGTCATACAGCGCGATCGCCGCCGTCAGGGAGGGCAGGGTGTCCAGCCGCATCTCCCGATAGCCGCTCCGCCGGGCTTCTTCGACGATCCGTTCGGCCAGCGCCTTGCCCAGGCCCAGGCCCCGCCCTTGTGGTGTCACATACAGGCGCTTCATTTCGCAGCGCTTGTTTTCGAGCGGCCGCAATCCGACACAGCCCAGCGGGGCGCCATCGCTGCTGCGCGCCAGCAGCAGTTCGCCTTTCGGCGGGGCGTATTTGCCCGGCATCGCCGCCATCTCCTCGATAAAGTTCTGATACGAAAGGTTGATCCCCAGCGAGGCGGCGTAAGCCTCGAACAGTGTCCTGGTCGCGGCCAGGTCTTCCGGCGAGCGAACAGGATTTATGGCGAAGGCTGGCATGGCGCGATGATAAGCGATGCCCGGCGGGCCGTCGAACGTTTCTGGCCGCTTGTTATCGCGACGCCCGCCATGCAAGTTCCGCGCATATTCCGCCTGAGGGGGCCATGTCGAATATTCCCGACGACGTTTTTACCGAACCTGATTCTTCGCCCGATACCTTGGCCAATCTAGGGCCGCTGCGCCGCCTGGCGGGCGAATGGCAATCCGATCAGGGCGTGGACCTCAATCCCAAGGCGGATGGTCCCGAGCGGCGCGTGTTCCGGGAACATATCCTGATGGAGCCGATCGATGCCCAGACCAACGGCCCGCAACTGCTTTATGGGCTGCGCTATCACATCCATATCAACACGTCGGAAGAGCAGATCACTTTCCACGACCAAGTTGGTTACTGGCTGTGGGAGCCGGCGACCGGAATGATCATGCAGACAATCGCCATTCCGCGCGGGCAAGTGGTGCTGGCGGGCGGCACGGCGAAGCCGGGCGATACGCAGATTTCAGTGGAAGCGCGGCGCGGCGATCCGCGTTTCGGAATCTGTTCGACCACCTTCCTGGATGAAGCGTTTCGCACAGATTATTACCGCATCGACATCACGTTTCATGATGACGATAGCTGGAGCTATGTGACGCGCACCGATCTGGCGGTGCGGGGCCGCACGCCGCCCTTCGACCACCGCGACACCAATACCTTGCGGCGGATCGCGCCGGCCAAGCCGAACCCGCTCGCACTTCTGCAGAATAGCGGCAAGGCGACCTAAGCGGCCTTGATCGCCTGTTCTAGGTCTTCGCAAAGATCGTCGGCGTCTTCCAGCCCGACCGACAGGCGCAGCAAGCCCGAGGTCACGCCCAGTTCGGCGCGCGCCCCAGGCGTCAGCTTGGAATGGGTGGTGGTCTCCGGATGGGTGATGATGCTTTTGGCGTCGCCCAGATTGTTGGAGATGTCGATGATGCCCAACGCGTTCGACAGCTTGAACGCGGATTTCTTGCCGCCTTCGATTTCGAAGGCGACGATGCCGCCGCCCGCTTCCATCTGGGCGCGGGCCAGATTGTGCTGCGGATGGTCGGCGCGGAAAGGATAGAGCACCCGCGTCACCTTGCGCTGGGTCGCCAGGAAGTCGGCGACTTTGGCGGCATTCTCGCAATGCTGCTTCATGCGCAGGTCCAGGGTCTCCAGGCTCTTCAGATGCAGCCAGGCGGTGAAGGGGCTGATCGACGGACCGGTGTTGCGGATCCAGGGCTGCAGGTGCTTCTTGTAGAAATCTTCCGTGCAGCAGACCACGCCGCCCAAGGCGCGGCCCTGGCCGTCGATATATTTGGTCGATGAATGCACCACGATGTGCGCGCCGAATTCCATCGGCCGCTGCAGCACCGGGCTGGCAAAGGCATTGTCCACCAGCACATAGGCGCCCGCCGCATCGGCGATCTTCGCCACCGCTTTCATGTCGACGATCGACAGAGTGGGATTTGACGGCGTCTCCAGGAACAGCATGCGGGTGTTGGGCTTCATCGCCGCCTGCCATTGGGCGATGTCACCGCCATCCACCAAAGTGTGGGTGATGCCGAAACGGGGCAGGATGTCGGTCACCACATGCAGGCACGAGCCGAACATGGCGCGCGCGGCGACGACATGATCGCCCGCGCTGAGCGCCGACAGCAATGCCGCCGACACCGCTGCCATGCCGGTGGCGGTGGCCTGTGCGACGGGCGCGCCTTCCAGCATCGCCATGCGTTCCTCGAACATGGTGACGGTGGGATTGGCGTAGCGGGAATATTGATAGCCGCCGATCTCGCCCTTGAAGCGGGCCTCGGCTTCCTCGGCATTCTCATAGGCATAGCCCGAGGTCAGAAACAGCGCTTCGGAAGTTTCCTGGAATGGCGAACGCATGGTGGCGCCGCGCACGCCGATTGTGCGTTTACGCCATTTTCCGGGGGTCTTGTTGGTCGCCATGACAGTCTAGGCCTTTAGTCGTTTTGATTGTCGCGGTTCCGGACGGAGTTGGCAGCGCCAGCGTGCCGACGGCTTCCACTTTTCCTGGAACCGCTCCAAGAGGCAGTTTTGTGACGCGGTTGCGGGTGCTGGGTCAAGGTCATTAGAGTCGCGCCCAACTTCACTGTGGAATCGCAAGGGCATGAAACGTCTGTATATTCTGCGTCACGCCAAGGCGGCGCCGGGCGATCCGGGCCAGGACGATCACGCCCGCGCGCTGACCCTTCGGGGCATCGCGGATGCCGAAGCGGTGGCGCGCCATCTGCACAAGAATGGGGCTGCGCCGGACCGGGTACTGGTTTCGACCTCCGCGCGCACGGTGCAGACCGCCGACCTGGTGCTGCGTGAGCTTCAGATACCGCCGCGCGCCGATTACCGCGACGCGCTTTATCTTGCCGAACCGGGAAAGATCCTGGCGATGATCCAAGCGCTGCCGCCCAAGACCGGCGCGGTGATGGTGATCGGGCACAATCCGGGCCTGGAAGAATTGGCGACCCTGCTGGCGCGCGAGCCGGTGCGCCGCAAGGAGCGCGAGCGCCGCGACGTGCTGGAGGAAAAATTCCCGACTTGTGCTTTGGCGGTGCTGGATTTCGACATCAACCGCTGGCGCGACATCCAGCCCGGTGAAGGCAAGCTGGTGGAGTTCGTACGGCCGAAGGATTTGTAGGCAGTATTGTCATCCCCGGCGAATACCGCCTGCGTGGCAGGCGGTGTGAGGGAAGGGGACCCAGATATCAACGACCGGTCGATGCCAGATCATTCCATCCAGAATTGTCTTTTTCGATTAGCTGGATTTTCCAGGCGCGATTCCAGCCCTCTATCTGCTTTTCACGCGCGATGGCATCGCTGATGTCTCCGTGAGCCTCGTGCCATACCAGAATATCCACACCATAGCGCTTGGTGAATCCGGGTACGGCTTTAGTCTTGTGTTCTGCGACCCTGTGGCCCAGATCATTTGTCACGCCGACATAAAGAGTGCCATTGCGTCTGCTGGCGAGCATATAGACGAAATATTCCGCCATGCCTTGAGACCTGGGTCCCCTTCCCTCGCGCTACGCGCTCGCCGGGGATGACATGGGGGTTACGTCGTCAGCTTGCGGCGGCTGAGCGCGAGCTGTTTCCAGCCGAATGCGACTTCGTTCACATCCTGGCCGCCCATCATCGCCTGGCGGTTGCCGCTGCGGATGCCGCCCATTGCTTCATAGAAGAAGCAGGCATTGTTCTGGGCATGGCTCCAGATCAGGCAGGATTGGAAGGCGCGGGTCTTCAGCGCCGCGAAGGCGCCGTGCAGCAGACTGCGGCCCACGCCGCGTCCCAGGAAAGCGGGCGCGACATACAAGGTGTAGACCTCGCCGTCGAAACCCAGGCCCCGGTCTCGAGCCGCGCCGAACCCGGCCAGCCCGATTGCGCCATGGCGGGCGTCCTCGGCCACCAGCACGGCGCCTTTTTTGATAGCGCGCTCGATCCGGGCGGTGTGGACATTGACCGACATGCCGGCCAGCAGGCTGTGCGGAAGGATGGCGGCGTAGGTGTCCTGCCAGGCCTCGACATACACGCGCGCGAGCGGTGCGGCGTCTGCTGGCCGCGCCAGTCTCAGACTCAGCGCGAGGTCACTCATGACACAAGCGTGACGCAACAAAACAGGGTCGGCAAGGATTAAATCTTCCCCGCCCCATCTTGCGAAATCCGAAGACGCATCCGACAGACGCAGAACCGGAATGCCTTTTTATCAGGCGTCCGGCCGCGATCCCCGCGCTAGAGATGTTGCGGGGGAGTCATGTTGTTCGCGCGTATATTGAGTGTGGCCATTGTTCTGGCATCTGCCGGGACCGCCCAGGCACAAACACAGCCACAACAACAGCCGCAACAATCCGACAGCGAAGCCGCCATCCGGGCGCAATGGTTCACCGGCACCCTGTTGTCGCCGTCACCGGGTGTGCCGCGCGGCGGCGTGCTGGGCGTGGAGCCCTATCTGATCGATAAGCGCGGGATCGGCGTGTTCGACGCCAACGGTATCCTGCATTCCACCCCGGTGGGCAACGAACAGATCCGTTCCTATATCTCGGTCAATTACGGCTTCACCGACGCCCTGTCGGTTCAGGTGATACCAGCGGTGGCGCATGTTTCCCATGGCGGGGATGAGCAGGCGGGGCTGGCCGATCTGCCGGTCAAGATTCATTATCGCTGGTTTCCGGGCGCGCTGGATTTCTGGCACCCATCTTTGACCACGACCTTCAGCATCACTTTTCCCACGGGAAAGTTCGAGCATCTGCGCAGTTCCGCCGACGGCTTCGGCACCGGCGCCTTCATGGCGATGGAAGAGCTGGAGCTGCAGCAGCGCTTCACCACCTGGCTGCATCCGCATCGTCTGCGGATGTGGGCGCGGGTGTCACAGCCGTTGAACGATGTGACTCTGCACGGCGTCACTTCTTACGGCACGGCGCAAGGGTTTCTGGGGTCGGTGGTGCCCGGATCGTCATCGGAGCTGGGTATCGGCGACGAAGTGGGGCTCGACCAGCAATGGGCGCTGGCGCTGGATGTGCTGCAGGATTTCGCCAAGGGCCCGCATCTGCGCCCGAATGGCATGATCGGCGCGATGCCCGATATCGAGGGCTCGTGTTTCTGGGTGGCGCCCGCGATCGAATATAATCCCACCGAGCATATCGGCATCATCGCGGGCGTGGAAATCTCCATGGCCGGCCGCAACACGCCGTCACAAGTGATTCCGCAGATCGCGGTTAATATGTTCTTTGAATGAAGTGACTGCAAACCGACCTGTCATCCCCGGCGAGGCGCGACCAGCGCCGAGGGAAGGGGATCCAGGAGGAGAATCCGCGCAAATTTTTTGACGCCTGGGTTCCCTTCCCTCGCACTCGCTATTCGCTCGTACTCGCCGGGAATGACAAGTGCGCTATGGGACGAGCGAGCGGATCATCCAATTACCGGCTGATCTTGCGTTCTCGCAAAGAATTTCGCGTTCTGCTCGCCGCCCTGGCTGTAATGCTTGGCGGTCGAGAAATCTGAAATCGCCTTGAAATTGTCCGCCACATCATCCGCGGTCGCTTTGTGGCCCAGATTGACGCCATCGGTTTCCACCAATTGCGCGGCGGCGAAGACGCCCGCTGCCGCCGTCATGATGATGCCGGTGGGCGCTTCGTCCGATGCCAGGAAGGCCACGGCGGGGGTGACGAATTCGGGTTTCAGCATCTCGAGAACCGAGGGTGGCATCAGATTTTCCGTCATGCGGGTGGCGGCGACGGGGCAGATGGCGTTGACCTTGATATTGTCCTTCTCGCCTTCCAGCTTCAGTGAATTCATCAAGCCCACCAAGGACAGCTTCGCGGCGCCGTAATTGGTCTGGCCGAAATTGCCGTACAGGCCGGTAGACGAGGTTGTCACCACGATGCGACCGTATTTCTGGGCCTTCATGATCGGCCAGATCGCGTGCGCGGGCTTCACCGTGCCCATCAGATGGACATTCATTACCGCTTCGAAATCGCGCATCTCCATCTTGGAAAAACTTTTGTCGCGCAGGATGCCGGCATTGGCGATCAAGATGTCGATGCGGCCCCATTGATCCATGGTCTGCTTGACCAGATGCGCCACGCCCGCGTCGTCGGTGACCGAAGCGCCATTGGCGATGGCTTCGCCGCCCGCATCCTTGATCTCTTTGACGACGGCTTCCGCTGCGGCAGAGTTGCCGCCGCTGCCATCCAGCGCCCCGCCCAGATCATTGACCACGACTTTGGCGCCGCGCCGCGCGAATTCCAGCGCATGCGCTCGCCCCAACCCGCCGCCCGCGCCGGTGATGATGGCGACCTTGTCCTTGAAGGAAATGGGCATATGGGGCATGGCAAATCTCCGCGGGGAAACGGCCTACGATGACGCTTGAGCGGTGCGCGGGTCAAGGCGAAGACAGTCAACCTGGATTAGGCCGGTGTCTGTTTCACCGGGCCGTAGAAAATGATCCAGATCGCGAAATCGTCCGAGAATTCCTCGAAACCGTGCGGGGCATGGGCGGCGGCGAACAGAAGATCGCCAGGGCCGACCATCGTCACGGTGTCTTTCACCCGATAGCGGGCAGTACCGGCGGCGACAATGTAAAGCTCGTCACGGTCATGCGGCACCTGCGGGCCTTTGGTGGGACCGGCCGTGAAACGGGCTTCCAGATCGCCATCCACAAAGGCTTCGGCAGAGCGGCCCGGCTTCCACGGCATGCCGCGCGCGATGGCAAGGGCAATGGGTGGTGGCGTCTTTTTCATGTGCGTCAGGTCCCGCTCAATCGCCGCTTCATCCACGCCGCTGCCGGATGTTCGATCACAGTCGCGATCAGTGCGCCCCAGCCGATGCAGGCGAGTACCAACAACAGCGGCTCCAGCCACCAGGACAGGCTGATGAAGGTCGTGCCCAGCACCGGCGTCATCGGTGGGGGATAGATCCGTTGTTCCAGCACGCGGATGATCAGCAGCATGAAAGTCTGGCCGATATAGATGGCATAGGACCAGTTGCCCAGAAGCTGCAGCAGCTTCGTCTTCAGCGCATCCGCCACGATGCCCCGGTCGAACGCCAGCGCCAGCACCAGCGTCATCATCGGCAGCACGGTCCAGATATCCATCCGGGTGTGCGACCAGCCGGTGTCGTAGATGGCGTAAAACAATGCGCCCACCACTGCCAGCTGGATCAGCGAATGTGCCCAGTCGGGCAGGGTGTCGCGCGGCTTCCACGCCCGGAACAGCACCGCCATGCCGACGCCGGCCGTGAAATCCGACAATCCGCGCAGCACGCCATTGTGATAGGTGATGTCGAGACCCACGCGCGCGCCCGCTGTGAGATCCAGCGCCACCAGCCCCGCGACGCCCGCTGCGATCAGAACCGGCCCGCGCCATGTCCGCCCATTCGCCAGCCACAGCAGCAGCGGGAATAAAAGACACAGCGCCCATTCCACGCTGACGAACCAGGCGACACCGTTCCAGGTCAGCGACGGCAACAGGTTCCAGGCCTGCACCAGCAGCAGGTTGAGCAACAGGCTCCAGGGCGTGATCACGGTGTGATAAGTGAGATCGAAGATCGAGGTGTAATGCCCGATCGCGGCGAGGTACCGCGTCACGATGGCGGCCGCCAGCACGATACACAGCATGAAAACATGCAGCGGATAAAGCCGGATCAGCCGTGCTTTGAGGAAATTGCCATAGCCGCGCGCCGTGAACATCTGGCTGATCCTGTCGCCATAGACATGGGTGAGGATGAAGCCCGACAGGCAGAAAAAGAACTCCACCCACAGATAGCCGCGCGCCGCCACATAATCGAGCGGCCAGAAATGGCGATAGCCATGGCCTTCGCTGAAATGGAACATTACCAGCACCAAAGGCGGAAAAGCGCGCGCCCCGGCCAAGGCGCGGATCTCGGCAGGCTTGCCTGTCAAGGCGCGCCCCTGTCGGACTCGGTCTGACGGATGATCGCCGATTGCAATTGCTTGTCCGGCAGCCGAACGGACAGGTGCAGCACGCTGTCATCCTCCCCCAAGAAAACGATGCCGGAAATGGGCGATCGGTTTGCGACGAGGCGTGTATCGGTACCCAGACCTTTCATGCCTGCCGGAGTCTCATATTCGACCATGGATGCGCTTCGCCGTTTCAGGCGATCGCCCGGGTAGGGGCCGAAGACGAATTCCGATGCTGGTACGATTTTTTCCGCAATCACCTGGTCTACGAATTTGCGGTTCTGGGGAAAGAGCCGCGCCATGAGTTGGGCGGCTTCAAACCGGCCGGAGGTTTCGCCCAAGCTGACGGAGAGCTGGATGCCGTCACCGGAAATGACTTTAAGCGGCGCGCGCAGCATGGCCGTCGCATCCGGCCGTTCCGGCGTGACATAAATCGTCGTGCCGTTCGAACCTGCCAGGCCAAGACAGTGCCAGCTCCGCGGCCCAAGCACGCCGATATCGGCGTTCCGGTAGTAAGCCAGTCCGGATGCCGCGTGGGCGTCGAGCGCCAGATGCTTTGTTCCGCTTTTTGGCGCAGCTTCCGGTCCTATCTGTCCATCGGTGGGGCATCCGACCATCGGCACGGTGGCCCCCGATACAGCGGCAGCCGGGCTCGCACTCAGCGCGGCGAGCAATACAGCGCACAATTTTCTGATTGATCCGGTCATGGTCATCCCCGCCCGAGATTAGCCCGGTGCTTGTGGACTATCCACCCGTGTCATCCCCGGCGAGCGACGCATCATCGGATGCGGTGCGAGGGAAGGGGATCCAAGTGGAGACTCCGGTCCGATGTTTGTGACCTGGATCCCCTTCCCTCGCTCACGCTCGCCGGGGATGACAGAGGAGGGATCGCCCCGCGCTTGCTGTCGCGCGCAAATCGGTTAGCGTGGCATTGGGATCTGGGGTCACGCATGTCCGAAAATCTGCTGGTGCATCTGCAATCGGTCCTGGGGATCTGCGTCATCATTGCGCTGGCCTGGGCGTTTTCCGAGGACCGCGGCGCCTTCCGCTGGCGCATCGTGGTGACGGCGCTGGTGCTCCAGGCCGCCATCGCGCTGGTGCTGCTGAAATTCCCGCCCGCCCGCGCGCTGCTGCTGGGCCTGAACAATGTCGTCACCGTGCTGGGATCGGCGACCACGGCGGGGGCAAGTTTCGTCTTCGGCTATGTCGGGGGCGGCACCGCGCCCTTTTCGATCACCAATCCGGCCGCCATGACCAGCTTTGCCTTCGGCGTGCTGCCGCTGGTGATCGTGATCTCGGCTTTGTCGGCGCTGCTCTGGTACTGGCGGGTGCTGCCCATTGTGGTGGGCGGCATTGCGTTCGTCTTGCGCCGGACCTTGGGACTGGGCGGCGCGACCGCGCTGGCGTCGGGCGCCACCGTGTTCATGGGCATGATCGAAGCGCCGCTGCTGATCCGGCCCTGTCTGGAGAAAATGACCCGCACCGAACTCTTCATCATGTTCAGCGTCGGGCTGGCCTCGGTGGCGGGCACCATGTTCGTGCTCTACGCCACGGTGCTGCGCGCGGTGCTGCCCGATGCCTTGGGCCATGTGCTGGTGGCGTCGATGATGGCGCTGCCCGGGGCGGTGATGATCGCGCGCATCATGGTGCCGGGCGACGCGGCGACCGAAGAAGTGCCGCCGAAGCTCGATTACCGTTCCAGCATGGATGCGGTGGCCAAGGGCACCGAGGATGGTCTGAAAATCTATCTGCAGATCATGGCGCTGTTGATCGTGATGGTGGCTCTGATCTCGCTGGCCGACCAGATCCTGTCGGTGCTGCCCAGCCTGGCGGGTGCGCCCATCACCTTGGAGCGGGTGCTGGGCTGGCTGTTCGCGCCGCTGGCCTGGCTGTATGGCGTGCCGTGGCGCGAGGCGGGCGTGGCGGGTAGTCTTTTGGGCACCAAGACCATCCTCAACGAACTGGTCGCCTATCTGCATTACGCGGCGCTGCCGGCGGGAACATTGGATCCGCGCTCCGGCCTGATCATGGTCTATGCCCTGTGCGGCTTCGCCAATTTCGGCAGCGTCGGCATATTGATTGCGGGGATGAGTGCGTTGATGCCGGAACGGCGGGCCGAGATCGTGCCGCTGGCCCTGCGCGCCATCGTCTCGGGCACCTTGGCGAGCGGATTGTCGGCGTCCATGATCGGGCTGCTCAACTGAGCACTTCTCAATCGAATGTGCGTTCGGGACGATCCATGCGGCTGTGCGCGATTCTGTTGTCAATCCTGTTGTCTTTGGCGCTGGCGGCCTGTGCTGCCGTCACCGCGCCATCCGGGAGTCAAAGCATGGCACCACATTTTGAGGACGGCGTCCTGATTGCCCGCGACGGCATCCGCTTGCCACTGCGCGAATGGAAAGCAGACGGCGATATGCCCAAGGCTGTGATCATCGCCCTGCATGGGATGAGCGATTATTCCAACGCCTTCGACATGCCGGGCACCGAATGGGCCAAACGCGGTATCACGACTTTGGCGATCGATCAGCGCGGCTTCGGGCGTTCGACCAATCCGGGATTGTGGGCGGGCGGCGATGTGATGCGCGGCGATCTCAATGATTTTGCCGCCGCCGCGCATGCGCGCTATCCCGGCGTGAAGATTTTCGCGGCGGGCGAAAGCATGGGTGGGGCGGTGGTGCTGTCGGCCCTAGCAGCGCCGCAGCCGCCCGTCCTTGATGGCGTGATATTGATTTCACCTGCGGTGTGGTCGCGGGCCGATATGCCGGCGCTCTATCGCGTGGCGCTGTTCATGGTGGCGCATATCACGCCGGGCATCATTCTTTCCAACAATGCCGCCGGCAGGGTGGTCAAGATCATTCCCTCCGATAACATCCCGATGCTGATCGCGCTGGGCAAGGACCCTTTGTTCCAAAAACAGACCCGCGCCGACACTTTGTTTGGGCTGGTCAATCTGATGGGCGATGCGCGCACCACGCCGTCGCGGTTGCCTGCCAGCGGTGGGCCGCCAATCCTGTATCTGCATGGCGAGAAGGATCAGGTCATCCCGCCCGCGCCGGCCAAGGCCACCATCCGCGAATTGGGCGCGCGCGCCGATGTCCGCGAATATCCGGGTGGCTATCACATGCTGCTGCGCGATCTGGGCCGCGCCAAAGTGCAGGATGATGTGGTCAGTTGGGTTCTCGCGCATTAGCACAGGGAACTTCCAGCCGCGAAACGATCGGCAGCTCCAGCCGTTATCACTTCGAACCCTTTTGCGGAGTGACAGATGACCGACCAGAAAAAACCCGACATGCGCGATGGCATTCCCAAAGCCACTATCACCAACACCAACTCGCGCATGGCAGGCGGGGCCGACAATCCCAATGTTGATACCGACCAGAATCCGCAGCTTGTGCGCCCAGGCCCCGATGGCCGCGTGCCCGCTGGCGACAATGTCAAAGGCAGCTAGGCAGAACACCCGAATTCGGGGATTCCGGATAGCGGGTTAAGCCCGTCCTTTACCGGACGGCGCAGGGAAGGCAGTGATGCGTTCCCTGCCTCTGCCTGTTCAAGACGCTGCCGGCTTGAGCGGAAAGCGGATGGTGAAGACCGTGTGCTGCGGCCTGCTGTCGTGCACCAGTGAGCCGCGCAGTTGCTGCGCCAGACTGGTCAGGACGCGCATCCCCAGACCCTTTGAGGCCAGGGAATCGAAATTCTGCGGCAAGCCAGGACCGTCATCTGTCACGGTCAGCACGGCGTCGCCATTTTCCGTGCGAAACGCGATCGCGATGTGATCGGCATCACCATGCTTGATGGCATTGGCGACCAATTCATTCACCGCCAATCCCACCGCCATCACTTTGTCCGATGGCAGCCTGGTGGTGTCGGCCTCGACCGTGATGGTCTTGGCGGGCGACGAACGGTTCTGGGACAGGGCCGCGACCAGATCTTTCAGGAACTGGGCCACCGATGCCTGGTCATCTTCCGCCGAGCGGTGCAGATGGTCATGCACATTGGCGACGGTGGTGACACGTCCGCGCGCCTCCGCCAGGGCTTGGACGATGCGCGGCTCGTCGCGGTTTTCCCGCTCCTGCAGGCGCAGAAAGGCCGCAACCTGGGTCAGGGAATTCTTCACTCGGTGATCGATCTCGTGCCGCAGCAGGGTATTGCGTTCCAGCAGCACATTGGCTTTTTCCAGGAATTCCTGCACCAGGGTGCGCGCGGCTTTTTCCTGTTTCAGCGAGCGGCGCAGTTCGATCTGCTGCATCACCAGCTTGGCCATGACCCTGAGCAGATCGCGCTGCGTCTTGGTCAGTTGGCGCGGCTGGTAATCCAGCACGCATAACATGCCGAGCGGATAGCCCTCGTCATTCACCAGCGCCGCACCGGCATAGAAACGGAATTTCGGATCGCCCGCGACGATGGGATTGTCGATGGTGCGGACATCCTTGGTAAGATCGCTGATCTCCAGGATATCGGGCTGCAGGATGCCGTGCGAACAGACCGAAGCTTCCAGCGGCGTTTCGCTGATGTTAAGGCCGGCCTTGGCTTTAAACCATTGCCGGTTTTCATCCACCAGGCTGACCAGCGAAACCGGCACGCCGCAAACTTCACTCACCACCTGCACGATTTCGTCGAAATCGCCTTCAGGTTCGGTATCCAAAATGTCGTAGCCGCGCAGCGACACCAGCCGCGCTTGCTGTTCCGGATGCAATGGTGCCTTCACGCCCTGTCGTCCCTTGGTGCCGGTCCGGATATGCCCGGAACTCACGGCGAAACTCAAGCCGCTACGCTGTGGCAAATATACGGTACAATTCAGTACTTTGAGGTTTATCCGCAATCGGCGGACCCATTCTCTCCACGGGGCGTTCACTCCACCCGGGCGCATGGGCGTGTTGATCA
>JBEPVO010000063.1:0-15660 GCA_041690975.1 Alphaproteobacteria bacterium
CCCGGTGCGTGAGGCAAAGGCAGTTTCTGCGGCACCTGCGCCTGGGCCGGCATTGCCAGGAGCAGAAATCCGAATGCGAATGCTTCAATGCGCATGCTCGTCCTCGTCGGCGATCACCGGCCTGGCCGCCAGCCGCGCCACCTTTCGCGCCGTATGTTCGATATGTGCCAAGCGGCGCGCCAACACGATCATGGCAAAATTCTCTTTCAATCCCGATAAGCTTTCGCGAACCGGCGCGGGACCGATGTCCGGTACGGGGCCAGAGGTCAGGAGTTCCGCAACCCGGGTCCGGGCCTCGGCGATCTCGCCATCGGCACGGGCAGGGTCGAGTTCGGCTCCCCGCGTCTTCATCAGCACCGGCATGGAAGCGAGGTCGGACGCCAGCGCATAATTGGCACCCAGCAATTCGTTCAGGGACGCCAAGGTGCGACGGTTGGTCTTGGGCTCATCCGCCAGGCGCCGGATGGCGCTGGACAATTGCGCCACCGCCTCCAGGGTCCGCTTACGGGCCAGGCGATAGGGTTGGTGGACATGGATCCGGCGCAACGCGGCATCGGCAAAGGCCTTGTCGGCCGCCAGCAACCCTTTCACCAGACGCGGCAGATCGTTGCGCTCCCAGCTCGGCAGCAAAAAACTGAAGGCATAGGACAGTCCCGCGCCGATCAAGGTGTCCAGCACCCGCTCGAAAAACTGCGGATGAAGTTCGGGCGCGGAGAAATGCAGCATCACCAGCGACGATATTGAAGCGGCCGCCGCGGTGACACGATAGCGCACACCCGCATAGGCATGCGCCAGCCCGATCGCCAACACGATGACTGTGAGCAATAGAGCGGGCGGCGAGACCGCGATCAGCGCCACGGCGACGGTACAGCCGATCAAGGTGCCGGCGATGCGATCCCAGCGCCGCTGGCGGGTGATGCTGTAATTCGCCCGCATGATCAGGGCAATGGTGAGAAGGATCCAATTGGCATGCGCGAAACGGGGAAAGATCAATGTGAGCAGCAGGCCGGTCAGCATCGCCAGCGACAAGCGAATGCCGAAACGCATCGCCGGCTTGGAGAGGTCAAACTGCTGGATCAGTACACCCAATCCTTGCGGCGCCCGCTGCTGGAAGAGAGCAAGATCAAGCTCGCCCGACAGCGGCGAAGGCGGCGTATTTCGGTCCAGGGTCCGGGCGAGGGCCGTGACATGGGTCTCCGCCATCACCAGCTTGTTGGCGGTGACGTAATAGGCATGGTCGATTTCTTCGCCTTCCGGCGCTTCGCGATTGGCCTGCGCCACTGCCGCCGTCAATTCCGCGTCTTCGACCTTGAGCGGATGCGGCGTGACATCGGCATGGCGGCTGCGCAGGGCCAGGGTCAACCCTTCGACTTCTTCGGCGATCATCAGGATGAAACCGTTGATGCGCCATTTCAGATCGCGCCGCCGCGACCGGCGCAGCAGCTCGAAATCCGCGTCGCTGGACAGCATGGTCTCGAACGCGTCCAGCAATGCGATCAGCGAATCGATGCGCTTTTTCTGGACGGGATGGTTGCGACGAGAGAAAACGGCATCCCGTGCGGCCTGCAAACGGTCCACCAATGCCGCATGCGCATCGATCAGGCTGCGGAATGCCGCGGGGCCATCGATGTCGGGATTGTAGAGGGCGGCTTTGGACCGCAGATAAGTCGCAAAGCCCCGCATCGCTTCGGCCAACAGCAATCGCCGGGCACGGTCATCGAGAAGCAGCGCGAAGCAACCCGCATAGAGCACGTAGAATGTCGCGCCGGCGGCGAAGAGGCCCAGATAAAACACCGCGTCGCCCGGCGTGGCGAAATGCCGGCCCATCGCATAGACCAGGGTCAGGACGCCGGTCATGGACAGGATCAAGGCGCGCTTGCCATAGGCCGAGATCAGGCCGGTCCATAGCCCCGTGAAAATCACCACCGGTACGAAGCCATAGGGCGGAAACCAGAATTCCGCGAAAGCCGTCAGCGCGGTGAACGAGACCGCGATCGTCAAGGCCCAACCCAGGATCCAGGGTTTAAGGCGCAGGGGATCAGGCTGGTCGGAGATGCTGATGCAGACCGCCCCGGTGGCTGCCGCCACGGCCGCGTCGAACCCCAGGGCCCAGCCGGCCACCAGTCCGGTCAGCCCAACACCAGCGGCCACAGAGAGGCCATTCTCGATATGGATGCGGAATACGGCAAGCGCGGCGGCGCGGGGGATATTCGCCATTGTCATGGGCGTACAGCGGTTTACCGAGGCTTCGCAACCCCCTACTGTCCCGGGAAAGAACTGCCGGGCCGGGCACCACGGGGATAGATTTGTTTCAGAAAATTCTGATCGCCAATCGGGGCGAGATCGCCTGCCGCATCATCAAGACTGCCCGCCGGATGGGCATCGCCACCGTGGCGGTCTATTCGGATGCCGACCGCGACGCCTTGCATGTCGAGATGGCGGACGAGGCGGTCCATATCGGCCCGGCCCCTGCAGCCCAGTCCTATCTCCAGATCGCCCCTATCGTGAAAGCCGCCCGCGACACGGGGGCCCAGGCTGTGCATCCCGGCTATGGCTTCCTGTCGGAACGCGAGGCTTTTGCCGCTGCCCTGGCGGATGCCGGGATCGCCTTCATCGGTCCCAATGTCCGGGCCATTGCCGCCATGGGCGACAAGATCGAATCCAAGAAGCTGGCCAAGGCGGCGGGCGTCTCTACTGTGCCCGGCTTCATGGGCGAGATCCGCGACGAAGCCCATGCCCGCGAAATCGCCCGGGAGATCGGCTATCCGGTGATGGTGAAAGCCTCGGCGGGCGGCGGCGGCAAGGGATTGCGGGTGGTCAAAAGCGAAGATGAGCTGGGCCAGGCCATCGTCTCATCGCGCAACGAGGCCCAGGCCAGTTTCGGCGACGGCCGCTTGCTGGTGGAAAAATTTGTCACCGAGCCGCGCCACATCGAAATTCAGCTGATGGCCGACAAGCATGGCAACGTCATCTATCTCAACGAGCGTGAATGCTCGATCCAACGCCGTCACCAGAAAGTGGTGGAAGAGGCGCCATCGCCCTTCTTGGACGAAAAGACCCGCGCCGCAATGGGCACCCAGGCCGTCACTCTGGCCAAGGCGGTCGGTTACGACAGCGCAGGAACGGTTGAATTCATCGTCGATGGCCAGCGTAATTTCTATTTCCTGGAAATGAACACCCGCCTCCAGGTCGAGCATCCCGTTACCGAAATGATCACCGGACTGGATCTGGTCGAACTGATGATCCGTTCCGCTGCCGGTGAGAAACTGCCGCTGGCGCAAAAAGACGTGAAGCGGGATGGCTGGGCCGTGGAGGCCCGGGTCTATGCCGAAGATCCCTATCGCGGCTTCCTGCCATCGACCGGCCGGTTGACGCGATACCAGCCGCCGCGCGAAGGCGTGCACAAGAACGTCACCATCCGCAACGACACTGGCGTGTTCGAGGGCGGAGAAATCTCCGTCTATTACGATCCTATGATCGCCAAGCTCTCCACCCACGCGGACACCCGCGAAAGGGCTATCGATGCGATGGCATCGTCGCTGGACCGGTTCGAGATTTCCGGCATCGCTCACAATGTGCCGTTCCTGGCCGCGATCATGCACAATCCGCGTTTCCGCGAAGGCCGTCTGACTACCGGTTTCATCGCGGAAGAATTTCCCGATGGCTTCAAGGGTGCACTCTTGTCCGCCGAGGATGCACGGCTGTTTGTTGCTGCCGCTGTCGCCGCCAAGCTGCGCCGCACCCAGCGTGCCGGCCAGATCAGCGGCGCGCTGAATGGCGGTCACCTGGCCGGCGACAGCTTTGTCGCCAATATCGCGGGGCAGGATGTTGCGATCTGCGACGCGCATCTGGCGGTGGGAAATCTTCGTTTGGCGATCGACGGCAAGATCTTCGAAGCGATTATTGACTGGTTTCCCGGCCGCCCCATGCTGATCCTGAAACATCAGGGGCAAGAGACAGTGTTCCAGATCGCCCGGCATGCGGGTGGTTATTGCCTGACACAAGGGGGACGCGAGCTTCTGGTCAGCGTCCGTTCGCCCTATGCCGCCAAGCTCGCGACCCTGATGCTGGCAAAAGCGCCGCCCGATACTTCGCGCCTGCTGCTCTGTCCCATGCCCGGGCTGATCACCGCGCTCTCCGTCACCGAAGGTCAGTCCGTCAAAGCCGGCGATCCGCTGGCGGTGGTGGAAGCGATGAAGATGGAAAATGTGCTCCTGGCCGAGCGCGACGGTGTCATCGCCAAGATACTTGCCAAGAAGGGCGACAATCTGGGCCGTGACGATGTGATACTGGAATTTCAGTGAGCGACGACGTCACATCTCTGCGTGTCCGCGTCGAAGGCATCGTCCAGGGCGTTGGCTTTCGTGCGTTTCTGAAGATGGCGGCGATGCGCAACGGCCTTAGCGGCTGGGTGCGCAACCGGTCCGATGGTTCGGTCGAGGCGCTGGTGAGCGGTTCCACAAAAGCTGTGGAGGATTTCGTCAGCGCCGCGACGCAGGGGCCGCAAGGCGCGCGCGTAAAAGCCGTTGATCTGCACAATAGCGAACCGCCTGCCGAAAAAGGCTTCCAGCAGCGCGCGACGCTTTAGAGCGGTTCCAGGAAAAGTGTGTAGCGGTTTCCATTACGCTGACGCTAGGAAACTCCGTCCGGAACCGCGACAAAATATAAAGCTAGAGCGTTTTCGCGATTTGATGAATCGAGGAAACGCTCTAGCCGAAGATTTTCTCGAAACTCTGCTTCATCGCCACATCGACATCAGCAATGGTCACCGGAACGCCCAGATCGGCCAGGCTGGTGACACCATGCTGACGCACGCCGCACGGCACGATGCCGTCGAAATGCGAAAGATCGGGCTCCACATTCAGCGACACGCCGTGAAACGTCACCCAGCGGCGGATGCGAACACCCAGGGCCGCGATCTTGTCTTCCCGCGTCGTATTATCGGAAGAAGGGCGCGCGACCCAGATGCCGACACGCCCGTCACGCCGTTCGCCTTTGACATTGAACTGCGCGAGGGTCTCGATCAACCATTGCTCCAGATCATGGACGAAGCCGCGAACATCGGGTTTGCGCTGCTTGAGGTTCAGCATCACATAGCCGACCCGCTGACCCGGCCCGTGATAAGTGAACTGGCCGCCGCGCCCGGTGTGATAGACCGGAAAGCGCGCATCGATGAGGTCGGCATCGTTGGCGCTGGTGCCGGCAGTGTAGACCGGTGGATGCTCCAACAGCCAGACCAGTTCATTGGCCTGTCCATCGGCGATGGCGGCGGCGCGCGCCTCCATCACCTCCAGCGCCTCGGGATAGGCGACAGGGCTGTCCGACATCCGCCATTCGGTGCGGGATTTCAGTGAGGCATCCAAATTAAGCTTTCCGAAACCATAATCCGGCACCCTTCAATTCTGTAGTCGGTACCGACACCGCAATATAGGCATGCGCCCATGGCTTCCAACATCGACAATATCAAAGTGGAAATCTCCGTGGTGCTTGGCCGCTCCGTCATTCCCATGCACCAGCTGCTGCGCATGGGCCGTGGTGCCGTAATCGAGCTGGATTCCCATCAGGACGACCCCGTGACCATCCTGGCCAACGACAAGCCCGTGGCAAAAGGGGAAATCCAGATCCATGGCGACAAGATCGGGGTTTGCGTAGTCGAGCTATTGTCCAACTACGAATAAACACAAAAATATCTGTTGAATTATTTATTCTCCACTACATTCTTGCATTTCATAATTTAGCGGCATAGGTCTGGTGTGGTTTTCGAGGCTGCACCCCATGCTTCCGCTCATTCTCAATCCTCTCAAGCTTCGGACGGGCCTTGTCGGACGAGGCGCGGCTCTGGCCCGCCGGGCGTCGCTTCTGGCCGAAGCCGGGGTCGAAGCCCGATTGCTCTCTCCCGACGTCTCTGACGAGCTCCTGGCGCCTCTCCAGCTTCTCTTTGTGGCGGGGCTGGACGAGGGCGAAGCGCGCCATCTGGCCGCCCGGGCACGGGCTTTCGGCGTGCTGGTCAATGTCGAAGACGTCCTGCCGCTTTGCGACTTTCATGTCCCTGCCATCGTGCGGCAGGGCGATCTCCTCCTGACCGCTTCAACGGGCGGTGCGGCCCCCGGGCTTTCGCGTGCCTTGCGCGAGCATCTGGCCGAAAGCTTCGGCCCGGAATGGCGTGAGCGGGTCAGCGACCTCGCCGCCGAGCGGGCCCGGTATCGCAGCCGGGGTCTTACCCCCGCAGAAGTCTCCCAGAAGGTCCGTAGCCTGGTGGTGGAGAAGGGCTGGTTGTGAGCGCCACGGTGATCGATGCGCGCGCGGGACTTCGACCCAGCGAACCGATAGCGGCTAAGGCTGAACTCGCAGCATTGCAGGAAAAGGCATCCGGCCGCGATGCGCACGGCATTTTGGAGATCGCGCTTAGAGGTGATTTCCAGGGACGCACCGCCGTGGTGTCGTCGTTCGGGGCGGAGTCGGCGGTGCTGCTTCATCTGGTCGCCGCGATCGATGCGGCCACGCCGGTGCTCTTCCTCACTACCGGCAAGCTCTTTGGAGAGACGCTGCGATATCGTGATCGGCTACAGGATGTCCTGGGCCTGGAAGATGTCCGCAGCCTGTCGCCGGGTCTGGATACCCGCCGCGCTCTCGATCCGGATGGGTCGCTGTGGTCGCGCGACACCGATGCTTGCTGCGGCTTTCGCAAGGTCGCGCCGCTGGCACTGGCCCTAAAGCCCTTCGCGGCGCAGATCACCGGCCGCAAACGGTTCCAGACCCGCGAGCGCGGTTTGATGCAGCCGGTGGAATGGTTTGACGGCCGATTTCGTTTCAACCCGCTGTGGCAATGGACTCAGAGTGATCTGCAGGCCTATGTCGCCGCCCACAAATTGCCGACACATCCTTTGGTCGCGGACGGCTACCCCTCGATCGGCTGCATTCCCTGCACCCGCCGCGTGGCGTCTGGCGAGGATTATCGTGCTGGTCGCTGGGCCGGCCTCGACAAGGACGAGTGCGGCATCCATGTCGGTACCGATGGCGACGGAATTTAGGGGCTTTTCGAGCTGGCTTGTCTAATGCGGGCAGGGTTGCTAAACCCCGCCGCCTACCAGCTTTTTCCTGACTGTGCGGTCGTGGCGGAACGGTAGACGCGCTAGCTTGAGGTGCTAGTGGGGCAACCCGTGGAAGTTCGAGTCTTCTCGACCGCACCATCTAAAGAAATTGATTGCCGGTTAGCCTGCGCTTACAGGCCATTCACGGGCATATTTGATGCGCGACGGCAACCCAGGCGCGCCGAGTAGCGCTCACCATAAATAGTCGCGCGATAGACGGGCTGGATCAGCGCGTGTTTACTGCGGTGAGGCTTTCGCGCCCGCGCTGCCGGCGCAGCACCAAACCGATGCCGCCAAAGCCCAACAAGAACATCGCCCAGGTCGCCGGCTCTGGAACGCCGCCCACGCCGGAAACGAGGAAGGCATAATTGGTGAAGGTCGAGCCCTCTGCATTGTCGTTGATATAAGCGGAGGCTGCGGCGGTCGGGCTTTGGTTGGGATAACCAGAGGTTGGCCCGTAAAACGAGCCCAGATACTTGCTGCTGTAATTATCCGCCAGGATGCTGCCGCCGTTACCCTGGTTGCCGTTATATCCGATGACCGAATACCAGGCGTTGAAGTCGATATGCGTCGGATTATTGTCGATTGTCGAAATGACGTAGTTGCCAGGGCTACCGCCAAATAACAGCGCAGCAGCCTGCTGGCCGGTATATGCCAGCGGGCCGTTGGGCGGGAAATCGGACCAGTGCGGACCGGAATCAACCTGCCAATTGCCGGCATAGACATAGGTGCTGGCATTCGCGGCCGACATCGTTCCAAGAAGCGCTATGGAGGCCGACAACAAACCGCCCAACGCGACGCGTTTGAAATTCATGATTTTTATCCCCGCCATTCGGATCCTGCGCAACCGCAATGGTGCTTCCGATGGTTAAATATCGTCTCCAAAACCGCAAACCGTCAAGCCGAGATCCCGGCGTTAACCGTCTTTTGATCGCCTATTTTATTGCAAGTTGGGAAATTTCGTCAGCAGGCGCGTGCGGGGTGGCCGTTCCGGTTCTGGCACCCTCTTTGCTTCGATGACACCGAGTAATGGAGTTCGTGCCGCCTTGGAACGTTTTGACTGGAGAGCCGCTACGGTGCTCCGCAGAAAAAAACAAAAGCGGTGGGACGCGATCAAGCAATTGATTCGCTACAAGGAGGTCGTTGGCCGCGAAGTCCCGATTTCGGTCGAGTCGATTCAAAGTGGCGAATTGTTTGTCGAGCCGCCTGTCAAATAGGTCTTAGACCGCTCGCCTTGCGCTTGATGGCTGCAGGCGACAATCTTCCACGTCTGACGAATTGTTTTCCATCCGATAAACGTATCGCGGGCGTACGCCGCCACGCCAACCGAGGAAACCTCACAATGATCCGATTCAAGAGCGCTCTTGTCGCCGGCACGGTTCTGGCCCTTTGCACCGCCACCGGCGCGATGGCACAGGCCATCACCCACAATCAGGAACAAGTGAATTCACCCTTTGCCAGCTCGGTGGTCGTGCCGCCTGGCTACACCACGTATTACATCAGCGGCAGCGGACCAGCGGTCACCAATGCCAATGCTCCCAAAGACTCTATCGAAAGCATGGGCGACACCGCCACCCAAACCCGCACCACCCTGGAAGGGCTCAAAACCAAAATGGACCAGCTCGGCGTCACGTTTGGCGATGTCGTGCAGGCGCGCGTCTATCTGGCAGCGGACCCCATGAATGGCGGGAAAATGAATTCCGCCGCCATGAATGTTACCTGGATGAAATTCTTCGGCACAGCTGCACAGCCCAACAAGCCAGCCCGCGCCACCATTGAGGCAGCCAACCTTGTCAAACCGGGCGCGCTGGTCGAAATCGAATTGGTCGCCGCCAAGATGGTCGCAGCCAAGCGCTAGCTGCAGCATCGGCGGATTTCATATCCGTCATGATCGAAGGGCTCGCCAGCCGGCGGGCCCTTTTTTCTTTTGCGGCGATCGGAAAAGGTTATGTTTCACGAGCAGCGCAATTCGACATGGAGTGATGCGATGAGCTCGAATCCGTTCGGTGAAACCACAATCGTCGCGGAGACCGGGCTTGGCCGCTATCAGGTCGAAGCGCGTGTGGCCAACGCGGCCATTCTGATCGACGAGCCGGTCGCGTCCGGCGGGCTGGGGTCAGGCCCCAATCCATACAATCTGCTGGCCGCCGCGCTGGGTGCCTGCAAGACCATGACGATTCGCCTCTATGCCAATCGCAAGGGCTGGCCGCTGACGCGCGTACAAGTCGATGTTCGTCACAAGCGGGCGGATCTCAATGCCCGCGACGTCTTCGAGGCGGACGTCCATCTGGAAGGCGATCTGGATGCAGAGCAGCGCGCCCGTCTGATGGAAATTGCTGAGCGTTGCCCTGTCCATCTGACCCTGACCCGCGGCGCCGATGTGCACACGGTCCTGCTACCCGCCCAGGCAGCGCCAGGACTGCCTGAGGAAGGCCCCTCGCACATGAACTGCATGGAAGAGGCGTGCGCCGACTGAAACGCGCCCGGGGCTGTGAAAGCGGATTGAGGAGAGGCAATTCATCCCCACCTTTTCATCCCTGCCGGCCCGGGAAACATTGACGTGCGATGGAGGACTTCATCTCCTGCCGTTTGAAATCCGGGCCAGAATTTCCTGATGTTGAACCTGATAAAACTCTGTGTTGGTATTGATTCCCTTCAGGAATTGGCGGATTGGCAAAAGAAGCGCCTGAAGGAAAAGCGCGCCAAGGGCCAGAAGCCCGAACTCATTCATGTCACCCGTCAGATGCCGAAGCGGGCAGCCGAATTGCTTGAGGGCGGTTCGCTCTATTGGGTGATCAAAGGCCAGATCATGGCGCGACAGACCCTGTTGGAGCTGCGCGAGATGAAGAAGAACGGCGTACCGCATTGCGGGCTGATCTATGACAAGCGTCTGGTGCCCGTTCGGCCGCGCCCCCGGCGCGCCTTTCAGGGCTGGCGCTATTTCGAGGGTAAGGATGCGCCGCCCGACATCGCCGAAATGAAAGGCGTCAAAGGGCTGCCGGAAAATCTGCAGCGTGAACTGGCGGTGCTTGGCCTGATTTGAATCCAGTCCTGCAGGGCCGGTTCAGCGGGCGGCGATGGCGGCGAAGCAAGTCTGGCCACGCTGGGTGAGCCGATCACAGACTTCGCGCGCCTTGCGTTCGGCAAAGAGACCGAAGCGCGCCCGATACATGGTGTGACCGTCACTGGACTGGAACGGCACCACCAGCCGCGCCGCCTGGCCCAGCACGTCCATGGATTTCTGGGCATAGGCATCAAGCTGCGCCTTGGCAAAAGCCTGATCGGCATAGGCGCCGATCTGGATGGTCCAGTTGCGGCCCGCCAAAACCATGCCAGTCATATCCTGATCGCCTTCGCCATTCTCATTCCGCAATGCCGGGCGCATTTTCGGCAGGGCCGCGACGACCACCGGCTTGCCGGGCGCTTCGTTGGTTTGCATCGGTCGGGCTTGCGGTATGGGTGCTGCCGCAGACGATGTCAGGCCAGCTTCATGCGCGCCGGGCTTGAGTGCCGAGAGTGGAGCGGCGGCGGCTTGCGCCACGGCCGGGGGAACTGCGGAAACCGGCGCAGGCCTGGACGGCTGTGCCACCGTTTCCAATTGCGGCGCCTGTGCATGCAGGGTGGAGAAATTTTCGTCCGGCGCGCGCCGTGACTCGGCGGCGTCCTCGTCATCGGTTGCGGGGATAGGCGGCGGCACGGCGGACAATGAAGCAAACTGGCTGGCCGGGGGCATCGCCATCGGGGCGGGCAGGATAAATCCGGCGACTGCCGGTTGCTGCCTGACATCCGCAACTGCGGTCCATGGCACCGGACCGCGTGCCACCAGGGTCGGGTTGGTTTCGATCTGGGCGAAGGTTGTGTCGAGCAAACGCATCATTTCCAGATCGCGGCGCACGGCGGTGCGTCCGCCCATCACGATGCCGATCAGATGCACGCCGCCGCGCACGACGGACGAGGTGAGATTGAAGCCACTGGCGACGGTGAAGCCGGTCTTGATCCCATCGGCGCCCGGATAACGGCCGATCAGATTGTCGTGCGTGGGATAATAAACGCCTTTGTAGTTGAAGCCCGGCAGCGCGAAATAGGGATAGAATTGCGGAAAATCATAAGCCAGATGCCGCGCCAGGACGGAAAGGTCCGTTGCAGTGGTGATCTGGAGTGCATCGGGCAAGCCCGAGGCGTTGTGGTAATAGCTCTCGCGCATGCCCAGAGCGCGCGCTTTTTCCGTCATCATCTGCGCGAAATGAAGCTCGGTCCCGCCCAGCGCTTCGGCGATCACGACTGCCACATCATTGGCCGAGCGGATAACGATAGCGCGAATGGCGGTATCCACCGTGATCGTGGTGCCGGGACGCAGCGAGAGCTTGGTGGGTTTCTGTTGGGCCGCATGCGAGGATACCGGCATCGGCGTCTGCATAGTGATCTTGCCGGCTTTCAAAGCCTCGAACAGCATGTAGAGCGTCATCATCTTGGTCAGCGATGCGGGATGACGCTCGGCGGTTTCGTTGCGGGCGTAAAGTACTTTGCCGGTGGCACCATCCAAGATGAGGGCTGCGTCCTTGCCGGGATCGGTGGGGCTTCCCGGAAGCGAGGTGATCCGATGGCCCTGAGTGGCGCGAGGCGCTACGGCCAGATGGCGATGACGGGTGGCGGCATCCACCGGCGCGGCGAGGGTCAACCCTGCCGCCAACACGGCGATTCCCAATTGGAATAGTGGTTTCGTCACGCCAACCAACCCTGATACCCCGAAAACCGCACCGCTCCCGGGCGCCAAAAGACCAAATTGTGTCACACCATGCAAGAAGGAATGACGAATCACCGTTATTTTACGGATGTTTAGGGTGCAATCGCGAGTAGTAATCTGCGTCACAAAAAATTTGCTGCATTGCAACAAAATAGCCTTGACGACCCTACTAACTATAGGCATATAGGTCATGTTGCATTGCAGCAGGCCGCCGGATCCCCGGGCCGTGCCGGACATGAACACGAACATGAAAGGTATGACATTATGACCAAGGCACAGACGGCCGCGATTGATTTCAATGCTGGCGCCGACGCGATCAAGGCCGGTTTCGACAAGGCGGTTGCCGGTTATGACAACGTTGTTGGCTACAGCAAGGACAATGCGGAAGCCCTGATCAAGTCCGCCACCGTTGCGGGCAAGGGCGCCGAAACCCTCCACAATGAAATTTATGCCTATGCCAAGCAGTCGATGGAAGAATCCATTGCCGCTGGCAAGGCGATCCTGGGCGCCAAGTCGGTGCAGGAAGCCATTGAAGTCCAGACCGGCTTCGCCAAGACCGCTTTCGAGGCTTATGTTGCCGAATTGAGCAAGTTCAACCAGCTCTTCACCGCGACGGCGAAGGACAGCTTTGCGCCGCTGCAGAATCGCGCGCAGGCCTGGGCCGAAGTCGTTCAGACGAACGCCACCGCTTGAAAATAGCGCAGTAAGGCTAAATATCCAAAGGCCCGGGGCGAAAGTCCCGGGCCTTTTTATTTACCCAAAAAGGTATTTTGGCTTAATCTGGAACGACGCAGGGGGTCAGTCTTGCGGGCCAGGGATTGTGGAACTTCGTGCGGGATAACGGCGACGGCAACAACGGCAAAAACGACAATACCGGCTCCGGTATCGTCACCCGTACGCGCGCCAAGACCAAGAAGCCGTCTCTCTACAAAGTCCTGCTGCTCAACGACGACTACACGCCGATGGAGTTCGTCGTTCATATCCTGGAGAAGTTTTTCGCCAAAAGCCGCGAGGATGCAGTCGAAGTGATGTTGCTTGTCCATCGCCATGGCGTGGGTATTTGCGGCGTATTCACCTTCGAGGTGGCGGAAACTAAAGTCGCCCAGGTCATTGAATTTTCACGCCGGCATCAACATCCTCTACAATGTACGATGGAGAAAGAGTGATGCCATCCTTGTCGCGTAGTCTCGAACAGGCGCTGCACCATGCGATCAAGCTGGCCAGCGACCGGCATCACGAATATGCCACCCTGGAGCATTTGTTGCTCGCCCTGATGGACGATGCCGATGCCGGCCAGGTGATGAAGGCCTGCAATGTCGATACCGATGCGCTGCGCCGGGCCGTGCAGAAATATGTCGATGAGGAACTCGTCACCCTGGTGATCGAGGATGGCGAGGAAGCCAAGCCCACAACCGGGTTCCAGCGCGTGGTTCAGCGCGCGGTGCTGCATGTCCAAAATTCCGGCCGCGACGAAGTGACGGGCGCCAATGTGCTGGTTGCGCTCTTTACCGAGCGCGAGAGCCACGCCGTCTATTTCCTGCATGAGCAGAACATGAACCGCCTCGATGCGGTGAGCTATATCAGCCATGGCATCGCCAAGCGCCCGGGCATGAGCCAGCCCAAGCCGGTGCGTGGCACCGATGACGAGGATGAACCGGAAAAGCCCAACAAACAGGGCACCGACGCGTTGGAAGCTTATTGCGTCAATCTGAACGAAAAGGCCAAGTCCGGCCGCGTCGATCCGCTGATCGGGCGCGCCGCTGAAGTCGATCGCACGATACAAATTCTCTGCCGCCGCCAGAAGAACAATCCTTTGTTCGTGGGCGATCCCGGTGTTGGCAAGACCGCCATCGCCGAAGGCCTGGCGCGCAAGATCGTCAACAATGAAGTGCCCGAAGTCCTGCGCGGCGCGGTGATCTATTCCCTCGACATGGGATCGCTGATCGCGGGCACCCGCTATCGCGGCGACTTCGAAGAGCGGTTGAAGACGGTCGTAAAGGAGCTGGAAGGCGTCAAGGGCGCCATTC
Organism: Alphaproteobacteria bacterium; assembly: GCA_041690975.1. Taxonomy (GTDB): domain Bacteria; phylum Pseudomonadota; class Alphaproteobacteria; order Micropepsales; family Micropepsaceae; genus Rhizomicrobium. Next base: position 13,863 of record JBEPVO010000063.1, read on the forward strand.
TTTTCATCGACGAAATCCACACCGTGATCGGCGCGGGCGCGACCAGCGGCGGCGCGATGGATGCGTCCAATCTGCTGAAGCCGGCCCTGGCTGCAGGCATCCTGCGTTGCATCGGTTCGACCACTTACAAGGAATACCGCCAGTATTTCGAGAAGGACCGCGCCCTTGTGCGCCGCTTCCAGAAGATCGACGTGTCCGAGCCGACGGTGCCGGACTCGATCAAGATCCTGATGGGCATCAAGTCCTACTTCGAGGAATATCACAAAGTGCGCTACACCGCCGATGCGGTGAAGGCGGCGGTGGAGCTTTCCGCCAAATACATCAATGACCGCAAGCTGCCCGACAAGGCGATCGATGTGATCGACGAAGTGGGCGCGTCGCAGATGCTGCTGCCGGAAAACCGCCGCAAGAAGGTGATCGGCGTCAAGGAAGTGGAAGACGTGGTCGCCATGATCGCACGCATTCCGTCCAAATCCGTCTCCAAGGACGACACCGAAGCGCTCAAGTCGCTGGAAGGCGATCTGGCCCGCGTCGTTTATGGTCAGGAAACAGCCATTCATGCCTTGTCCAGCGCCATCAAGTTGGCGCGCGCGGGCCTGCGGCAGCCGGAAAAGCCCATCGGCTCTTATTTGTTCTCAGGCCCCACCGGCGTGGGCAAGACCGAAGTGGCCAAACAGCTCGCCAGCATTCTGGGCGTCGAATTTCTGCGCTTTGACATGAGCGAATATATGGAGCGCCATACGGTCAGCCGCTTGATCGGCGCGCCGCCAGGTTATGTCGGCTTCGACCAGGGCGGTCTTCTGACCGATGGTGTCGATCAGCATCCGCATTGTGTGCTGCTGCTGGATGAAATCGAAAAGGCTCATGGCGACCTGTTCAACATTCTGTTGCAGGTGATGGATCACGGAAAACTCACCGACCATAACGGCAAGAAGATCGACTTCCGCAATGTCGTGCTGATCATGACCACCAATGCGGGTGCGTCCGACGCCGCCAAGGACGCCATCGGCTTCGGCCGCGGCAAGCGGGAAGGCGAGGACGAAGAGGCGATCAAGAAACTCTTCACCCCGGAATTCCGCAACCGCCTGGACGCGACCATCTCGTTCGCGCCGCTGTCGCGCGACACCATCGATAAGGTGGTGGAGAAGTTTGTGCTGGAGCTGGAAGCACAGCTGGCTGACCGCGACGTTACCTTCGATCTGACGCCCGAAGCGACCCGCTGGCTGGGCCAGAAGGGTTACGATGATGCCTTTGGCGCTCGTCCATTGGCCCGCGTAATCCAGGAAAACATCAAGAAGCCGCTGGCGGATGAAATTTTGTTCGGCAAGCTGAAAGAGGGCGGCACGGTACGGGTCCTGCTGGACCGCGAGAGGGACGCGCTGGCGTTCGAATTCATCCCTGCGGCGGACGCGAAGCCGCGCGCACCGCAAAAGCCGTCCAAGAAGAAACCGGCCGCCAAGGAAGATGTCTGAGCGTCAGGGGAGTTGCGAGTTCAGAGCGCGTCTCTGATCCTTGCGGCCACGGGCTCCAGGGTTTTGGAATCCACCATGGCGCGTGCATGCAGCCCCATATCGACCCCGGCGCTGCGCGGAATGACATGAAAATGCGCATGAAAGACGCTCTGGCCCGCCGGCGCACCATTGAGCATTGCCAGCATGATGCCGGGCACGTTCAGGCCTTTCTTCACGGCTTTCGCCACTTTCTGCGTCGCGGTCATCAACCTTGCGGCGCTGGTGGGTGATAACTCCAGGATGTTCTCCGCCGGCTCCTTGGGGATCACCAGCACATGGCCATCCGC
>JBEPVO010000064.1:0-15490 GCA_041690975.1 Alphaproteobacteria bacterium
TTTCGCCCATATTCAGCTTGTGCTTCATATGGACGGGGCTGGTGGAAATGAAGGTATGGATGCGCGGCTGGCGCGCGGCCTTCAAGGCTTCACCGGCGCGGTCGATATCCTTGATGCCGGCACGCGCCAGTCCGCAGACCGAGGCGCGCTTGACGATCTTGGCGATCTCGCTCACCGCCTTGAAATCGCCGGGCGATGAAATCGGAAAGCCGGCTTCGATGATGTCGACGCCCATCTCGTCCAGCAGTTCGGCGATGCGCAGCTTTTCTTCATGCGTCATCGCAGCGCCGGGCGACTGCTCGCCATCGCGCAGAGTGGTGTCGAAAATCTTGATCTTCTTCAGTTCAATGTTGGTCATGACCTAAGTCCTTCTGTTCGCCGCATGGCGATTCTGTTTCTCCTTTGGCAGTCGTCCCCTAAACACCCGCGCGCGATGCGTTCGCGCGCCATCAGGCGCCTAGGGGCAGCTAAGAAGAAGCAGAAGCGCGTACGAAGAACCGAGGGAAGGACGGGCTATCGAAACAGGGCGCAGGGCGACGCCGGGGGAAACTTCCCCCCTCGTCTTTCCGCCGTGTGAGCCCTTCGTCATGAACCAGTCGCCGTTCCGTCCGCCGAATTCGCAGTCTTAACCCTAAGGGCTTAAGCGACGGTAAAACCATCGTTTTTTCCTGGGATCGGACTTTTTTACGCTGAATTTGCGCGGCGGCGCAAGGGCGCGCAGGATGGGCCTCTCCAAAAAGCACCAAGTCCCATTGATCGAAATTATCAATCTTTCCAAAGCTTACGCCGGTTCCGGCACCCAAGCTGTCGCGGGCTTTAACCTTTCGGTTCCGGAGGGCGAGTTCCTGGTCCTGATCGGGCCGTCCGGCTCGGGCAAAACCACGACCCTCAACATGGTCAACCGCCTGGTCGAACCCGATAGCGGCGAGATCCGGATCCAGGGCCATAATGTGCTGGATTCGGATCCCGTTATGTTGCGCCGCAACATTGGTTATGTCTTTCAGGAAGCTGGGCTTTTTCCGCACATGACGGTGGCCGAGAATATCGGCGTAACCCCGCGCTTGCTGGGCCGGGACGATGCCTGGGTCGAGGCGCGGGTGCATGAGCTTTTGGTCATGGTCCGGCTGGAGGAAGGCGCCTTTGGCCACCGGCTGCCGGCGGAACTGTCCGGAGGACAACGCCAGCGGGTTGCACTGGCCCGCGCCTTGGCTGCCCGCGCCCCGGTGCTGCTGCTGGACGAACCATTCGGCGCGCTGGACCCGGTGACCCGCGAAGCAGTGGCCGCCGATGTCCGCGATATCCATGGACGCCTGGGCCTGACCACCTTGATGGTCACCCATGACATGACGGAAGCCTTGTTGATGGCCGACCGAATCGCAGTGATGCGGGACGGCCATCTGGTGCAGGTGGGAACTCCGCGCGAATTGGTGGCCCATCCCGCAAACGATTTTGTCGCCCAGCTGATCGAAACGCCGCGCCGCCGGGCCCGCGCTCTGGCCGAAACGCTGAGCGCATGAACGACAGCGTTCGCGAAGCCTGGGCGCTTTTGCCCGATTATTTAGGCCAGCATGTCATCCTCAGCGTTTCGGCGCTGCTGCTGGGCGTGGCGGTCAGCCTGCCGCTCGGCGTCTTTGCGGCGCGCAGCCGCCGCTTCGGCACGCCATTGCTGGCGGTTGTGAGCATCATACAGACCATTCCGGGCCTGGCGCTGCTGGCGCTGTTCTATCCGCTGCTGCTGGCGCTTTCGGCCCTCACCCAGGACCTGTTCGGTTTTTCCATTCGCGCCTTGGGCTTTTTGCCGGCGCTGCTGGCGCTGACGCTGTACGCCATGCTGCCCATCTTGCGGAATGTGGTGACGGCGCTGGCGGGGCTCGATCCCGCTATCCTGATGGCGGCCAAGGGCGTGGGCATGACGCCGCGCCAATCTCTGTTCAAAGTCGAGCTGCCTTTGGCCGCGCCGCTGGTGTTGGCCGGCATCCGCACCGCCACAGTCTGGGTGGTCGGCATCACCACTTTGTCCACGCCCATCGGCCAGACCAGTCTGGGCAATTACATCTTCACGGGCCTGCAGATCGAAAATTGGGTGTTCGTGCTGTTCGGCTGCGTCGCCGCAGCCGCGTTGGCCTTGACCCTGGATTTATTGCTGGCCCTCGCAGGATCGGGCCTGGCCCTGCGCTCGCGAGGCCGCCTGATCGCAGCGGCGCTCGGACTGGTGGCGGTTATCGCCGCCGCGGCAACGCCAGAACTTGTCCATGTGCGCGGCGCGCATCATGGCGTGGTGATCGGGGCGAAGAATTTCGGCGAGCAATATATTCTTTCGCAATTGATGGCGTCGCGCCTTCGGCAATCGGGTTTTTCGGTCAGCGAAAAAAGCGACCTTGGTTCGACCATCGCGTTTCGGGCGCTGGGTGCGGGCGACATCGATGCCTATGTCGATTATTCCGGTACCCTGTGGGGCAACATTCTGCATCGCACCGACATGCCGGGGCGCCAGGCGATGCTGGACCAGCTCGCCGCTGCGTTGAAAAAAGATCACGCGATCGTGTCGCTGGGATCGCTGGGGTTCGAGAATGCTTACATATTCGCCATGCGGGCCGATCGGGCCCAGGCGCTCCACATCAAGAGCCTGGCCGATCTGGGGGCACATCCCGATTTGCTGATCGGCGGGGATTTCGAGATATTTTCCCGCCCGGAGTGGCGCGCCGTGGCTACGGCCTATGGCCTGGACGCGCTGAAGCGGCGGCAATACCAGCCCGATTTTCTCTATCGCGCCGTCACCAGCGGCGATGCCGATGTGGTCTCGGCTTTTTCCAGTGACGGCCGCATCGCCCGTTATGGCCTTGTCATTCTCGAAGACCCAAGGGCTGCGCTGCCACCCTATGATGCCATGCTGCTGGTGGGGCCGGCGCATGCACATGACGCCAAATTCATCGCCGCGCTGAAACCTTTGATCGGGAGCATTTCCTTAACCCTGATGCAGCAGGCCAACCTCAGGGTGGACCGCGACCAGGACAAGCAAACACCAGCCGCCACGGCGGCATGGATGGATCAGCGCCTGCCTCATTAATTTGGCGCATTAAGTTGGCGCATTGACTTGTCGCGCCGGCGCGACAATAGAACGCCTGCGAATGTCACAAGGCTTTCACGACCCTGCGTGAAGTGCTTGTTGTCGACCCAACACCATTGATCAAGGCTTGCCGGACATGAAAATCCTGCCGCCCGTTTCGATCGAAGCACGCCGCCTGCTGCCCAGCCGCTGGGATCTGCTGGCGGCGATTCTTGTGCTTGGCTTCATCATCGCCTTCGCCGATGTCAGCCGCTTTCTGGTGCATCCGCTGAGTTCCATCATGGGCCACGATTTGCACCTCAATCCCTGGGACTTGCCCGGCTACGCCCTGCGCACGGGGTTGCGCATGCTAATCGCAATGGGCGTGTCGCTGGTCTTCACATTCACCTATGCCACCTGGGCAGCGAAGAATCCGCGTGCCGGCACCTTGCTAGTGCCGCTGCTGGATATTCTACAGTCGGTGCCGATCCTGTCTTTCCTGTCGGTCACCATCGTGTGGTTTTTGTCGCTATCGCCGGGGCGCGTCTTCGGCGCGGAGTTGGCCTGTGTCTTCACCATCTTCTGCGGGCAGGCCTGGAATATGGCCTTCAGCTTCTATCAGTCCCTGCGCACCGTGCCGCCGGAACTGGAAGAAGCGGGCCGCATGTTCGGCCTGAATGCCTGGGCGCGCTTCTGGCGCATCGAGGCGCCCTTCGCCACCCCGCCGCTGATCTGGAACATGATGATGAGCATGTCCGGCGGATGGTTCTTCGTCACCTTGTCCGAGGCGATCAGCGTGGGCAAAACCAATATCGCCTTGCCCGGCATCGGTAGCTGGATTGCCGTCGCTATCGCCCAGAAGGACCTGCCCGCCATCTTCGAAGCGATCTTTGCCATGCTGGTGGTGATCCTGATCTATGACCAGTTGCTGTTCCGCCCGCTGGTCGCCTGGGCCGACCGCTTCCGCGTCGGCAACGAACAGTCCGAGGAACAGCCGCAATCCTGGGCGCTGAACGTTTATCGCCGTTCCAAGTTGCTGGATCTGATCACGGCACCATTCGACCAGATGATGCGCTGGAGCTATCGCTGGCATCCGCCGCATTTCGGTATGCGCGCCGCGGTACGCGAAGTGGACAGCCGCGTCGCGGACTTCCTGTGGTACGGCCTGCTGGCGCTGGTGGGGACCTATGGCGCGTACCGCATTTATGAATTCGCACATCTGAACCTGACCTGGGGCGACCTGGGCACGGCGCTGGGGCTTGGGGTTCTGACCATGCTGCGCGTTCTGGTGTTGATCGCCATTGCCAGCGCGATCTGGACGCCAATCGGTGTCTATGTCGGTCTGCGCCCCCGCCTGACCCAGATGGTGCAGCCGGTGGCGCAGTTCCTGGCCGCCTTTCCCGCCAATATCCTGTTCCCGCTGGCGGTATCGCTGATCGTTTTCTGGGACGCCAATCCGGACATCTGGCTGTCGCCGCTGATGGTGCTGGGCACCCAGTGGTACATCCTGTTCAACGTGATCGCCGGCGCCAGCACCATGCCGCAGGAACTGCGCGACGCCGCCGACAATTTCGGCGTGCGCGGCTGGCTGTGGTGGAAGCGGGTCGCCTTGCCTGCCGTGTTTCCCTATTACGTCACCGGCGCCATCACCGCTTCGGGCGGCGCCTGGAATGCGTCCATCGTGGCGGAAGTGGCCAGCTGGGGCACGCGCACATTGCGGGCCCATGGTCTGGGCGCCTATATCGCCGACGCGGTGTCGATGGGGGATTTCCGCAAGGTGGTGCTGGGCACCGCGGTGATGAGCTTTTTTGTCGTGGTGGTGAACCGTATCCTGTGGCGGCCGCTTTACTGGTACGCCGAACGCAAATTCAGGATGACGTGAGGGCGATATGGCAAACACAAATCTTCTGGAAGTTTCTCATGTCCGCCGCTCATTTCCGCGCAGCCAGGGCGAAGAGCTACTGGTCCTGGATGACGTCAATCTCAGCCTGCGGCAGGGTGAGATCGTCGGCCTGCTGGGCCGTTCCGGTTCCGGCAAATCCACGTTGCTGCGCCTGATCGCGGGCCTGTCGCGCCCCCAGGGCGGAAGCCTGTCCTATATGGGCGCACCCATCGTCGGACCCACCCAGGGTGTGTCGATGGTGTTCCAGGGCTTTGCCCTGTTTCCCTGGATGACGGTGCTGGAGAATGTGCAGCTGGGGCTGGAAGCGTTGAACCTGCCGGCGCGCGAGATGCGCGAACGCGCCCTGGCCGCCATCGATCTGATCGGTCTTGACGGTTATGAAAGCGCCTATCCGCGCGAATTGTCCGGCGGCATGCGCCAGCGCGTCGGGTTCGCTCGCGCCGTGGTGGTGCATCCCAATATTCTTCTGATGGATGAACCCTTCAGCGCGCTGGATGTGCTGACGGCGGAAAATCTGCGCACCGATCTGATCGAGCTGTGGGGCAACGGCAAACTGCCGATCAAAGGCATCATCCTGGTGACGCACAATATCGAGGAAGCGGTGCTGATGTGCGACCGCGTATTGCTGTTCTCGTCCAATCCGGGTCGCGTCAGTTCGGAAATCAAGATCGACCTGCCCCAGCCGCGCGACCGCACCTCGCCCCAGTTCGAACATTATGTCGATCAGATCTATGTCGAGATGACGGCGCGGCGGGTCGAACGGTTGCGCGAACAGCAGGCGCGCGCCAATGCGGGCATCGAGATGCCGCTGGTGCATGTCTCCCCCAACCAGATCGCGGGCTTGATCGAGGCGCTGGCGGCGGCGCCTGACGGCAAGGCCGACCTTCCCGACGTGGCGTATGAACAGGAGCTGGAAGTCGACGAACTGTTTCCCGTCGCCGAAGCGATGCAGCTTCTGCGCCTGGCCGAGATCGAAGGTGGCGACATTCGGCTGACCCATATGGGGCGGCGCTTTTCCGACGCCGATCTCAATGAGCGCAAGGAAATCTTCTCTCGTGCCTTGATGAACCATGTGCCGCTGGCCGGCCATATACGCCGTATCCTGGACGAACGCGCCAGCCATTCCGCGCCCAAGAGCCGCTTCCTGGACGAGCTGGAAGATCATATGGCCGAGGACGCAGCGGAGGATTCGTTGAAGACGGTGGTGTCCTGGGCGCGGTTCGGGGAATTGTTCTCCTACGACGACGACGCGGCGCTGTTCAGTCTGGAGAACCCCACCTAGTTGCACACGCATTGACCCGTTTGCCACCTTCCTGAACAATGGCGCCGGGGAATTCGGGCGGGTGTCGTATGGCAAAGCGCGACGATGAACGCATGGTGGGGCGCCGTGCCTTTCTTAAGCGCGCCACCCTTGCCGGCGCAGGCGCCCTGACCGCGCCGCTTGCCGCACCTATCGCGGCAAAAGCACAAGACACGGCACCGGCGCGCGCGCCCAGTATCCCGGTAACACCCAATCGCGAAGCCGAACGCGGTACCCCGCCCGACATTCAGGAAACAACACAATCCAGCTGCGGCGCCGACTTCATGGTCGATGTGATGCGCGGGCTGGGCATCGAACATACCGCCGCCTTTGTCGGCTCGAGTTTTCGCGGCCTGCATGAATCGATCATCAATTACGGCATGCTGACCGATCCCGAGATCGATTTTCTGTCCTGCATGCACGAAGAAGTCTCGGTCGCGATGTGCCACGGCTATGCCAAGATCGAAGGCAAGCCGATGGCCGCGATGATGCACGACACGGTCGGGCTGCAGCATGGCTCGATGGCGATCTACAACGCCTATGCCGACCGCGTGCCGATGTTCCTGATCACGCCCACCGCGCCCGATCTGCGCACCCGCAAAACGATGGTGCAGTTTGTCCATTCGGTGCAGGACGGCGCGGCCATCGTGCGCGATTTCATCAAATGGGACGACCGGCCAGGATCACTCCAGCATTGGGCGGAATCCGCCACCCGGGCATGGAAATACGCCATGACCCCGCCTTACGGCCCGGTGCTGCTGGTCACTTCCATCGACCTGCAGGAAAACCCGGTCGAGGAACAACCCCGTCCCGTCATCCCGCATGTGCCGAAGATTTCGCCGCCCCAGGCCGAAGACGGCGCGCTGCGCGAGACCGCCAAGATGCTGGTGGAAGCAGAAGCGCCGGTGCTGGTCTGCGACCGCCTGGCCCGTACGCCCGCAGGCATGCAGTCGCTGATCGAGCTTGCCGAGCTTTTGCAGGCGCCGGTGGTCGATGCCTCCGGGCGGATGAATTTCCCCTGGCGTCATCCCTTGAACCAGACCAGCCGCAACCGTGCCGTGATTTCCCAGGCTGACGTCGTGCTGGGCATGGAGATGACCGACTTCTGGGGCGCCACCCATTCTTTCGTGCCGCACACCGAAACCAGCACGCAGAGCATCCTGAAGCCGGGCGCCAAGCGCATCAGCCTGACGGCGGTCGATCTGAACTTTCATTCCAATTTCCAGGATTTCGAGCGCTATCCCGATGTCGATCTGTCCCTGCAGGGCGATGCCGAAGCCAGCTTGCCGTCCCTGATCGCGGCGTGCCGGTCTTTGATCGACAAGAACCGACGTTCGAATTTCGATCTGCGTGGCAAGAAGTTGGGCGAGGCCCACCAGGACGCGCTGACCGATCAACGCGCGCTGGCCGCCGAAGGTTGGGATTCCCAACCGATCACCACGGCCCGGCTGGTGATGGAGCTTTACAACATCATCAAGGATGAAGACTGGACGCTCGCGTCCGGCAGCCTGTTCCAGAATGCCTGGCCACAAAAATTGTGGCATGCCGACAAGCATCATCGTTATATCGGCGATGCTGGCGCTTATGGCATCGGCTACACCGCGCCCGCGACTCTGGGCGCGGCCCTGGCCAACAAAAAGCACGGCCGCCTGACGGTTTCGATCCAGGGTGATGGCGACATGATGTGCTGTCCCAGCTCGCTGTGGACCGCGGCGCATGAAAAAATTCCGATCCTTTACATCATGCACAACAACCGCGCCTGGCATCAGGAGATCATGCTGTTGCAGCAGGTGGCCAATCGCATGCAGCGCGGCATCGACCGGACCCATATCGGCACCACCATCCGCGATCCCTACATCGATTTCGGGAAGATGGCGCAAAGCATGGGCGTTTATGGTCAAGGACCGGTCACCGATCCCAAGGATCTGGCGGCTGCCATCAAGCGTGCGGTCGATGTGGTCAAGCGCGGCGAGCCCGCGCTGATCGACGTCGTCTGCCAGGGCCGGTGAGCATGATGAAGAAATTTATTCTTGCCGTGACCGTTCTGGCCGCGCTCGCTGCGCCGGCTTTTGCGCAAGGCATCGCGTCCGGCAATGCTGCACGCGGCAAGGAAATCTACATGCGCGATTCCTGCTACACCTGCCATGGCACGACGGGCGCCAGCACAAGCTTTGTCGGGCCCAAACTGGCGCATGCCGGGCTGACCCCGAACCAGATCCTGCGGCAATTGCGCCGTCCCCAGGCGCAGATGCCCGCCTATACGGAGAAGGTTCTTCCCGACAAGGACGCCGCCGATCTCATCGCCTATGTGCTGTCGCTGTCACCGAGCCCCACGCCGACCGGCAAGGATATTCCGCTGCTGAACCGCTGAGGCCGTCAGGCGTGAGTGAGAAGTGGCGGCAGGCGCTGCACCGTCCGGTCCATCGCCGTCTCGTAGGCAAAGCCCAGCTTCAGGCAATCCATCTCCTGATGCACCGGCGCGATAATCTGCAGGCCCATGGGCAGGCCGCCGGCGCCGAAGCCTGCGGGCACCGCCAGCGACGGACAGCCTGACAACGTGATCAAACAGACCGCCTTCATCCATTCGTGATAGGATTGCATCGTCTGCCCGGCGATCGCATGCGGCCAGGTTTCGCCGACATCGAAGGGAAAGACCTGGGCGGTGGGCATCAGCAGATAATCATAGCGCTCGAACAGGCGGCGCACCGATGCACTCCAGGCGCTGCGCACCACCGAAGCGGCGCTGACATCGAACGCGGAAAGCTTCATCCCGCCTTCGATTTCCCAAATCGCTTCCGGCTTGAGCAGTATGCGCTTGGCGGGATCGGCGTAATAGGCCGCGATCGCGCCGCCCTGCTGCCATTGGCGCAGCCGCACGAAAGCTTGCCAGGCCGGTTCGGGCGCCGCATCGGGCACGGCGGTTTCCACCACGCAACCCAATGATTCAAACGTTTTGAGCGCGCCGCGGCAAACATCGAGCACGCCGGGTTCATACGGCACAGCGCCATTGAGATCGCCCAGCCAAGCGATCCGTTTGCCTTTGACGTTCGAAGCGAGCGGCGCGAGGAAACGGCGGCCTTCGCCGGCCACCGACAGCGGCGCGCGGGGATCGGCCCCGGCCTGCACCGACAGCAGCAGGGCGAGATCCGAAACGCTGCGCGCCAACGGGCCGGTGACACCCATGGACGGCAACCAGACTTCGTCGCCCGCCACCGGCACAACGCCGAAGCTGGTGCGGAAGCCGAACACATTGTTCCATCCGGCCGGATTGCGCAGGCTGCCGCCATAATCGCTGCCGTCGGCGAGGGGCAGCATGCGCAGCGCCAACGACACCGCCGCGCCGCCACTGCTGCCGCCTGCTGATTTGCTTTGGTCATAGGCGTTGCGGGTCGCGCCATAGACTTGATTGTAGGTATGCGAACCCAGCCCGAATTCCGGCGTGTTGGTTTTACCGATGAAGATGGCGCCCGCGCCGCGCAGGCGTTCCACCATCAGGGAATCGCGCGCCGGAACGAAGTCCTTCAGGATCGGCGATCCCGACGTGGAGCGGATACCCTTCACGGATTGAAGATCCTTGGGGGCGTGCGGAAATCCGTGCAGCGGACCCATGATCTCGCCGCGCGCCGCCTGGGCATCGCGCTCGCGTGCCTGAACCAGAAGCGCATCGCGGTCCTGCAGCGCGACGATCGCGTTCACCTTCGGATTGAGCGCCGCGATGTGATCGAGATAGGCGTTCATCACTTCGACGCAGGACAATTTGCGTGCCGCGATGGCGCGGCCAAGACTGAACGCATCCATCCGGACGATCTGGGAAGCGCCCGTCGCCGCACCGGCGGCGCCGGACAAGGCGGTGAGGCCTGCCGTTGCGGCCGCACCCATTTCCAGGACCGCTCGCCGGTCCGGCCCGGGCAAGACAGGACGATGCGTGACGTCTTTCATGCGCTGCCCCAGCAAAGTCTATCGGCAGGCACATTGCTGCGAGCCTGCGTGCCCGTTACCCTAGCATGATCGGGTAGGATGGGGGACGGGATCATGGCGGCATCCACCGCGACACCGCTCAATCGCCAACAGATTCTGGGGTTCTGGGCCGCCTGGTTTGGCTGGACCCTGGATGGCATGGATTCAGTGATCTATGCCTTGGTGCTCAGTCCGGCGATGAAGGAATTGTTGCCCAAATCGGGTTTCGCCAACAGTCCCGCCGATATCGCCTTTGCCGGTTCGATCTTGTTCGCGCTATTCTTGGTGGGATGGGGCCTGTCGTTCATCTGGGGTCCGCTGGCCGACCGCTTCGGCCGCGCCCGCTGTCTGGCGGTGACCATCCTGATCTTTTCGGTTTTCACGGGCGCTGCCGCGTTCGCACAGAATGTGTGGGAGCTGGGACTGTTCCGCTTCCTGGCGGGGATCGGCATCGGCGGCGAATGGGCGATGGCCGGCACCTATGTCGCCGAAGCGTGGCCCGAAGACCGCCGCAAGATGGGCGCGGGCTATCTGCAGACGGGATATTACGCCGGTTTCTTCCTGGCAGCGGCGCTGAACTTCACAATAGGCGCAACATTCGGCTGGCGCGCCATGTTCCTGTGCGGTGTCGCGCCGATCCTGGTTGCGTTTTTCACTCTGTTTCGCGTCAAGGAGCCGCCGCGCTGGGAGCGTGGTCATGCCGGGCCGCGCAGCCATCCGCTGCGCACGATATTTTCCGGGCCCTATCTGCGGCGCACGATCGTGAACAGCGCGCTGGTATCGGTCGCGATCATCGGGTTGTGGGCGGGAACAGTGTACGAGCCCACGGCGCTCCTGACCCTGGCCAAGAATGCGGGCTTCACCGCCATCCAAGGTATCCGGATTGCCTCTCTGGGCACGGCGATACTTTCCATCGGCACCATTCTGGGATGTCTGCTGGCGCCGCTTCTAGCGGAGAAATTCGGACGCAAACCGACGCTGGCGGCGTATTTCATCGGCATGGCCGCCGCCATCCTTCTGGCCTTCGGATGGGCCTTCAATCTGAAGGAGGGTTTGGTGCCATTCATCGCCGTGCTGTTCTTTCTGGGTCTGGCGGGCGGCAATTTTGCCATCTTCAGCCTGTGGCTACCGGAGCAGTACAATACGCAGATGCGGGCGACGGCGTTCGCCTTCTGCACCTCGTTTGGACGGTTTCTGGGCGCGGGCGCGAATTTCGCCATTGCCGCACTCGTCCAGTGGTCCGGATCGCTGGGATATGCCGTCGCCTTGACGGCGATCCCCTTCCTGCTGGGACTGTTGATCATTCCCTTCGCCCAGGAAACCCGGGGCGAAGTGCTGCCGTAAAAAATTCTGCACTGTCGCGGGGCCCCGCGCCCGGCGGCAAAGATACCCGCCACTCCGTCTCTGGCGTTATTTTTCCCGGGTGCAGGTGGTGATGCGCCTGGTGGGCGTATCGCGCACCGTGCAGCTCTCGTCATTGCGCGCCACCTTGCTGGAACGTGCGCGATGGCCGGAGGATTGCCGCCAGGCCGGTTTGCCGAGATTGAGCGTATCCGAAGTGGTCAGCATGCCGATCGCCGCGCCGCCCAGGCCGCCGATCAAGGCGCCTGTTCCCGCCGAGCCCGCCATCGCCCCGATGGCCGCGCCGGTGCCCGCGCCTAGAAGACCGCCGGAGAGGCCGCGGTCGCCCGGCGTGGTGCCGCAACCGGAGAGAATAAGCCCGCATGCCATAACAGACACCAATGCCAGGCTGCCAAGATTCCTGATCATGTGATTGATCCTTTCCACCCACGCCCGCCGGAGAACCCGAAGCAAGCCGCATTCCGCGTCAGCTTGGGCAGTAAATCCGACCGGAATTTGCGGGAAAGAAGGCGTCAATGCGGCGGCACGGACGTCATGGCAAACCGCTGTTTACCAGCGCGCATGCGAAAGGGATCAGACGGCCGCGAGCAAGGCGTGCTGGATTACACGCGAGGCCGGGAAAACCAGCCTTGCCGTAGTGCCCATGTCGATCGCACTATCGAGTTCCAGGGTGCCGCCATGACTTTCCATCAGCGCCTTGACCAGCGACAGCCCCAGCCCCGTGCCTTCGGCATTGCGCGAAAAAGGGGATGCGATCTGGCGGAACGGCTCCAGCGCCACCTGGATCATATCCGGCGCGATGCCGATGCCGGTGTCCGACACCGACATGACGATCCGGCCCAAATTGTCATGCTCGGCATGGATGCGGATGGCGCCGCCGGCCGGCGTGAATTTGATCGCGTTGGAAAGTAGATTCAGCAGAATCTGCTTCAGCCTCAGCCGGTCGACAAAAAGGCGGGGGACCGGACCACCGCTCTGTGCCAGGCTGAGCTTGGCTTCCAGGGCGCGGCCTCGCATCAGCTTCAGGCATTCGCCGATCAGCTCGCCTGCCGAAACCTGTTCGGAATGAAGATCGAATTTCCCGGCTTCCGCCTTTGACAGGTCAAGAATGTCGTTGATCAGCGCCAGCAGATGCCGCCCAGCGCCATGAATGTCATGGGCGTAATCGCGGTAGCGCTCGCTGCCCAGCGGCCCGAACATTTCCCCGCCCAGCACTTCGGAAAAACCGATAATGGCGTTCAGCGGTGTGCGCAGTTCGTGGCTCATCAAAGCCAGAAAGTTGCTCTTGGCGCGGCTGGCGTCATTGGCGGCATCCAGCGCCCGGCTCAATTCCTCTTCGCGCGCCTGCAGCAGCGCCACCTTACAACGAAGCAGCGCCTCGCCCGTGACGATGCCGTGATAGCGGCACCGCGACGTGACCACAAAGCATTCGATCAGGGCGCCGGGATTTTCCACCAGCAGGGTAGCGCCCAGATCGCTGAACTGGACGTGTTCGTCCACACTGAGCGGCGACGGATTGGCGAGCCTGAGAATGGGTTTGCGGCTGTAAAGCTCAGGCGCATATTGCTTCGCATAACGGGCCAGGAAGATCAGCCGGTTGACCAGGCCCGCGACGAAGCCACGCTCGTCCACGATGGCGACGGCGGGCACGGTGGGATTCGCCAGCAGCCAGGTGAAGACTTCGCCACAGGTCATGGCATGCGGCAGCGCTTCGGCCGGAATGGCGAGTGCGCCCGCCGTCTGCGGACCGGCTGCGATACTGTCTGTCTTGCTGTCGCTCACGATACGGCGTTTTGTTTGCACACCGGAACGCTAGAGGGTGGTGGTTTTTCGCCGGTTAACCGGGTTCCAGAAAAACCCAACATTCTGTGAAGTTATTGTGACAATCGGGTTTCGCGTACGCCGTTACTTGGTGGCGCGGAAATCCACGTCGCTGTCGGCGATCATGTGTAGGACCGCCGCCCATGCCGCCACATTCTGGCGCAGCTGTATCGGATCGACGATCGCAAGCGTGTCGTCAGCGGAGTGGTGATAGTCGAAATAGCGGTTGGCATCCTGATGCAGGGCAAGAACCGGAACGCCCGCACGCCGGATCGCTTCAACATCGGCGCCGCCATCGAGTGCCGGGGTTTTCGCCACCATGATCTTGAGTGGCGCAAGAATGGATGTCAGCGAAGTCAAATGCGGATTGTCCACCGCACCCTGCGGCATCTCCAGCAGATAGATATTATCACTGCCAAGATCGCTCTCGCCCGCCAGCACGATCTTGTCGAGTTCGGATTTGTGCGCCTCCAGATAGGCGGTGCCTGAACCACCGGTTTCCTCCGAACCCCAGAACACCACGCGGATGGTGCGGGCGGGATGGCGTGGCAATTGATTGATCAGATGCGCGGCAGCCGCGCTGATCGCCACGCCTGCGCCATCGTCGATCGCGCCCGTGCCCGGATCCCAGCTGTCGATATGGCCGCCCACCACCACAATCTGGTCTGGCGTCTTGCTGCCCGTCACATCGCCCGAAATCGTCCAGGCCGTGGCATCGACCACATGCGACTGCAATGAAAGATGGATGCGCACAGGACCCTGCGCGGCCAGATGCTCGATCATATCGGCATCGGGCACGCCCAGCGCACCTGCCGGAATTTTCGGCACATCGGCGGCATAGCTGAAGCCGCCCGTGTGCGGCGCCCGCGCCGTGCTGGTGGAAATGGAACGGGTGAGATAGGCGATGGCGCCACGGCGCGACGCTTCCGACGCGGCCCCGCGCGCCGCCACGGCCGAGGAATAGCCGGACTCATCCTGGGTGCGGGTCATGGGCTGGTTCACCAGCACGATCTTGCCGGTGAAGGCATTGGCCGGAGCGGTCTTCAGCTCGGCCAGGCTTTTCAGGACCACCACTTCGGCAGTGATGCCGCCCGGTGCGGTCGAAACCGAACCGCCCAGACCCAGGATCGCCAACTTCTGCGGCACCGGCGCAATCACATCCGCGCTTTCCGCATCGCGCAGCCAGGCGCGCTTGGCGAAAGGCTCGACATGGATATTGGTGAACCCCAGCGATTTCATCTTCGCCACGGCCCAGTCGCGGGCGCGCATCGCAGCGGGCGATCCCGCCGGGCGCGGCCCGATTTCGGATGTCAGAGATTCCAGAATCTCATAGGCGGTGGGGTCGGCTAGCGCCTGATCCCGCAGCTTGATCGCCGTCGCCGGATCACCCAGCGCGGGAAGAGCCCCGAACAGGCCCCCGGAGAGGACGGTCAAACCGAATACCGAAGCACCGAACCTGACCATCCTGCCCCCCAAGACGTTTAGTTTTTCCCCGATCGCGGTGCGATCAATTTTTGGCTGTGTCGACCAGTTTGTTCTTTGCGATCCAGGGCATCATGGCGCGCAGCTTCTTGCCCACATCTTCGATGGCGTGCGCTTCGCCGCGGGCGCGGATGGCCTTGAACGACGTCTGGCCGGCCTTGTTCTCCAGCACCCAGTCGCGGGCGAATTTGCCGGCCTGGATGTCGTCCAGCACCCGCTTCATCTCGGCCTTGGTTTCCGACGTGATGATGCGCGGACCGGTGACATACTCTCCATACTCCGCCGTGTTGGAGATGGAGTAGTTCATGTTGGCGATGCCGCCTTCATAGATCAGATCGACGATCAGTTTCACTTCATGCAGGCATTCGAAATAGGCCATCTCGGGGGCATAGCCCGCTTCGACCAGGGTTTCGAAACCGGCGCGGATCAGTTCGACCAACCCGCCGCACAGAACCACCTGCTCGCCGAACAGATCGGTTTCGCATTCCTCGCGGAAATTTGTCTCGATGATGCCGGCGCGGCCACCGCCGATGGCGGAAGCGTAAGAGAGGCCGAGATCCTGGGCATTGCCCGAGGCATCCTGGTGCACCGCGATCAGGCACGGCACGCCGCCGCCCTT
>JBEPVO010000065.1:0-15280 GCA_041690975.1 Alphaproteobacteria bacterium
TCGCGTACTCCGAAGCGCTTACATAGCCGCGCTTCTTCCAATCCCCTGATACAGGCACAGTTTGATCAGTCATGGCAGCTTACAACTCGAACCAATTATTTCCGGGAACCGACAGGAATGATCTCACGGCCGACGGTGGTGTTGGTCACGATAGCAAAGCTGCCATACATGGCCATGGCACCGCACAGAAGACCAACCCAGCCGCCCAGTTGATGCAGCATCGGATTGCCAAGCATGGCGCCAAAGCCCAACAGGAAGAACGCGATCCACAAAGTCAGGAAAATACAAAACAGCAACCGGGTCAGATAAAATGTGGCGACCCATAGGCCCAAGGTAAACACGCCCCATAACACAAGTGTGAAACCGATGGCGCCGTCAGCGCCCGACAGGTCAAGCAGCTTGTTGCCGCCCAGGAAAACCAATGAGGCGAACCACCACCAGAATGCGCCATAGCTAATGAAAGCCGTGGTGCCAAAGGTGTTGCCGGTTTGGAATTCCATGATGCCGGCGATCACTTGCGCCGTGCCGCCAAAGCCCAATGCCAGAGGCAAAACCACCGCTTCACCATGGGCGGGAAGAAGCCCCGCATTGACCGCGCTGAGCAGGATGGTGGTGAGACCGAAGCCGACCAGTCCCAATGCTGCCGGGTTTGCCTTGTCGGCCATGCCGTCTCCCTAAGCTTTTGTCGCGGAGGGGTAGACACGAAGGGAGATTGCCGTGACGGCAATCTCCCTTCGGTCATAGTGACTTCAGACTTCAGAACTTCTGATCGACCGTGAGCAGGTAGGTACGACCGAGCACTGTGTACAGACTGGCGTTGGTGCTGCCCGGGAAGGAACCGGTCTGACTGGGGGTGCGATCAAACAGATTGTTGATCACCAGCGAGAAGTGGGTCTGGGTATCCGGCAGACCGAAGCCCAGCGTAGCGTCGAAGTAATTGGCGACGCCCTGGCCAGGAACCGTGGTTAGACGATTGGTGGAGTAGGACTGATCCTTCATACCGCCGATCATGCGCCAGCGCATGCTGATATCCGCGCCAAAGTTGTGATAGGTGACCCGCGTGTTGGTCTGATATTTCGGGAATGGCCCAAGCGTGGCGGTGGAGGAGAGGCTACCACCGACGTTGGTTTGACCCAGTTCCACAAAGGGCGAGCCAGGCAGAATCTGCTGCTTGAAGCTGTTGAGATAGTTACCGACGATATCCCAGCTCAAAGTGCCGGCACCCGAACCCAAGCCGGTGGCTTCGCCAATATCCGTCAGCCAGTTTGCTTCCAGATCGATACCCGAAGTCTTGTAACCACCGGTGTTGGCGAAAGGCGTGAGCACATTGACCATCTGGCCGTTGCTCGAACTGCGGCCGATGAATCCGCAATAGAAGTTAGCGACCGAGTAGCTCGGATTGGATCCATCGAGATTGTAGCACTTGTTGACCAAGGTGTTGAAGTCGAGCTGCGAGATCGCGTCCCGCACCCGAATGTTGTAATAGTCCACCGAAATCGACGCATTCTGGAACCAGGGGCTGTCGATTTCCGGCTGGTAGACCATGCCGCCGGTGAAGGTATCGGCCTTTTCCGGACGCAAGGTGGTGCTGCCCGACACAATTGCCGGCACCTGGTTGTCGTTGGTCTGGTATGTCGGCGCGATTGCCGCCGGCAGGCCTGTCGCCTGGCACAGTGCTAGCAGTGCCGCATTGGTACCCCGCAGACGCACGTCGCAAGGATCGCCGGCACCGCCCGCCTGAACCGTGCGGTTGGCATAATAGGTCGAGTTGCCCGAGAACAGTTCGTTCACCGACGGGGCGCGGACGGCGCGTTCATAACCGCCGCGCAGGCGGAAGCCGTCCATCACCGCCCAGTCGATGTCACCCTTGTAGGTGTTGGTACCGCCCGACAGGACATAGTCGGAATAACGGGCGGCAATGTCCAAATTCACGCTCTGGAAGAAGGGCACATCCTTGATGATCGGGATCAGCGCTTCGCCGAACACTTCACGTACGGCCGACGAACCGGAGGTGGGCGCCTGCGGATTGAAGGTGAAGGGGTCGCCGGTCTGCACCGCCGCGTCCGGCTTGAAATTGAAGGAGATGTTGCGGTAGTCCGCGCCCACGGCGAACTTCACATCGCCGGCGGGCAGCGCAAACGCCGTGCCCTGGATGTCGGCGTTCAAAATATCCTGTGTGAGAGCCGTGCGATTGACAAATTCCGGCGCCGCGAAGGCCGTGCAAGCTGCCGAAGACTGGTTGTTGCCGAAAGGATTGAAGCCGCCGGCGCAAAGGCTGGCGCCGCCGTCCGGCGCGTTGAGCAGTTGCTGCACGGTGCTGAAACGGACCGCTCCCGTGCTGGAGTAGCTGTTCAAGGTCTGGCCATGGCTGGCATAGACATCCCAGGTCATCGATTCGCCCAGCACGCCATTCAGGCCGGCGATGAACTGATAGACATTGTTGGCATTGGTGGCGGTCCGATAGCCGCCTAGACCCAGGAAACGCTTGTTAATTTGGATAGGGGCGAGCGGACCACCAGTGGTAACGGGGACGCCATTAACGATCGTCGTGGTCGGAGTACGCGAAGCCAGCAACGCGGCAACGCCGGGATTTGCATTCAAAAGACTGGCCAGGAAAGGATTGCTCAGGGGAACGGTCGGAATCTGCGTGGCGCTGGTTACCGTCGCGTCGCTCTGCACGATCGAATTATAGTTGGTGTAGAGCGCCTGGCCGTAGAAATGGATGTCGTTGGTCAGCGCCCAGTCACCCTTCACGAAGCTGGACCAGCGTTCCAGAGGATTTTGCGTACCGCGGAAATAATAGCTGCGATTACGCTCGGAACCCGCCAAGAAGTCGTTTAGCGGACGGCTCTGCGAGTCTGTGATCGGCTGGTAGTTGTAGACCGTATTGTTGCTGTTCGGCCCGACATTGAACAAGCTGCCATTCGGATTGAAGCCGAAGCCTGCAGACGCGGTACGGGAAACCGAGCCGGCAGGGGCGCCGAATTGCGCAAAATAGGTATTGATGGCCGCCTGGCTAGGGGCATTGGTGCCGCCGACATACTGGCCCTGCACCAACGGCGTCACGCCGGCATGGCCCTGCAGATAGAAGGGAATGGCGCCCCAGTTCACATGCGAGACGCGGGTATATTCCACCGCAAATGTGATATTGCCCTTGCCGTCGGACGTATTGAGGCCACCGATAGCGTTGACGTCGTACTGGCTGCCGCCGAAGGCTTCTGTGGTGCCGTAGGTCGCTGCGACTTCCAGGCCATCGACCGGACGCTTGGTCTTGAAGTTCACGACGCCCGATACGGCGTCCGAACCATAAACGGCCGACGCGCCGCCGGTGATAATTTCGACATTGCCGACAATACCCGCCGGCAACTGGTTGATATCGACCGTGCCGTCGGAGTTGGACGGCAGAAGGCGACGGCCGTCCAGGAGAACCAGGTTGCGCTGCGGGCCAAGGCCGCGAAGGCTGAGGTTCCTCTGGCCGCTGCCGCCGATGAAGGAGCCCGAACCGCCAGTGGACACCGAGAATTGCGGCAAGTCCTTCAGGCCCGCTTCCAGGGCAATCTGGCCGCTCTGCTTGAGGGTGTCGGAGGTGACCGACACGGTGGGCGTGGCGGTGTTGTAGTCGGGGCGCGCAATCAGCGAACCCGTAACGACAACCGTTTCGCCTGCGGGCGGGGCTGCCGGGGCGCTCTGCGCGAAGGCCGCGGACGATGCCAGAAGCATCGGCAAAGCAGCGCTGGACAAGAGCAGCCGGGAAGAGATCTTCGGCGCGAAAGACGTGGTGAAATTCATGGTGTTCCCCGATAGTTAGTAAGCGTTAACACAGGCCGCTGCGCTCAGCGGATCACAAACAGATACGATTTCAGTTCCAAAGTGTTTAAGATGGCAGAACGTGCAGCAACCTGCTGAAAAGTCAGCCCTTCGCCGGAGACCGCGAAGCGGAATCGTTGCAATTGCTGTGGCGCACAAACCATTCAGTGTTCCCCCTGCGATACCTGTTGCCGTTTAGGTCCACAGTTGCGCGTGTAATATGCAACACGCGCGTTTTTATTATCTGGCTATAGGTTTAGGTCAGAAAACGAGCTTTTGACGATGGACAAAATATGGATAAAGTTGGACTTTTGTGGCGTTAATGTAGGGCTTGGAGTCCCGAAACATGTACTCGAATGCCCAGCCGGTCATTGTCGAGCGCCATCTGCCCCTGATGCCTATGGGGCTCATAAGCCCCGCCTGTTGCTGGGCCAGCATCGACGACGATCTGAACTATATGTTCCATATCGCCTACGGGCGAGGGACGGTCATGACCCAAAGCGGGATCATCCGGTTTGCGGCCCCTTGCGCGGTCATCATCCCCGCGGGCGAGGCCCATAATTTCCAGTTCGAGATGAATGCCAGCGGCATGGCTCTGACCATAACTGCGTCCTATCTCCAAAGCCTGGTGATGCGGGAGCGCGATTTTGCCATGCTTTTCGCGGCTCCCGTGGTGGTTCCGCTGGTTTCCGAACAGCTGACCTGGCCCCTCGCCCGGCTGGCGCATGAGCTGGCAGGCTCCGACGTGGCGCACACCGCCGCAGCCGATTCCCACCTTCTCAGCATCCTGGTGCAGTGCGCCCGGGCGCTGGAACATTCCCGGGCGATCCAGGCAGCCCATCCCAAGGCCGCCGCAACCCTGGTCACCCGTCTTCGGGAGCTGATTGAACAACATTATCGGGACAACATGACCCTGGCCCAATACGCAGTCACCCTGGGCGCGACCCAGACGCGGCTGCGCGAGGCCAGCCTGATGGTCACCGGGATGCTCCCGAATCAACTGATCCAGCAACGCATCTTGTTGGAGGCGCAGCGCGCGCTGCTCAATTCCACCATGACGATTGCCCAGACCGCTTATTATCTGGGCTTCAACGATCCGGCCTATTTCTCGCGCTTTTTCACCAAGGCGACGGGCCAGTCGCCGCGCATGTATCGCGAAAAGCCCAAAAGCAACTGACGCCTTCGCGGTCGCACACCAAATCGTGCGGTCCAATTCTGTTGCTGTGCAAAAGAAAAGCCCACGGGCGTTACCCCGTGGGTTTCTTTTTACGCGACGCCCGGCCTGCTTACGCGACGCCCGGCCTGCTAACGCGGCGCATCCTTTGCCTTGCCCGACAACAGATCTTCAATCGTGAAGTGGCGACCGTTGAGGATCACATGCTTGACGTTGAAGGTGTTGTGGATGTCCTCCAGCGGATTGCCCTGCACCAGCACGATATCGGCCAGTTTGCCGGCCTCGATGCTGCCGGCATCCAGGTTCAGCATTGCCGCCGTATTGACGGTCGCCGTGCGCAGGATGTCATAGGGAGACATGCCATAGCGGGCATAGGTTTCCATTTCAGAGTGCAGGAACATGCCTTCCGGCTCGTCCGTGCCCGCCGTGATGGTGGCCCCAGCCTTGAAGAGGTCCATGACCATCTTCGGGGTGCCAGGATCCTTGCGCGGCAAGAAGCCACCGAGCAACTGGTCATAGTTCCGGATCTGGTTCTGGAGCCAGGGCGGGTCTAGCGCCAGGCGTGGGTCATTCTTCAATTCTGGATGCGCCCCGATCAGATCGCGCATACCGCTGAAGATCATCGGGGTCATGTTGATGTGGTTCTGACCCACGATCTGAATGACGTCCTCATAGGCATGATTGAAAGTGGCTTTGGGCGAGTAGCCGCGGCGGCTGGTGGCCGTGGTGTGCTCCACACTGTCCATCCCGTCGAATGCGGCGGGATAAATCTCGTGCGTGGTCACCGGTTCGCCGACGCTATGGGCGTAATCCACGATCATCTTCTGCTGGATGTCCGGCATGCGGACATAGCTCTTGAAGAGGTCGAAGCCCAGGATGTGCGCCCGTTCCAATTCGCGCATCAAATGGGAATTGGACGAGATCGCGGTGCCCATTTTGTAATAGGTCCGCTTCCATTCCATCAGATGGCCGGTGGAGAAGATGCGCGGCTGGATGCGGGCACCCGCGTCGCCGGCCTCGCGGTCTTCCACTGCTTCATAAGGCAGACCGCCCGGCGTGCGCAGCGCGGTGATGCCATAGGCCAGGAAGTTGCGGCCCTGTTGTTCGCCGAAATCGCTCTGCCGGTGGCTGTGATTTTCGATCAGGCCCGGCATGGCGACCAGGTTGGGCGCTTCGATCGTGGCGGTGCGGCCGGCAACGTGGGGAACCACGCTCTTGATCCGGTTACCGACGATTTCGATGTCCATGTCGTTACGGGCGGTCTTGGAGATACCATCCACCAGCTTGCCGACATGCACGATCATGCTCGTCTTGGGCACATAGGCTGTGTAGGTGAGATCCAGCGGAACCGTCTTGACTTCACCGGTCTCGATATCCATCAGGCGGATATTGTCATTGGCCTGGTAGAGGACATGACGATTGTCGCTTGCCCAGTTGGGATTATACGCGACTTCCGTCGTCAGATGGCGCACGGGGCCTTGCGGCTCGCCCGATGTGGGCGAAACCGGCCAGATCGCCAGCTGGCCTTCATAGATGCCCAGCATCTGGGTGCCATCCGGCGACCATGTCGGACCGTTCCAGCCGCGGCTGTCGATCGACATGTTCGGCTGCGGCGCGAACCAGGTATCGTCGGTCGCATCGTCTGCCTCATTACCGGTGGACGACATGGTCAGCACCTGATTGGTGCCTTCGCGATATTTGCGATTGTACGGCGCCACCATGGCCAGCGCGATGCGCTTGCCATCCGGCGACCAGGTCGGCGTGCCGGGCGCAAAGATCGACTTGTGAATGATCTTCACATCGCCGGTGGCGACATCGGCCACCGCGACGCTCGCGCCGCGCCACATCGTATCGACATTGACGAAGGCAATGCGCTTGCCATCCGGCGAGAACTGCAAGGACGTCGGTTGGGTTGTGATATGCGTGAGCTGGCGCATCTGGCCGCTCTGCATGTCGCGGATCCAGATCTGCAGCAGGCCGCCGGCACGGTCAGTGGACCAGGCCAGATAGCGGCCATCCGGCGACCAAGTGGGATCGAGGTCATAGGAGGCATCGTTGGTCAGATTCTGGGGTTTGCCGCCAGTTGCCGGGACCAGCCACAGGTCGCCCAGCGCAGAGAAGGCGATCGACTTTGCATCCGGCGACAATACCGGACGCATGATGCCCAGCGCCTTGCGAGGCGCTTGGCTATCGAAATCGCGCTTGGCGCGGACATACGTGTCACGCGGTGGCGTAATTTCCAACGTTACAGAGAATGGGACGTCTTTGACGCCGCCGCCCAGAGTGCGGCGTTTGATCTTGCCGTCTGCCACATAAAAGAATTCGTTTTTCGAGACCCAGCTGGGACGGAAGGGAAAGACCACTTCCTTACCGCTGATCGATTTGCCGTTGTAATTGAGCTGGCTGTCGTTGCCGACCGAAGATTCATAAACCAGCTGACCATCGGGGCCCATCGAAGCGGCCGCGATATTGCCGTCGGAATCGGCGATCTTGCGCTCTGCCTTGGTGACAACATTGACCGCCCACAGCGTTTTGTAAGTGTCGCGGCTGGAGGTGAAGATGATTTCCTTGTCGTCTGCCGACCATGCCGGCATCACGTCTTCTGCCGGATTGGTGGTCAGCTGGGTCATCGCGCCGGTTTTGACGTCCATGACCCAGATATTGTTGTTGCTGCCCAGCGGATTGCCGCGATCCGACGAGAAGGCGATCTTGCTGCCGTCATGGCTGAAGATCGGCTCGCGATCATCAAACGTGCCTTCGGTCAGCATGTGCTGATTTGTGCCGTCCGCATTGACCTGCCACAGATCGTAACCGCCATCGCGATAGCCAAAGAAGGCGATGCTCTTGCTGTCCGGCGTCCATTGCGGCTGATGCGCGTCGTTGAAAATATCCGTTATGCGCTTGGCCGCGCCGCCACCAACCGGCAGCACATAGATCGCGCCCTGCAGATCGATCGCCAGCATCTTACCGTCGGGCGAAACCGAGACCGCCATCGAGGTGCCTTCATGCACCGTGATGCTGATGGTTTTCGGAGGGTGAACCGTGGGGGCTTGAGCGATGCTCGGGATGATGGCCAGGGCGCTGGCGCCAAACACGAGCGGCAGGATGAAGCTGAGACGCATGGAATCCCCCAAGAAAATCTATCTTTTGGTATTAGCAGGCAGACGGAAGAGGCAAAAGTCTCAAGACTTGGACAAAGGCAGGCGAGACTTGGACAAAGCTTGCTGCATAATCCATCAACGATGATCGCGCCCGTTGCGGTGCTGGTGAAAACATCGCGCGCAAAGAAATGCGGCGCTATTCGCAACTGCAATATTGCTGTGCAACATAAAACGGCGCGGCAATGACGATTGTCGTCTCGCCCTGACGGAAATCGTATCGCGTCCGTTCAACCGTGTTCGACGCTGGCGGCCGGAAGCGTGACCGCCATCTCAAGTCCTTTGGGCTTGAGATTGCGGGCGGAAATCGAACCGCCATGCACCGCCATGGCGCGCTGGGCAATCGCCAGACCCAGGCCAAAACCAAACCCGTCAGCCGACATGCCGAACGGCATGAACAGGGACACCATTGCGTCTTCGGGTATCCCGGGCCCCTCATCCGTGACCTTGAGGTTGAACTGGTTCCCGTCACGGCGCAGCATGGCAATCACTTTCCCGCCTTCGGAAGAATATCGCACCGCATTGCGCACGATATTCTCGATCGCCCGGCTGACCAATCTGCCGCTGCCGCGCGTAATCCATTCGAAGCTTTCGTCATCGGGCTCGATATCCAGCAATACTTCGACGCGCTTGGCAGCCGCCTCGAAGCCGGCGTCCTGGACAACGGCCTTCACGATTTCCGCAAAATCGAAATAGTCTTCGCTGCGGGTTTGACTGCTTTCCAGCTTCGCCAGGGTCAAAAGCTCGCCGACCATCTCGTCCAGCTTGGCCGCCTCGCCGCTGATGCGGTCCAGCGATGTCGCCTGCTTGGAGGGGTCCTGGCGCGCCAGCCCGATCGCCAGGTTGAGTCTGGCCAAGGGGGTGCGCAATTCGTGGCTGACGTCCGCCAGCAGCCTGTCGCGCGCAGCAACTAGTTCTTCCAGCCGGATCGCCATCTTGTCGAAATCATGCGCCAGATCGGCGATCTCATCCCGCCGCCGGCCCATTGCCGGTCCCAAACGGGTGGCAAAATTTCCCTGCGCCAGGCGTCCGAACCCGACCTGCATGCGCTGGATCGGCTGGGTCAGATACCAGGCCAGGATGGCGCTGAAGCCAAGGCCACCGACCACCACGACGATCACAACTTCTATCGGAATACCGAAAATACCTCGATTGCTCCCCCTCTGCGGATAATAGGAGACACGATATTCCGTGCCGTCCGGCGCGTTGGCGGTTTCGCTGGCAATCGAGGCGCTTCTGTCGAGAGGGCTCGCCGCCGACCGCACCTGAATTCGTGCGCGCCAGTCCTGCGGCCAGGATTTCTGTTCCACTGCCAGACCGGCCGGGCCGCCCTCCCGAATGGCGGAAGACGCGGCCGCGACCGATATCCGCGCAAAACTGCGCATATAGGAGACTTCCTGATCCGGCCGCAGCACGTTGAACATCAACCAGATGCCCGCCGTGATGATGATGAGGGTGAGCCAGAAGCCGATCAGGATCTTCCAGAACAGACGACGCTTCATGGGCGCAACCTCAACCGGTAGCCGACACCGCGAATAGTCTCGATCTCGACTTCGCCGTTGCTGCAGCCGGCAATCTTCTTGCGCAGATTGCTGACATGGACATCGACGCTGCGGTCATAGATCTCGCGTGGCCGTCCCAGGACCTTCAACGACAACTCCTCCTTGCTGGAAACCATCTCGCCGGCACGCATCAGGCTTTCCAGCAGATCGAATTCCGATGTGGTCAATTCAAAGGGCTGCATGTTCCAGCTTACTTCCCGCTTGCCAGGGGACAATTCCAGCGGTCCGTTCTTGAGAGGGCCGGCCGGGGCGGCATCGCGCTGGCGCCGGGTGACGGCACGCAGCCGCGCCACCAGCTCACGCGGGAAATAAGGTTTGGCGATGTAATCGTCGGCGCCCATCTCCAAGCCGACCACCCGGTCGACATCGCCGCCCTTGGCGGTCAGCATGATGACGGGAATCTCGCTGGCACGGCGGATATGGCGCAGCACCTCGTTGCCGTCCATACCGGGCAGCATCACGTCCAGGACCACGACGTCAAACTGCCCAGAAAGCGCGGCCGCGGCCCCGTCGGGGCCGTTGAAGGCGGCGGTCGTGCGGATCCCCTCGCCCGCCAGATATTCGGTCAGCATCTCGCTCAAGGCGGTGTCGTCATCGACAAGAAGAACGTGCAAAATCATCTCCCGCAGGGACACGAAAACTGCGCCTGCAAACGGGCTTTGTCAGCAGGCTTTTCACATTCTTTACAGAATGCTGGCGAACACTTTACCCCGGGCCGGCGCAGAGGCGTCTAGCCTGCATAGCATGAATATCCGGGTCACAGTGCCAGGCCTTCTCGCCCCCAGACCGGCGGCCCCGATTCATGCCCACAAGACAAAATTCAATCCCCGGGCCGACATTCTGGATGAAGTCGTGGCCGGGCTTTTGTGGATGACACTCGATTTGCCGCAGGACGTATCGCGCCCCGAACTGGAGCGTTTTGCGCATCAATTGGTGGCGCGGATTCGGTTCGGCGCCAGCGAGACTGCCATCGAAAGCGAAATAGCCTTCCTGCAATGCGAACAGCTTGGCCGTCCGGCCAATCGCGATGCGATTCAGGAACTGGCGGGCCGGGTCATGAACGCGGTCAGAGGCATCTGAGCCTCTTCTTACAATTCTTTTTCAATTCGCTGCCGAACACCTTACGCCACGCGCGCTGCAAACATCCTATCTATGGATCGTCGCCAATCACGGTGGCACGAACCGAGGAGCAGCCCCAATGTCGATCTTCAACAATGAAGAATATCTGAGCAACTTCCTGCACGCCGCGCTGGCGATCCCCTTTGCCCTGCCGCTGATCGGCATGACCGTCCGCATCGTTTCCCACCTGATCTGATCAACCAGCCCAAACCCCAGCTCCAATCCAAACAAAGGAACCGTCCCATGACATTCTTCAAGATCGACGAAGTTCTCAGCAACGTCCTGCACGCCACCTTGGCAATCGCATTTGCCATTCCCGTTTTCGGGATGGCGATCCGCATCGTCTCGCACCTGGTCTGAACAACCGTCGCGACAGCAAATAAACAAAAGGAATAATCCAATGACATTCTTCAAGATCGACGAAGTTCTCAGCAACTTCCTGCATGCGACCCTGGCGCTCGCATTTGCGATCCCCGCTTTGGGTATGGCCGTCCATGTTGCCAAGCACCTTGTCTGACCAGAAAAGCGCGCGCCGCCAGCCGGTACGGCCTATCCGGTGCGCGCTTTCGCCTTCCCCAGCATTACCCAAGGTTCGGGGATTGAAAACACCCAAGGCTTGAGTTCCACTAAGGGCGCTTCTCATTGTGAGCCCGCCCATGCATCGCTTGACGTTTCCGGCCGCCGCCCTTTTCGTCTGCCTTTCCGCGACCGGCGCCCTTGCCGATGAAGGCATGTGGACCTTCGACAATTTTCCCACCGCCACGGTCAATCAGAAATACAAACTAAGCATCGACCAGAAATGGCTCGATCATGTGCGCAGCGCCTCGGTGCGGTTGTCGAGCGGTTGTTCCGCTTCGATCGTCACGGGCGATGGACTGGTGTTGACCAATCATCATTGCGTGCGCGATTGCGCCCAGCAGCTTTCCACCGCCACCACTGATTATGTGAAGGACGGGTTCCAAGTCGCCAAACGCGAAGACGAGAAACTTTGCTCGGGCATGCAGGCCGATGTCCTGTCAGGCATCACCGATGTCACCGACCGCGTCACCAAGGCCGCCGCCGGCAAGACCGGCCAGGACTTCGTGCGCGCGCGCGACGCGGAGATCGCGGCGGTCGAAAAGACAAGCTGCGCCGGCAAGGAGGACAAGTTCCAATGCCAGGTGGTCACCTTGTATCAAGGTGGCCAGTACAAGCTCTACACCTATCGCAAATATTCCGATGTCCGATTGGTGTTCGCGCCGGAAGGCATGACCGCCTTCTTCGGTGGCGACCCGGACAATTTCAACTTCCCGCGCTACGATCTGGATTGCTCCTTTGTGCGCCTTTACGAAGACGGCAAGCCGGTGAAGACGCCCGACCATCTGGTCTGGAGCAGCGCGGCGCCCAAGGAAGGCGAGCCGGTCTTCGTTTCCGGCAATCCCGGTTCGACCCAGCGGCTTCTTACCGCCGACCAGCTTGAGGGCCTGCGCGATCTGGCCCTGCCCGAAACGCTGATCCAGTTTTCGGAATTGCGGGGACGGTTGATCCGCTTCTCTTCGGAAAGTACAGAACATGCCCGCATCGCCAACGACCTGCTGTTCGGCATCGAGAACAGCTTCAAGGCTTTCCATGGCGAGGAAAAAGCACTGGTCGATCCCGCACTGATCGCCGCCAAGCGCGCTGCCGACAATGACCTCAAGGCCAAGGTCGCGGCCAATCCCACCCTGGCCGCTGAGATCGGCGATCCCTGGGCCGACATTGCCAAGGCGCAAGTGGATTATCGCGCGCTTTATCTTTCCAATTCGATGATGGAATCGCGCGCCGGCATCGGCTCGGATCTGTACCGTTTCGCCCGCACCCTGGTGCGCGCGGCGGCGGAGAAGACCAAGCCCAATGGCGAACGCCTGCCCGCCTATACCGACAGCCGACTGGCCCTACTCAGCAAGGCGCTGTTGGATCCGCAGCCGGTCTATCCGGAGCTGGAACAGGTGACGCTGGAATATTGGCTGTCGAAACTGCGCGAAAATCTCACGGCCGATGCGTCCGGCACCAAGACTTTCCTGGGCAAGGATTCGCCGGAGAATCTTTCCAAGCGCCTCGCCCAGTCGAAGCTGGGCGATCCAACCGTGCGCAAAGCGCTGTGGGACGGCGGCATGGCCGCCATTCAGGCGTCGGACGATCCCATGATCAAGTTTGTGCTGGCCACCGACAACGCCAGCCGTGCCATCCGCAAGCAATTTGAAGAGCGCGTGTCCGGTCCCACCGACCGCGCCGCTCAAAAAATCGCGCGGGCGCGCTTTGCGATCTACGGAACCAATGTCTATCCGGACGCCACTTTCACCTTGCGGCTTTCCTTCGGCAAGGTGCAGGGCTGGACAGACAATGGCGTCAGCGTGCCGCCCTTCACCTATTATAAAGGGCTGTGGGAACGCGCCACGGGCCAGTTTCCGTTCGACCTCGCGCCACGGTGGGAGACTGCGCAAGCCAAGGTCAATCCGGGCACCGTAATGGATTTCGTCAGCGACAATGACATCATCGGCGGCAATTCGGGCTCTCCGGTTATCACGGCCAAAGGCGAAGTGATCGGCGCGGCCTTTGACGGCAATATCGAAAGCCTGGGCGGCGCCTTCGGTTTTGACGGCCGTGTCAATCGCACCGTGTCCGTCTCGACCGCAGCCATCACCGAAGCGCTGAAGAATGTCTATGGCGACCAGACCCTGGCGGCGGAACTTGAAGGACGCAGCCGGCGGTGACGGCTACCCGCCGCAATTTCCTGGGCTCGGGCGCGGCGCTGTTGGCGGCGCTTCCGGCCTGGGCCGTAGATGAGCGCTCCGCGACGCCTCCAATAAAAGACAAATCGCGCTTGATTCTACTGGGAACGGGCGGCGGGCCGACACCCAAGCCGAACCGCTCCGCACCGTCTCAGGTCATTGTCGTGAACGGCGTGTCCTATGTGATCGACTGTGGCAACGGCGTCGCGCGGCAGATGGTGCTGGCGGGCGTAAAGCTGGATACGATCCGCAACATCTTCATCACGCATCAGCATTCCGATCACAATGCCGATTACGGCAACCTGCTCTGGCTGAGCTGGGCCGCCACTCTGGCATCGCACGTCGATACCTATGGTCCGCCGCCACTCAAGACCATGACCCGCCTGTTCCTGGAAATGAACGACACCGACATCAAGATCCGCATGGCGGATGAAGGACGTCCCTCGCTCAAGGACATGATCGCGGTTCACGAGATCGGCGCGGACGGCATCGTCATGCGCGATGCCAATGTGACCGTAACGGCGGCGCTGGTCGATCATCCGCCGGTCCGGCCGGCTTTCGCCTACCGTTTCGATTGCCCCGACCGTTCCATCGTCATTTCCGGCGACACGCGGCCCTCGCAAAATCTCGTCCGCCTCGCGCAAGGCGCCGATGTCCTGGTCCATGAAGTGATGTATCTGCCTGCACTGGAACAAGTGATCGGCGCGGAGCCCAACGCGAAAAGCCTGCGGGAGCATCTGCTGGCCAGCCACACCACGACCGAACAGGTCGGCCGCATTGCAACAGAGGCCGGCGTGAAGACCCTGGTTCTCTCGCATTTCGTCCCCGGCGGCGCACCAATCATCAAAAACGAAGTCTGGTTCGATGCGGTGCGGCCCTTTTTCTCCGGAAATCTGGTGATCGGCCGCGACCTGCTGGAGCTTTGAGGCCTACCGCCCCGCGTTGACAATGCCTTCCGTCCGGGCGCACCGTTGCTGAAGTAGCTGTGCCAGGGGGGGCATAATTATGAACAAAGACAGTCTGCTTATCGCCACCGCGATCGGCCTTATTCTGCAACTCGCCATGGTCGTGATCGGCCATTATGTGCCTGCCATCCGCGAAAAAGGTTTCGCCATCGGCGGCATGCTCTTCTCTCTTGTCGCCGGGCTTGTGTATGCGCGCATGGCGCATGCGGGCTGGAGCGACGCACTGATCGGCGGCGCTGTGGCTGGCGGCGTATGCGCCATTCTCGGCATTGCCGTTTCAGTGGCATTGAGTGATGTGCCGCCGATGATCCTGGCCATGGGCACGGCCGCATCGGCGGTCACCGGCTTGATCGGCGGCGCCGTCGGCAAGCTGATGGGCTGAACGCTATTTGCGATAGACCACGCCGCCCTTCATCACGAAGGAGACGTGTTCCACCGCCGTGATATCGTTCAAGGGATTGCCGGGCACGGCGACGATGTCGGCGTAATAACCGGGCTTCAACTCGCCGATCTGTCCCTGCCAGCGCAGGATCTGCGCCCCGTTCAGGTAATCCGCCTGCAGGACGGCGAGCGGTGTCATGCCGTATTTCACCATCAGCTCGAATTCCCGTGCCTGGGTCCCATGCGCAAACGGCCCGACATCGGAGCCGACCGCAAAAGGTATTCCGGCGGCGAGCTGGCGTTTGAATTCACGGATCTTGTAATCGAGCATCGCGTGTTCGCGCGCGCCCGCTTCCGGGGTTGC
>JBEPVO010000066.1:0-15181 GCA_041690975.1 Alphaproteobacteria bacterium
CATTGCCCGAGGCATCCTGGTGCACCGCGATCA
Organism: Alphaproteobacteria bacterium; assembly: GCA_041690975.1. Lineage (GTDB taxonomy): Bacteria > Pseudomonadota > Alphaproteobacteria > Micropepsales > Micropepsaceae > Rhizomicrobium. Next base: position 34 of record JBEPVO010000066.1, read on the forward strand.
GGCACGGCACGCCGCCGCCCTTGAGATATTCACCGCGCACGGTATGGCCGGGGCCCTTGGGCGCCACCATCAGAACGTCGAGATCGGCGCGCGGCTCGATCAGCTTGAAATGAACATTGAAGCCATGGGCGAACAGCAGCGCCGCGCCCTGCTTCATGTTCTTTTCCAGCTCGTTCTTCCAGATATCGGCCTGCAATTCGTCAGGCGTCACCATCATCATCACATCCGCCCATTTGGCGGCGTCGACGACGCTCATCACTTTGAAACCTGCGGCTTCCGCCTTCTTGGCGCTGGCGCCCGGACGCGCCGCGATCACCACATCTTTGACGCCGCTGTCGCGCATGTTCTGCGCATGGGCATGGCCCTGGCTGCCGAAGCCGATGACCGCGACCTTCTTGTTCTTGATGAGATTGAGATCGGCATCCCGATCATAATAGACCCGCATTTCTGGACCTTTCCGGTTGGCGCCCGCCTTTTAGCCATATGGGCCCGGCGGGGCAATTGTGTTTGGCGCTTATGTCACATGCGATGGACGTTAACTGCGTCTCAGCCGGTATCCCGGCTGATGGCGGCAACACCGGTGCGCGAAACATCGCTCAGCCCCAGGGGCCGCATGGCCTCGATAAAGCTGGCGATATTGGCCGGCGCGTCGGTCAGTTCGAACACGGTGGCCTGACCCCGGTCGTCCAGGATGCGGGCGCCAAGCTTGGCCGCAGCCGCTTTGGCTGCCGTCCGGTCTGGGCCGGAAACCTTCACCAGCGCCATTTCCCGTTCGATGCCGTCGGTGGCAAAAGTCCAGTTGGTGACCGCATGCACCGGAACCAGCCGCTTCAGCTGGGCCTCGATCTGTTCGATCACTGACGGCGGGCCGGAGGTGACGACGGTGATGCGCGAGGTGCCTTCGGCCGGGTCGACTTCGCCCACCGTCAGGCTTTCGATGTTGTAGCCGCGGCCGGAGAACAGACCGACCACACGGGCCAACACGCCCGCCTCATTGTCGACCAGGGCGGTGAGTGTGTGACGTTCGTTTGCCATCAGACCAGCATCTTTCCTTCATCGCTCACCGACGCATCGGAGAGCGCGGAAAGGATCATTTCGTTATGCGCCGCCCCGGACGGGATCATGGGGTAGCAATTCTCGGTGGCATCGACGCGACAATCGAACAGCACCGCTTTGGGACTGTCGATCATCTCCTGGATCTTGGCGTCGAGTTCGGACGGCTTGGTGGCGCGCAGGCCCAGGCAACCGAACGCTTCCGCCAGCTTGACGAAATCCGGCAACGCTTCCGAATAGGAATGCGAATAGCGGCCGCCATGCAGCAATTGCTGCCACTGGCGCACCATGCCCATATATTCGTTGTTCAGGATGAAGATCTTGATCGGCAGATTATACTGAACCGCCGTCGACATTTCCTGCATCGTCATCTGCACCGAGGCTTCACCCGCGATGTCGATCACCAGCGCATCGCGATGCGCCATCTGCACGCCCACCGCAGCCGGCAAGCCATAGCCCATGGTGCCCAGCCCGCCCGACGTCATCCAGCGATTGGGCTCCTCGAACTTGAAGCGCTGCGCCGCCCACATCTGGTGCTGGCCGACTTCGGTGGTGATGTAGACGTTGCGGCCCCTGGTCAGCGCATAGAGCCGGTCGATGGCATATTGCGGCTTGATCAGGATTTCGGATGCTTCATAGGCGAGCGAACGCTTGGCGCGCCAGCGGTCGATCTGGGCCCACCAATCCTTCAACGCCGCCGCATCGGCCTTCTTTTCCTTGGCTTTCCACAGCTTGACCATCTCATTGATGGCCTTGCCTGCATCCGCGACGATGCCCAGATCGACCCGCACCACCTTGTTGATCTGCGAGGCGTCGATATCCAGATGGATCTTCTTGGAGCCGGGCGAGAATTTGTCGATCCGGCCGGTGACGCGATCGTCGAAGCGCGCGCCCAGGCAGACCATCAGGTCGCAGTCATGCATGGCATTGTTGGCTTCGTAGGTGCCGTGCATGCCCAGCATTCCCAGCCATTGCGGCGACGACGCCGGAAAAGCGCCCAGGCCCATCAGAGTTGTGGTCACGGGAAAACCTGTCAGCGCCGCCAGTTCGCGCAACGCCGCGCTGGCCTGCGGGCCCGAATTGATCAAGCCGCCGCCAGTATAGAGGATCGGGCGCTTGGCGGCCGCCATCATCTCCACCGCGCGGGCAATGGATGCGGCTTCCGGCTCGGTCTTCGGATTGTAGCTGCGATGGCGGATCTGATCCGGCGTGAAATATTGACCGGTCTTGAACTGCACATCCTTGGGAATATCGACCACCACCGGACCTGGACGTCCACCGGTAGCGATCTGGAATGCCTCATGCAGCGTGCGCGACAGATCATTCACATCGCGCACCAGCCAATTATGCTTGGTGCAGGCGCGGGTGATGCCAACCGTGTCGGCTTCCTGGAATGCGTCGGTACCGATCAGATGGGTCGCCACTTGGCCAGTGAGGACCACCAGCGGAATGGAATCCATCAAGGCATCGGTGAGGCCGGTGACGGCATTGGTCGCGCCTGGCCCCGATGTCACCAGCACCACGCCGGGCTTGCCGGTGGAGCGGGCATAGCCTTCCGCCGCATGGGTGGCGCCCTGCTCATGGCGCACCAGCACATGGGTGATGCCGTTGTCGGCAAAGAGGGCGTCATAAATGGGAAGGACGGCGCCGCCGGGATAGCCGAAAATATGGGTGACGCCCTGATCCTTGAGCGCACGCACCACAATCTCGGCACCCGTCAGGGAAATGGTTTCCCGTTTGGCCTCAGCCGCCAATGTCTTGCTCTCGCTCATACGTCCCTCAAATTCTTGCCTGGTAATCTGGCCTTGTGATCTGGCACCAAAGATAAAGGGGCGTTTCCGCCCCTTGATCGTACGCCGTCGTCCGGTGATTACGGGGTTTAACCCCGTCCGGGCGACAGCCTTCCAATAAGTACGACCGCTTTTTTCATCGGGGCGGACGATAAAATGGCAACGGTCGCGCCGTCAAGCAACTTCATACGGATAATTGCTCGAATGTGGTAATTATATTACTACAATATGGGTCAATCCAGACATAATCGGCCATTCGGTTTCGAAACCAAGTCATTTGCCGCTTGGCAAATTGTCGCGTCGCCGTGACCGCCTGCAAAATCGCTGCGTCGCGATCCAGTTCGCCCCGGGCATGGGCGACCAGGGGGCGAAGTCCCAACAGCTTAGCAGCCGGCAGGGCAGGATCGAGATCGGCCAGCGCCAACGCCTCCTCCAGCCCGCCACTCCCGCACATCGCCTCGAACCGCTCGCCGATGCGGGTCCGCAAAAGCGGCCGCGGCGGATTGAGGACAAACCGCGCCAGCCGGATGTCTTTCAGCAGTGGTTCACCCGCGTCGCGCTGCCATTGCGCCAAGGGCCGGCCCGTCGCCTCGAACACTTCATAGGCGCGCAGGGTTCGCTGCGGATCGCTGGGCCGCAATTGCGCAGCGGTCAGCGGATCGCGTTCCGCCAGGCGAGCATGCAACGCCTCGACGCCGATCTGGACCAGCAAGGCGCGCGCGTCGGTACGGATCTGTGCCGGCACCGGCGGAATATCGGCAAGCCCGTCGGTCAAAGCCGCGAAGTAAAGCCCGGTGCCACCGACGAAGATGGGAATCTTCTTCATCGCCTGTGCTTCCACCAGCGCCCGACGCGCGTCATCCGCATAGCGGCCCACGGAATAAGCCTCGCGGGCGGAAACATGGCCATACAAAAGATGCGGCGCGTGCGCGCGCGCATTGGCATCCGGTTGCGCCGTCAGGATCGGCGCCTCGGCATAGACCTGCATGGAGTCGGCATTGATCACCACACCGCCAATATGATCCGCCAACGCCAAGGCGGCGGCGGACTTGCCGCTCGCGGTGGGGCCTGCAATAAGCACGGCGTCAACTTTCATCAGGCCAGCATGTCCGCCTTTGTTCTGAATGTCATCGGCGATGGCGCCGCGCCGGAAATTTTCGCGCCACTCGGCCTGGGCAGGGCGACTATCCTGTCGCCGGGCCGCGCCTTCGATCTGCCGGTCGCAGCGCAGGACAATGAACCACTTCTGGCCGCCGCGCGCGGCTTCGCCGAAGGCCTCAAGCTCGACATCAATGTCGTAGCGACTGCGAAGCGGAAGAAAAAACTTCTCATCGCCGATATGGATTCCACCATCATCAATGTCGAATGCCTGGACGAGCTGGCCGATATGGCAGGCCTGAAGCCGCAGATCGCCGCTATCACCGAACGCGCCATGCGCGGCGAACTGGAATTCGAGGCGGCCCTGCGCGAACGGGTCGGCATGCTCAAAGGCCTGAAGCTGGACGCGCTGGAGCGCACCTATGCCGAGCGGGTGCGGCTCAATCCCGGTGCGAAAAATCTGTTGGCCACCATGCGCGCCAATGGCGCCCACACCATGCTGGTTTCGGGCGGTTTCGGCTATTTCACGTCGCGGGTTGCAGAGGCTGCGGGCTTCCATGTCGAGCGCGGCAACACATTGCTGGATGACGGCGCGGCGCTGACCGGGCAAGTCGGCACGCCGATCTTGGGCCGCGAAGCCAAGCTGCAGGCGCTGGAAGAAGCGGCGGCAAATCTGAAACTCGATTTTGCCGAAACATTGGCGGTCGGCGATGGCGCCAACGATCTGGCAATGATCCAACGGGCCGGCATGGGTGTCGCCTATCACGCCAAACCCGTGGTCGCCGCCGCCGCCGGAGCCTCAATCGACCACAACGACCTCACGGCCCTGCTGTATTTGCAGGGCTATAGCGACGCCGAGATCGTCCGCGCCTAGAAATCTCGAAGCTGGGTCGTGCCCATTCGCCCCCGCGCATGCAAAGCATGCTGGCGGTGGAGGTGAGGATTGCGCCCAGCCATCCGAACCGTAGCACGCTCTCGAGCGTGCGAAGGGAGAGGGGGCTAAAAATTCAGTCGAGCCGAAGGCCGACGTAAGTGAGATCGCCATTGCGATTGACCAGCATCAGCTCGGCTTTTTTGCCCGCCTTGGCGTCGGCATCGACCCGCGCTTCCAAATCGGCAGGCGTTTTCACCGGCTGGTTCTGCGCTTCCACGATCACGTCGCCCGGGCGGAAATTCTTGTCGGCGGCCGGGCTGGCCGAATCGACTGCGCTCACCACCACGCCATGGACATTGCCTGCCAGCTTGTATTTGGCGCGCGCATTTTCATCCAATGCGATCACAGTCAGGCCCATCTGCGAAAGCTTGGACTTGGCTTTGGGATCCGTCGGCGGCGGTAATTTCTTGCCCGGCTTGTCCGCCGGACCTTCCTCCAGCTTGGCGATGGCAATGCGATAGCTTTGCTTCTTACCTTTACGCAGCACATCGATGTTCACGGTCTTGCCGATCGGCGTCGCCGCCACCACGCGCGGAAAGCTGCGCGAATCCGTGACCGGCCTGTTGTCGAAGCCGATGACGACATCGCCATTCCGCAATCCGGCCTTCTGTGCCGGTCCGCCGCCGCTGACATCGGCGATCAGCGCGCCCTGAGCGTCGGGAAGACCCATGCCCTGGGCGATTTCTTCCGTCACCTGCTGGATGCGTACACCGATCCAGCCGCGCCGCGCCACACCGAACTGCTTGATCTGGGCCACCACGTCGCGCGCCAGATTGGCGGGAATAGCGAAGCCGATGCCGACGCTACCGCCAGACGGCGAGAAGATCGCTGAATTGATGCCGATGACGTTGCCGTCCATGTCGAACAGCGGGCCGCCAGAATTGCCGCGATTGATCGGCGCATCGGTCTGGATGAAATCGTCATAGGGTCCGGCATTGATGTCGCGGTTGCGCGCCGAGACGATGCCCGCCGTCACCGTCGAGCCCAAGCCGAAGGGATCGCCGATCGCCATCACCCAATCGCCGATGCGGGCCTTGTCGCTGTCACCGAAATGGGTGGCGGGAAGCGGCTTTTTCGGCACGACCTTGAGCAGCGCCAGATCGGTCTTGATATCGCGGCCCACGATCTTGGCTGGCAGGCTGGAGCCGTCATAGAGCGTGATGGTGATCTGGTCGCTATTCTCGATCACATGATTGTTGGTGACGATGAAGCCGGCCGGATCGATGATGAAGCCGGAACCCAGCGACGTCACATGGCGGGGTTTCTCGCCATCCGGACCCAGGAAATTCTTGAACAGGTCTTCCAAGGGCGAACCCGGCGGCACATTGGGGAGCTGGGCGCGAGGGGGCGCCTTCAAGGTCTGGGAAGTGGCAATATTGACCACGGTTGGCAGCAACTTGGCGGCGAGGTCGGCAAAGGAATCGGGCGCCGGACGCGCCGCAGCCGGGACGGCTCCGAGCGCCAGAAGGGCACACACCGCAAACGCAAACCGCATTTCGTCCGTCCTCACGTCAAATCAGGAATCAAGGGTTCAGCATATCAGCCACAATGCCATCAGACAGGGCTTTGAACGCTGTTCGGTGGTTTTACCGCCGGTTTCCCAGGGCTCTGGCCCCGAACCGCGCGACGCCGTATAGACCGCAGCCATGAGCACCAGCCGCGACGATGTCCTCCGCGCCCTTGATCAGGTGATCGACCCGGTTTCGGGCCGCTCGGTCGTGCAGGAAAACATGATCGGCGGCTTGGTGCTGCGGGACGGCCATGTCGGCTTCGCCGTGGAAGTCCCGCCCGCCCGCGGACCCCAGTCCGAACCCTTGCGCGCCGCCTGCGAAGCGGCGGTGGCAAAGCTGCCCGGCATTCTATCCGTCACCGCGGTACTGACCGCACATCAAGGGGCCGCGCCGGCCCCTGCCCGCCCGCAGCAAGCGCCACCAAAGCCGCAAGGTATTCCCGGCGTGGCCAACATCATCGCCGTCGCCAGCGGCAAAGGCGGCGTTGGAAAGTCCACCGTCGCCGTCAATCTGGCGCTGGGACTTGTCCGGCTGGGCCTGAAAGTCGGTCTGCTCGATGCGGACGTCTATGGTCCCAGCCTGCCGCGCCTGCTCGACATCCGGCACAAGCCCGAGACCGACGGCAAGAAGATCAAGCCGATCGAAAAATTCGGTCTCAAGACCATGTCCATCGGGTTTCTGGTCAAGGAAGACGAAGCGATGATCTGGCGCGGGCCGATGGTGCAATCAGCGCTGACCCAGATGCTGAATGACGTGTTGTGGGGTCCGCTGGACGTGCTGGTGCTGGATATGCCGCCGGGCACGGGCGACGCCCAGCTCACGATTGCACAACGCGCGCCGCTCAAAGGCGCGGTGATCGTTTCCACCCCGCAGGACATCGCCCTGATCGACGCCCGCAAAGGCATCGCGATGTTCAAAAAGACCCAGGTGCCCATCCTGGGCGTGGTGGAAAATATGAGTGTCTTCGTCTGTCCTGATTGCGGGCATGCCCATCACATCTTCGGTCATGGCGGCGCGCGCGAGACGGCCGAGAAAGTCGGCGCACCGTTCCTGGGCGAAATTCCGCTGGTGCCGCGCATCCGCGAGACTTCTGATGCGGGAACGCCGGTGATGGTGGTGGCAGCCGACGGCCCCGAAGCGTTGTCGTTCCTAGCGGTAGCGGAAAAAGTGGCGGCAGCGCTGAAAGTGGCAGACCGTCCCGCGCCCCGGATTATTTTCGAATAGCGAGGAGTGGCGCGCGTAGCGCGAGAGCAGGTCCTGAGGACCTGCGAAAGCGATGAGCGCCGCGAGCTTGGGCGAGCGGCCGGGGTCAGTCTCTAACCAGAGTTACATAGCTATAGGCCAGGCCATCCGCCGTGGCGTGGTCGCTGCGCGCGATTTCTTTCCAACCGCTCTGATCGAACATGAAATGCGCGTCGCCGTCGAAAGTGCGATGCACTTGCGTCAGCTCGATGCGATCGGCCTTCGCCAGGCTCGCGCGATAAATCTCTCCGCCGCCGATAACCATGACATCCGCGGCGTTCTGCGCCTTGTCCAGCGCATCATCGAATGACAGCGCTGTCACGGCGCCGTGCGCGGACCAACCGGGCTGGCGCGTCACAACAATGTTGAGACGATCCGGCAAAGGCTTTCGCGGCAACGAATCCCAGGTCTTGCGGCCCATCACCACCGGCTTGCCCAAGGTGAGTGATTTGAACCGTTTCATATCCTCTGCAATCCGCCAGGGGATCGCGCCATCCTTGCCGATCACGCCATTCTCGGCCATCGCCAGCACCAGCGTGATCATTGAACGCACTCCATTTGCACGCCGCACCATAGCAGCGCGGCACGCCTCCCGGATGGAACTTTTGTCGCGCCACCGTGTTAAACGTGGGGGCATTCTGGAGAGTGATTCCATGCGCAAATTCGTGATCTCAGCCGCGATTATCAGCCTGATCGGCGGCACCTCGTTGGCGATGGCGCAGGATCATGGACGTGATGGCGGACAGCGCGAGGGCGGTGGCGGACAGCATGAAGGTGGTCCCGCGCCGCATGCTGGCGGCTCTGCTGATCGTGCGCCACGCCCTGCCCCTGCGTCTCAGGCAACACCCACACCGCAGGCGGTCCCCAACCCGGCCGCTGGCTCCGGTCGCGATTCCATCGGCGAACGCCAATTCCGCGAACATCATGACGCGCCGTCTCCGGCACGCGCGGCTGCACCCGTCGCACCAGCGCCCAATGCGGTCGGTAACAATAATTTCTCGCGTGGTGGGAATGACAACGGGCGCGATCGTCGCGATGACAACAACGGGCGAAACAACAACGGATTTCGCGGCAATCAAGGGCCCGGCCAAAATTTCAACCGGCCCGATTTCAACAGGCCCGGCGGCCCCAACAACGCGATGCGCGACAATCGCGGCCCGCGCCATGATTTCAGCAGCACCCGCAACTTCCATCAAAATTTCCGCGCGGTGCAGCGCTTCCGTGCGCCGACCTACCGCCGGCCACAGGGTTATTATGACCGCCGCTGGACATGGGGCCAGACCTTGCCCGTGGCGTTCTGGGCGCGCGATTATTGGTTGGACGATTTCAGCACCTATGACCTTCCGCCGCCGCCCTATGGCGCGGTCTGGGTCCGGGTCGGCGATGACGCGCTGCTGATCGATCAGGACAGCGGCGAAATCATCGAAGTCGAATACGGGGTATTTTACTGATCTTTCCCCCATCTGTGCGCCACGCGGGCAAGCCCGCTACCGCACATCTTCCCCCGCCAAAGGCTTCGCCTTGCGGGGGAAGAAAGCCTGTGTGTGTTTCACCTTCCCACGCGGCAACTCGCCTCTATTTTTGCGCCCCACCATGCTATAAATGGTCACCGTGCCGCAGCCGTCCTGGCTGGCGCTGAAATTCATCCGGGTACGGTATAATCCATGACAAATGTCACCGTGATCGGCGCCCAATGGGGCGACGAAGGCAAAGGTAAGATCATCGACTGGCTGTCCAACCGCGCCGAAATGGTGGTGCGGTTCCAGGGCGGCAACAATGCCGGTCACACCATCGTGGTGGGCGACAAGACCTACAAATTGTCGCTGCTGCCGTCCGGCGTGGTGCAGGGCAAGCGCTCCATTATCGGCAATGGTGTGGTGGTGGATCCCTGGTCCTTGCTGGACGAGATCGCTCGCGTCGGTGCCGCCGGCCTGAATATCACACCCGATATCCTGGTGCTGGCGGAGAATGCGGTGCTGGTGCTGCCCTTGCATCGCGAACTGGATGCCATGCGCGAGGAAGCGGCCAGCCAGAAGATCGGCACCACCAAGCGCGGCATCGGTCCCGCCTATGAAGACAAGGTGGGCCGCCGCGCGCTGCGCGCCATCGACCTCACCGATCTGGCTAGCTTGCCGGCCAAAATCGAAAGGCTGCTGGCGCATCACAATGTGCTGCGCCGGGGTTTCGGCCACAAGGAAGCCGACGCCGCCACACTGATCCAGGCGCTGAGCGAAGTCGCTCCGAAAATCACGCCGTTCATCGGCTCATCTTGGCGTGAATTGAACGCGGCGCGTCTGGCGGGCAAGCGCGTGCTGTTCGAAGGTGCCCAGGCCGTGCTGCTGGACATCGATCACGGCACCTATCCGTTCGTCACCTCGTCGAACACGGTGGCGGGGCAGGCAGCGGCAGGCGCAGGCGTGGGGCCGCGCGAGATCGGCACCGTGTTGGGCATCGTCAAAAGCTACACCACGCGCGTGGGCGAAGGCCCCTTTCCCACCGAACTGCATGACGCCACTGGCGAAAAGCTGGGCGAGCGCGGCCATGAATTCGGCACCGTCACGGGACGCAAGCGCCGCTGCGGCTGGTTCGATGCCGTGCTGGTGCGCCAGACCGTCATCACCGGCGGCGTGGACGGCATCGCGCTGACCAAGCTCGACGTGCTGGACGGCTTCACCGAGATCAAGGTCTGCGTGGGTTATACACTGGACGGCAAGACCCTGGACTATCTGCCCGCTTCCGCCAACGCGCAGGCGCGGCTGACGCCCGTCTATGAAACGCTGGAAGGCTGGAGCGAATCCACCCGCGGCGCGCGCAGCTGGGCGCAGCTTCCCGCCAATGCGATCAAATATGTGCGGCGGGTGGAAGAATTGATCGGCGCGCCTGTGGCGTTGCTGTCCACCAGCCCGGACCGCGACGACACCATCATGGTGCAGGATCCTTTTGTAGGAAGATGACCCCCTCCGGCTTTTAATGCCCCCTCCGGTCTACGCTGGCCCGAGGGCCAGCTACGACCACCTCCCCCGCCAGCGCGCTATGCGCGCGCAGGAGAGGCGGACCTTGTCGCGCTTAAAAATTCCGAATTTGCAGGTTTCGCGCCTCTAACGCGGGCAGAAATGAGGCGGTGGAACTGGCCTGCATATGCGCGCGTTTCCTCTCCGAACGATTTATTTGGAGATTTCCTATGCGCGCCCCGATCGTGATTGTGATTGCTTCATTGATGCTGGCCGCTTGCGGCGGCACCGAACATAAGACCGTTATAGTTGCGCCGCCCGCCGGCAGCACCACAGTGGTGGATCAGAATGGCGATGCGCACGTGATCCCGCCGGCGCGCGATCGCTAAGCAGGCCGGAATTTAGATATTGAGCGGTCCGTGACCGCGCCCTAGACCGGGCGCGGTCCGGATCGCGTTTTGCACGAAAGCATGTGCCTGGCGGACGGCTTCCACCAACTCTTGGCCATTGGCCAGGCCGCAGGCGATGGCAGTTGATAATGCGCACCCCGTTCCGTGCGTGTGCCGGGTTTCCTGGCGCGGCGATTCAAAAATCACCGACGGGCCATCGACATCCGTCAGAATGTCCCGCGCCATCGCGCCGCTACCATGGCCGCCCTTGAACAGCACCCGTCTGGCGCCCAGCAGGGCGAAAGCCTGGGCGGCCTGATGCACGCTGTGGTCATCGGTGGGCAGGATGCCGACCAGCGCGGCACTTTCCGGCAGATTTGGCGTCACCAGCGCAGCGCGGGGCAAAAGGCGATGCTTCAGGATTTCGAGAGCCGCCGGTTCCAACAGAATCGAGCCACTGGTGGAAACCAGCACGGGATCGAGCACCAGCGGGATATCGGTTTCCATCAACGCATCGGCCACGGCGGCGGCAATGTCGGCATTGGCCAGCATCCCGATCTTGATCGCGTCGGCGCCGATATCCTGTAGCGCGGCGCGAATCTGGCCGCGCACGATGTCGGGCGGCATTGTCTGAATCGCGGTGACGCCAGTGGTGTTCTGCACCGTCACGGCAGTGACTGCGGTTTGTGCATAAACGCCAAACCGCAACGCCGTCTTGATATCGGCCTGCAGTCCGGCTCCGGCCGAGGAATCCGAGCCGGCAATGATAAGGAGGCGTTTGGGAGGATCGATGCGCATGGCAGCAGCGGCAGCCCTGGTCAGGCTGCCACTTCTTCGATCGCGCCGGCGATGGCCCGCACCACGGCGCGCACAATCTTTTCGTCCTCGCCTTCCGCCATGACGCGGATCAGGGGCTCGGTGCCGGATTTGCGCACCAGCACCCGGCCACTGTCGCCCAGCTTGGCGCGCGCGGCGTCGATGGAGGATTTCACCCGCGCATCGTCCAGCGGTGCGCCTTTCTTGAAACGCACATTCTCCATCACTTGCGGCAATGGCTCATAGAGATGCGCCGCTGCCGAGGCGGGCTTTCCTTCCTGCGCCAGCACGGCCAGCACCTGCAGCGCCGCGATCAGTCCATCGCCGGTGGTGGAGAAATCCGAGAGGATGATGTGGCCCGACTGTTCGCCGCCGACATTGAAAACGCCCTTGTGCATTTCCTCCAGCACATAGCGGTCGCCCACCGACGCGCGCGCCAGCTTCAGGCCAAGACCGTTCAGATAGCGATCAAGCCCGGCATTCGACATCACGGTGCCGACCACGCCGCCGCCTTTCAACGTCCCGTTCTTCGACCAGCTTTTGGCGATCAGCGCCAATATCTGATCACCATCGATGATCTGGCCCTGCTCGTCCGACATCACCACCCGGTCGGCATCGCCATCCAGCGCGATGCCGAAATCGGCGCGTACTTCGCGAACCTTGGCGCACATCGCCTCGGGCGCGGTCGAGCCGCAATCCAGGTTGATGTTGAGACCGTCCGGCGTCACGCCCATGGCGACGATGTCGGCGCCCAATTCCCAAAGCACTTCCGGCGCGACCTTGTAAGCGGCGCCGTTGGCGCAATCGATCACGATGCGCAGGCCATCCAGCCGCAGATTGCGCGGAAAGGTGTATTTGGCGAATTCGATATAGCGGGACTGGCTGTCGTCGATGCGCTTGGCGCGGCCGATGCCGGTGCCGGTGGCGAGGCCGGCTTCCAGGCCGCCATCCATCAGATGCTCGATCTCAAGTTCAACGGCATCGGACAGCTTCTGCCCGTCGGGACCGAAAAACTTGATGCCGTTGTCGTGATAGGGATTGTGCGAAGCGGTGATCATCACCCCGATATCGGCGCGCAGGGAGCGCGTCAGCATGGCGACGGCCGGGGTCGGCAGCGGTCCGAACTGGAACACATCCATGCCCACGGCGGTGAAGCCGGAGACCAAAGCGCTTTCAATCATATAGCCCGACAGGCGGGTATCCTTGCCGATCACCACCCGATGGCGATGGGCCCCGCGGGTAAAGATGCGGCCCGCTGCCATGCCCGCCTTCATGGCGATCTCCGGCGTGAGCAGGGAAGAATTGGTGCGGCCGCGGATGCCGTCGGTGCCAAAATATTTGCGTGTCATCGTCTCGTTCCTGGCCCGGCGGATGGGGGATGGTCCGCGCTTGCTGGGCGTTATCCTATTCTAAGGCGGGGTTCTAAAAAATCCTTCACGGCCGGGCCTCTAAATTCCCCGCAATTCCAGCACATTGCGGACTTTCAAGGCGGCTGTCAGGGGACCTGGGGCATGGGTTCGCAGATAATCCACCCCCTGGGCCGCGGCAAAGAGCTCCGCGGCAAGGCTGGCGCCCTGGATCGGCAGGCCGCCCGGATCGCTCTGGCTGGCGACTTTCCGCAAGAAAGACTTTCGCGAAACCGACACAAGCAGCGGCAGGCCGAACCGAGCCTTCAATTCGGACAGGCGGCGCAGCAAGGTCAGCGAATTCTGCGGATCGCTGCCGACGAAGAACCCCATGCCGGGATCCAGGATCAGCCGGTCGCGAGCAATCCCGGCCCCAGTCAGAGCTTCGATCCGTTGTTCGAAGAAGGAAACCGCGTGTGCAAAAATCCCGGCTGCCGGCACATCGTCGCGGGTGGCGATTCCCTGTGCCTGGATGGCATGCATCACCACCAACTTCGCCTTTGCTGCCGCCAGCGCAGGATAGAATGCAGGTTCGGCAAATCCGTGAATGTCGTTGAGATAATCAATGCCCTGGGCGATCGCCCAGCGCTGCACCTCCGGCAGGAAACTGTCGATAGAGATCGCCGCGCCTTGCGCCTTGAATACAGGTACCACCGACGCCAACCGCGCGATCTCGGTCTGGGCCGTCACGGCTTTCGCGTCCGGGTTGGAAGAGGCTGCTCCGATATCGAGAATGTCGGCGCCGTCCGCCAGCAACGAAGCGCCATGCGCCAGCGCCGCATCGGGGGCGAGGAACTTCCCGCCATCCGAAAAGGAATCGTCCGTGATGTTGAGGATGCCGAGAATTTTCATGAGATGTGTTGAGCACAAACAAATAGGGCGGCCGAAGCCGCCCTATCTAGCATATCTGCTGGATATCAATGGCCCGGCTGTGGTTCGGGGGTAATGATCGGGCCCGGCCCCTGCTGGCTGCGCGGCTTGCCAGCGGCGGGAACGGATGTGCCCTCGCCGCGCGACGGCAGCACCGGATCTTCATACGGCGTGCGCACCGGGGGAATGCCCTTGAGCAGACCCAGGATTTCGTCGCCGGTCAGGGTTTCATATTCCAGCAGCCCGCGCGCCAACACATTGAGGTCGGCTTGGCGGGTCGTAAGGATCTCCTTCGCCCGCACATAGCATTCGTCGATGATGCGGTGGATTTCGGAGTCGATCTTCTGCGCCGTGGCTTCCGAGATGTTCTGGGTGCGCGACACCGAATGGCCCAAGAAGACTTCTTCCTGGTTCTCGGCATAGGCGATCGGGCCAAGGCTGTCGGACATGCCGAAGCGGGTCACCATGGCGCGCGCCATGCGGGTGGCCTGCTCGATATCGCTCTGTGCGCCCGTCGTCACTTTTTCATGACCGAACACCAGTTCCTCGGCGATGCGGCCACCAAAGGCGACGGCCAGGTCGGCCAGCATTTTCTGGCGGGTCAGCGACAAGGCGTCGCGTTCCGGCAGGCGCATCACCATGCCCAACGCACGGCCGCGCGGGATGATGGTGGCCTTGTGGATCGGGTCGGAGCCTTCGACGGTGATGGCAACCAGCGCATGACCGGCTTCATGGAAAGCGGTGAGCTTCTTCTCTTCGTCGCTCATCGCCATGGAGCGGCGTTCCGCGCCCATCATGACCTTGTCCTTGGCGTCTTCCAGCTCGGTCATCATGACCACGCGCTTGCCGCGGCGTGCGGCCAGCAAGGCGCCTTCATTGACCAGGTTGGCCAGATCGGCACCGGAGAAGCCGGGCGTGCCACGGGCCAGAATGCGCGGGTCGACGTCGGGCGCCAGCGGCACCTTGCGCAGATGCACGCGCAGGATCTTCTCGCGGCCGGCCAGATCGGGGTTCGGCACCACGACATGACGGTCGAAACGGCCGGGACGCAGCAGCGCCGGGTCCAGCACGTCGGGACGGTTGGTGGC
>JBEPVO010000067.1:0-14953 GCA_041690975.1 Alphaproteobacteria bacterium
ACCTGTGACCCCCTGATTACAAATCAGGTGCTCTACCAACTGAGCTAAGCCGGCGCTCCGGCAGATAAATACTGATGCGGCCTTTTCGTCAATCCGTTCCCAAATATTCGACTGGGTGCGTATTTTCTCAACCTCGACAAACCAAGGCAATTTTGCATATCGCACCGCGCGTCTATAGTGACCGGCCAAACAAGGGCGAGCCATGGCCGGTCGCGCAACCAATGATAAGATTTACTATTTTGGCATCGACGGCTTGCGGTTTCTGGCAGCCTGTCTTGCTGCCTCCTTCCATCTTTGCTTCTGGTCTTGGTCCCAGACCGGCACGACACCCAATCTTATTCTTGAGAACGCCGCTCGATTCGACGCCTTGGTTCCATTCACCTGGTTCGGATGGGTGGGGGTGGAGATATTCTTCGTCATTTCCGGACTCGTGATCGCCAATTCGGCCAATGGCCGAACCCCGATCGAATTTGCGAAAGGGCGTTTGCTGCGGCTCTATCCGGGTGCATGGATCTGCGCCACGGTCGCGTTGGCGGCGTTGCTTTACATGCATCAATTACCCCCGCAGCGAATAGTCAAAGGCTATGTCGCGTCGATCACATTGATTCCAACAGCCCGCAGATGGGTCGACGGCGTTTACTGGACGCTCACCGTCGAGATCGCGTTTTACGCACTGGTATTCGGACTCCAGATATTTCGCCGCTTCCCGGCCATTTCAACCCTGGCCTGGATGCTGACAATCTGGAGCGGGGCATTCAATGCGCTGCTGATGTTCAATCTTCTGTATGGCATACACGTGCCTTTGCTGGACTTGGCACGGCGGCCCCAATTTGAAAACATTCTGCTGTTGCGCCATGGCGCTTTCTTTTCGATAGGCATTTGGCTTTGGCTAATCGCTGCGCATAAACGCTCGCCCTCGATCTTTTTCGGCATTGCCTTGGCAATCGGGGTAGGCGCCATCGAAATCGCTAACCGAGCGCTGGAAATAATCCAGCAGACCGAAGCAGCGGCGGCGCAGTCGCCCATCGTGCCGGTGGTAATTTGGATGATCGCCCTTTCGGCGCTTTTTCTTTTTACGAGATTTTCAAAACACTTTAATCCGTCCTTGGGCGCGGCCGGCACCGTTTTACGCAGCCTCGGCCTCATGACCTATCCGATGTACCTGCTTCATACCGTATTCGGTACAACGGTTCTTCGCCTGCTGATCGATGGTGGGATTCCGCCCTATGCCGCGCTATTCATCGCGCTTTGTTCCGCGATTGCTCTGGCGTGGGCTGTCAGTTCGATCGCCGAACCCATTCTTCGTCGAATGTTGCGTCATTGGTTGGTGGGCGCCGAAAGCATCATGCAAAAACGGCCGGCGCTTTTGTTCGTCAGCGGCGGGCAGATCACAACACCTGACGACCGCGCACCCGCATTGGTGCCTTAATGGTACGGGCGTCGAGAACGGCGGCCGGCTGTGAATTGCCGATTGTTCAGGCGGTCGTAAAGAATCAACTGTTGCGCCATCCCAGTGCCAGGGCTCCGGCACCCATCAACGCGGTTCCACCCGTACGATTGACGGCGCGCTGAACGCGCGGATTCTTCAATTTTTCACGCGCCTTTGACGCCAGCCAGCCATACAGCGTGGCATTGAGGCCCGCCATGATCACGAAAGTCGCTTCCAGGATCACGACCTGCGGCACAAACGGGCGCGCGGTGTCGATCAACTGGGGCACAAAGGCGATAAAGAAAATGATGCTTTTGGGATTGAGCGCGGTCACCGCATAGGCATGCGCGAAAATGCGCTTGAGCGACAAAGTGGATGCGGGGGCATCCGGCGTCACCGCCGGCGCACGCCAGAGTTTGAGGCCGAGATAGATCAGATAGAGGCCACCCAGCCAACGCAGCCCGGTAAAGACAAAAGCCGATGCGGCCAGGATCGCGCCCAACCCCAGCATCGAACAGGTCATGGCGGTGAAATCGCCCAACGTCACTCCAGCGACCACGGCGGCGGCGGGTCGGCGGCTGTGCCCGAGTGCATAGGACACCACCACCAGCACCGTTGGACCCGGTATCGCGAGCAGCAAATTGGAGGCGACAAGAAAGGCCAGCCAATGGGTGAGCGACATGAATTCCCCTCTAACGAGGCGGGACAATAGCGCGCCAGTCAGGTTTCCAAAACGCTGTTCGGGAAGGCATTTCTGGGGGAACCGTTCGGTGGAAAATGCATGGCAAGTGCGGCGCCGCAGATTTCGATGGCATGGACAAAACCATCGGCGGACTTTGCCGTCTTCATTCCCTCTATCACCGCCGCGACTGCCGCGTTCCAGGGCCCTTCACCCACCGCTTCATGAATGGCGCGATGCGCGACCAGTTCTACCTGCCGGTCGTTCAGCGACGCATAGATCAGGATATGCGGTTCGGCGTGGGAAAGCCGCGCACCCGATGCCGCGAAATGATGCCGCGCCACCTGACGCACCCGATGCCGCTTGAGAAATTGGGGCGTCATGAAACGCCGGACGCGCGGAAGCGCTACGATCAGCGCCACGAAAAGGAAAATCCCCGCCTGCAGCAAGGTATAAGTCGATAATGCCCGCAAGATGAGCCCTTCAACGCCTCTCACACTGTCATCGGTCCAGCTCGAAAAAATGTCTACCATCGCCAAGCGATGCAAGCCCGACAGTACCAGCACCGGCGGCGCCGCCAGCGCCGCGATGGCAGCCCAGGTCAGCGGCACTTCGCGATAACGCGACACTTCATGCGCCAGAACACAGAAAATCTCACCGGAGGTTTTGCTCTCGACCTCCGCAATCGCTGCCGTGACGCGTTCGTGATCGGATTTTGTCAGCATCACCAGCTTCCCGATGCGCCGCCGCCGCCAAAGCCGCCGCCGCCGCCGCCACTCCAACCACCGCCGCCTCCACCGCCACCGTCATATCCACCATAGCCGCGGCCGCCGCCGCCCATGCCACCCAGTAACAGCAACGGCCAAAAACCGAAGCCCCGGAACACCCGGCTCAACGCGATGAACACGAACAGGATGATCAGCAGGATAGAGAGCGGATTGGCGCCGCTGCCGCCGTGATTCTTCATCTGCTGCGCCGCAGCTGCAGCCTTCGCTTCCGCCGCTGACGGCTCGAGCGACAATTGTTGGATCAACGCAGCGGCCCCAGCCTCGGCACCGCCATTGAAATCGCCGGCACGAAATCTGGGAAGCACCGTCTGCTGGATAATCAATTCCGACAAGGCATCGGTGAGAATGGGCTCCAGCCCATAACCCACTTCGATGCGGACCTTGCGCTCGTTGGGCGCGATGATGAACAGCACGCCATTGTTCAACTTGGCTTGGCCGATGCCCCAGGCACGGCCCAGCTGATAGCCATAGTCGGAAATCTCATAGCCCTGCAGCGACGGCAGTGTCACCACCACAAGCTGGCGCGAGTTGCTCGCTTCCAGTGCCGCCAGTTTCTGATCGAGATCGCTTTTGGTCTGGTCGGACAGGATATGGGCGTCGTCCACCACCCGACCGCTCAGCGCCGGAAAACTCGGCGCCGCCATGGCTGGCAGCGCCGAGAACAGCAATGCAATCAGAAGCGCGATGAACCGCATTTACGGCTGAGCGGGCGGCGGCTGTGTCGCGGGTTGGGTTGCGGCCGCACCGTTGAAATTCACCACCGGCGCGCTTTGAGCCGAGGCGCTGGCCGCGAACTGCACCGCAGGCTTCTGGCTCTTGTACAGCGTCGTCGCCCAGATCACGCCCGGAAAGGTGCGCAGCTCCGTGTTGTAATCCTGGACCGCGGCGTTGTAATCGCGGCGCGCGATTTCGATGCGGTTTTCCGTGCCTTCCAATTGCGACTGGAGCGCTAGAAAGTTCTGGTTGGACTTCAGGTCGGGATAATTTTCCGTGATCGACAAAAGCCGCCCCAACACGCCGGACAATTGGTCCTGCGCCTGCTGGAATTTCTGGAACGCCGCCGGATCGGTGACGGTCGAAGCATTAATCGAAACATGGGTCGCTTGGGCGCGCGCTTCAGTCACTTGTATCAGCACAGTTTTTTCTTGCACGGCATAGCCCTGCACGGTGGCGACCAGATTGGGGATGAGGTCGCTGCGCCGCTGATAGGCGGCCTGCACATCGCCGAGACGCGCCTTGACGGTCTCGTCCTTGGCGGGAATGGAATTGACGCCGCAACCCGCCAGGGTGAGCGCGATTCCCACCGCAGCAAGAAATTTGGGAAAAGTCCCGATAATTGTCATGGGGCGAACGCCCTCCTAAACCCACGCTGCAAAGATGGGGAACCCGCCGAGAACCGCAAGACGCAAGTGCAAAAATTTTGAGCTTGCTTTTGCACCTACTTGACCTGCTGCGTCGCTCGCGCCTTGTTCACGGCCGAGGCTTTGACCGGTGCGCCTTGGCTTTTGGCGTCCGCCAGCAACCCGGCGCAATTGGCGTCTTTGGCAAGTCCCGGATCGATGAAAGCCAGGATCGACGCAAAAGGCGACAACAATGCCAGCCCCGCGCCGATCGCACCCTGTGCAATGAGAGCCTTGCTGTCCACACCGAAGCTCGGCGACGCTAGCCTGCCCGACAGGATGATCGGCGCATTCAGATGCAGAAACTGGAAATGCTTGGGCTTGCCCTGCAAGGCGATGTCCATGGTTTCGTCCTTCAGGTTCACCGTACCGTGGCCGTCTATCCGGGTCGGATCGGTATCGAGCACGATCTGCTGCGAGCCCAGCACGCCATTGTGGGCCTCGAAATGCATCACCGCGCAATGAAGATTGGTGCCAGACTGGTCGCCGGTCAAACTGAGGCCAAGGGCGCCCAGCACATTGACGCCGGCCCATTCGGCCAGCGACTTCTTCATGCTGCCTTGCGGCACCACAGCCAAGAACACACCATCGGCGCTGGACGCCACCTGGTGAACGGAACTGCCGGAGCCACGCAACTGTGCTCGCGCCTCTATCAAGCCTGACAACGGCTTTTCGCTGCCCTTGATGAAGTGTTCGATATGGATGTCGGTGATCCGCGCATCCACATTTGTCACCGGCACATCCTTGCGGGCATCGATGGAAAGCGCACCCGACAATTTGCCCGCGACGAATCCGAATGCCAGCGGCTTCAGTTGCAACACGCCGTCCTTGACACTGATATGGGTGCTGAACCCGCGCAACGGGAAATCACGGCTGCGAATGGCATCGGCGTCATAATCCATTTCGCCGTTGATCTGGCGCAGTCTTTCGGTGTGCAGGGCGACATCGGGCAACAGATAGGCGCTGGTCTCCGCCACACTCTTTCCGCCCCGCAACAGGGCGCCCAAATCGTCGAAATTCAGGATGCGGGACGACAGATGACCGCGCAGATCCGGGATCGGATGGGAAACGTCCACCGTGAGGGTACCGTGCACGTCCGAACTGCCGATCACTCCTGAAAGGTCGGTGAGCCGGTAAAAGGCGCCATCGCGCACCAAATTGCCGTTCAGCCGATAGGGTGCCGTGCCGGGAAGCGCAACGCCCGTGAGGTAGTATAGCTCGGACAACGACTGCCCGGTTGCCGACACACGGGCGCTGAATTGATCCAGGTGGAACGGGTGTATGACTTGGCCGTCGATCACGGCATGGGTGGGGCCGCTATTGATATCGGCGTTGAAGGCATAAGGCCTGCTCTGATCCACATTGATCAGGGGGCCACCCTGCACGTCCGCCAGGAACGGATTGGCGTTTAGCATGCCAGACCCGTTCAACTGGAACGCCGTGGCCTTGCCGCCGGCTTCTTCGCGCGAGGAAATCGTGGCGGTGAATTTCAACTGCCGCACGGCGTCGTCGATTTCGACATGGCCATCGTGGACCAAAAAGCGCTGAATCGGAGGGATATTCCATCCCTTCCCTCCATCATTCTTGCCGTCCCAGTTGGTGCGTCCATCGGACATTCGCACCACCTGAATTTCAGGCCGGTCGAACGACACTAGAGGTAGAACAAGATTGCCGAACAGCGCGGGCCAGAGGCGGAACTCGACATCAGTTTGCTTGATCCGCAGCGCCTGGCGCTGCATGGCCCATGGGGGGTTCTCCACAAAAAGACCGCCTAGCGAGACATGGGGTTGGCGGCGGAACAAATCGACGTTCAGATCGCCTTCGATCCTGACAGGCCGGCCATAGCGTTGGGAGGCATAGCGCGAGATCGGTCCCCGCATCTGGTTCCAGTCCAGAAAATACAATGTGATGATCGCGGCGATCAGGAACGCGGCAATGACAATCCCGGTCCAACGGATAAACCCGCCCCAAGTGAAGCGGAAATCCCGGAAATCCGCCAAAATTCGGTCTCGCCAAAGCGCGCGCAACTGCGAAATTTCCCTATGCCGAGCCCAGGACATAAGAGACAAACGCCCGAATTGTGATTGGGCTTCACAGAAAGCGGGAAACGGGGGAAGTTCCAAAGCGTTGATGGTGCAGACCAAAATCGGAAGGCGCGCAGGTGCAGTTCAGACGGTTGCATCTGTGGCGATTGCTCAAGGAGGGCTTCTCTGCCTTTGTCGCCGACAATGTGCTGACGCGCGGCGCCGCCATCGCTTTTTATGCCGTGACTGCCATCGCGCCTGTGCTGTTCATCGCCACCGCCATAGCGGGCCTGTTCCTGGGTCCAGCCGCTGCATCGTCTGCCGTGCGTTATCAGCTGCGCCAATTGATGAGCCCCGAAAGCGCCGATCTGCTGCAAGGTGCGATCGTCCATGTACGGGGCATTCATCACAGCATCCAGGGCAGCCTGATCGGCCTGGTGGCGCTGGTCATCACCGCGTCGGGCGTCTTCACGGAAATGGAGGATGCACTCAACGTTATCTGGAAAGCGCCGCGAACCGAATCTTATCTGCATCAAATCGTGCGCGGACGGATCGTCAGTCTAGCCCTGGTGGTGGCGATGGGGTTCCTGTTCATGGCGTCGCTGGTGATCGCAGCCGGGATCGGCATGCTGGGGCGCTTTCTGGATCATTACACATCGCTCAGCCAGGCCGTCATCGCCGCGATCAACCTGGGCTCTTCTTTCGGATGGATCGCGTTCCTGTTTGCCATCATCTATAAGCTGATGCCCAACAAGGAGCTCTATTGGCGCGACGTCATCGTGGGCGCGGTTGTGACCGCAATCCTGTTTTTGGCAGGCCAAGCTCTGATTTCGCTGTACCTGTCGCGCTTTCTGGTCGCCAACATTTATGGTGCGGCCGGCGGGGTGATCGTGCTTCTGGTCTGGGCCTATTATTCGGCGCAGATATTCCTGCTGGGCGCGGAATTCACCAAGGTCTGGGCCCAGCATTACGGAAGCCAGAGAAACGCCTAAAGCGTGTTGGCGGCCTGGTCGCGCTCGGAGGGCGTGAAGCTTTCGGCCGCTTCCTTTGCCCGTGACACATCGGCCGATCGCATTTCACTGGCAAGCTGGCTAGCGCGGTTGCGGGCCTGGGCGTCACCGGCACCAGCGGCGACCATATACCATTTCAATGCGGCCTGCGGGTTCTGCCGCACGCCGTCGCCGCGCTCATACAGGACCGCCAGATCGAACTGGGAATCGACATAGCCCTGGGTCGCCGCACGATTGAACCAGGCTGCGGCGCGTGATGCATCATGCGCCGTGCCCTGACCTTCGGCATAGGCGATGGCCAGATCATGCATCGCCTTGACGTTGCCGCGCAGCGCCGCCGCTTCAAACCAGCCAAAGGCTTGATGCGCGTCGGCAGTGACACTAGCGCCATCTTGATAAAGAGTTGCGACCAGATACTGCGCCATCGGCACGCCCTGTTTTGCCGCGGCTAGGCCCCAGCGCAGGGCCGAAGCGGTATCGTGCTTTCCGTTCAAATAGGTGAATGCCAGCGCGGTCTGGCTTCGCGCATCGCCTTTGCCAGCCTGGACCGTGATCTGCGCCAAAGTTGGCGGCGCGGCAAGGCGGCGGCTGACACCACCGCCAGCAGAGGCGCCCGCCATGGTGCCGATGACCAGAGCGGTGAGCGCCATCATCGCCACGCAACCCACCGCCACCCACGCCATCCAGCGCGGCACGCGCTTGGGCGTGGGCGCCGGTGGCTCGACCACGGCTTCGCGCGCAACCCGGCGCGCATTGGCTAGCAGATCCTCCATCTCCTTCGGCGAGACCGACGACTGCAGATCCAGTTCCAGGGCGGGCATCGGTGTCACTTTTGCGGACGGAGCGACTGGCTCCGACTTGTCGGCCACATCTTCCGGAACAGTGAACACAGATGCGGGCACAGGCACGAGCACTGCGGCTGCCGACTGCGGCGCCACAGGAATGACGAAACGTTCGGGCGGGCGGGCGATCTTTTCTTCCAGCAGCGCCACGCTGCGGTTGAGCAATTGTTCGGTTTTTTCCTGACGCGTTTCCAACCCCGCCAAGGCGCGTTCGAACACCCGCAGGCGCCGCTCCAGCCAGGCATCGGGCGGCGGCGCGGAAACCGGCGCACCATTTGCCACCGCCAAACGTGCGCGGGGCTCCGCCACCGCGCCGGCGATCTCCTGCAGCTGTGCCACATCGTCATTCAGGACAGCAGCGATGAGTGCTTCCTTGCCCGGAAAGAAGCGGCGAAATTCTGCTTTTGAAATTCCCGCCTCTTCGCACAGGCCACGGATGTTGAAATGCGAAGTATCTTCGCGGCCGATCTGCGCACGTGCCGCCGCGATCAATGCCGCGCGGATCTCCGCTTCATTTTCGTTCCCAACCACGCGACGGTCCCACTTGCCCGCAGCGACGCTAGGGGAGGAAGATTACCAACGGTCTGGAAAATTCCCTGCAATTCGAAATGAATCGCGGCCGCGTCATTCCGCCGGCTGGGTACGGGTCCGGGGAATGGGTTTTCCGATCAGGCGCGTCAGGACCAGGATCGCCACAATTGTGACGATGTAAGCCAGGATTTGCGCGCCATCCGGCGCCTCGACATAGCCGATCAGGGTATGCAGGAGCCGGCCGGGAATGCTGTCTTCCTTCAGAAGCCAAGACGTGTCCCAAATCGTGCCATTCAGTGCATTGATATAGCCGCCATTCTGCAGGAACAGCACGGCCTGCGCCGCCATGCCGGCCGCCAGCAATGTGATGAGGCCGGACGTCACCTGGAACAGCCGGCCAGCCGGAATGGTGAGCAGTCCGAAATACATCAGCGCGGAAACCGCCGCCCCTGCGACAAGACCGAGCGCGCCGCCTGCCAGTAAGGATGCGTTGGTGGTGCCACCCTGCGCCGCGATGCCATACAGAAACAAAACCACTTCGGAGCCTTCGCGCAGCACCGCGACGCCCACCACCACACCCAGTGCCGCCAAAGTGCGCTTGCCCGTCACCACGTCATGTCCTGCGGCTTTCAGTTCGCGCGCCATCTCGCGGCCATGGCTTGCCATCCAGACATTGTGCCAGGTGAGCATCGCCACCGCCAAAAGCAGGATCGAGGCATTGAACAATTCCTGGCCATTGCCCTGGAACAGCGCCGCCAACTCACCCGCGAAACCCGCCACCAGACAGGCACCAAGCACACCCGCCAGCACACCGCCCGAAACTGCCCGCCCACGACGGGGCACGCCTTGCGTGGCAGCCAGAACGATGCCGACGATCAGACCGGCTTCGATTACTTCGCGAAAGACGATGAGCAGCGCGGACAACATTATTCGGCCACCACCACGCCCTTGGCCGTGTCGGCGTGATATTCGCCGGTGAACGGATAGCGGCCCGGCGCCAGCGCACGGATACGGATATTCCCGCTGGAATTGCCCGCCACCACCTTCTCGACTTTCAGCGCAGTGGAGTCGAATTCCTCCGCGGTGGCGTCCTTGTTGGTGAGTGCGATCGCCGCCGGCGTATTTGCCTTCACATGGATTTCCGACGGCGTGAACTTATGGTTCTGCAACGTCACCTTGATGGGATCAGCGGCCAGAGCCGGCACAACAACCGAAGCAGACGTCAGCAGAAGAATGGAGAGAATTGTGCATTTCATTTGGTTTTGCTCGGAAAGGGAAAGGTCCAGCTGACGGTAATCGGCTTCCACCAATTCGGCACGCCGGACGCCTTGTCGACATGGCGGATGAAGCCATGGCTGGTTGGCGGCGAGATGATGTAGGTCAAATGATAGGTGCCCGGTCCCGCCATATCGACACCATTGGCGTAATGCGGGCCGTCCTTGGCGGTCATGGGGAACAGAAGACCGGTCTTCTTGTAAGCTTTGTCGCCGTCCTTGGTCAGTTCAAAACTGATGTTGAGATACGGGATCCAGGCATCTACTGAAAATCCGTGGGTCTCATCATTGGTGGCATGGACGTCGGCTTCCAGATGGACGCTATCCTTGGTCATGCCCATGCCGGACGGCATTCGGTCCATCTCCACACCGGTCAGATAGTTGGGCACGATCTGCATGCCCTCCTTCACGATCGGCTCGCCGACATAGAATTCTTGCACGGCCCAGGCAGGTGCGGCCAGACAGGCAAAAGGTGCAACGAGAAACGCGCCGAGAAGGAAGGGATTGCGCATACGGTCCAGCAAATGAGTTTCATCCGCTTTATAGATGCAACTCATTCTCAGGTACAGGGCCGCACACAGGGATTGCTGAAAATTAAGCCTGCCCGCAAAACCTGGCTTTTCCTGGCATGCGGTCAGTCAGGGCGCAGTGCCCGCACCAGGAAACGCGTGAGATTGTCGGCCAATGCCTGCCGGCATTGCTGGCCACGTGCGCTTTCTCGTGCCGCCTGGTGCATGGCACCTGCGACAGCTTGTCCGATGATCGCGGCATTATAAGAGCTGCAGGCCGTGCCCGCCGCCGCCGCCTCACGAATGATCTCGCCCCATTCCTCACCCCAACGCGCCATCAGCGGAACATCGGGGCTGCCGCCTGCATCGATCACCGAAGCATCTGTCATCGCGGCGCGCAGCACGCCCGGATGGCTATCGGAATAATCATAGATCGCGTTCAAGGTGGCGGCGATCACCTGCTCCAAGCATTGGCCCGGCTGGCGCGCGTCGCGCAAATGAACATCCATCTCCTGCCGGGCTTCCTCAACGAAAGCAAGAAAGCAGGCCCGCTTGTCCGGATAATGAAGATAGAAAGTGCCATGCCCAAGACCGGCTTCGCGCGCGATGTCTTGGGGGCGCGTCGTGTCATAACCGCGTTCGACAAAAAGCTTGCGTGCGGCACCTTTGATCTTGGAAAGACTCTCGGGTTTGCGCCGTGCCTTGCGGTCTTTGGTTTCGACGGTGTTTACAGTGGCGCTGCTCATGGCCGCGACTTTCGGTATGTGGAGGCCGAAGTCAACACAGACAGTCATGGTGCCGCCTTTGGTCGCAGAGCGATCATCCGATGCGGCAGCGCAATGACTGCAATGCAATAAAATCGCAGAAATTCTACGTTACCTGTGACGTATTTATCCGTATGCGGCAATTAGACCGTAGACGGAGTTTCACCCAAAGCTTCGAGAAAAGAGCCTGAAATTACAGCGTTATCCCTGCGCGCGCGGCAGTACTTAACGCGCTGTTAAGCCCCACGATGGTTAGGTATCGCCGGTTGCGTAACAGGGCTGAGTACCAGCCGATGCAGAAAGCATTGAGGGTCAATTGGGTCTGACCGCACAAGATATGAGCGACATGGGCCGCCTGGCCCAGCTCGCGATGAATCCCAGAGATGGCGCCAGCCGCGAGGAAATCTATCTCGCGGTCGCTTCGCTCTATCGCGTCCAGGGCACCGGACTGAACAACCGTGAACGCGAGTTGATGCGCGAAATCCTGCGCCGCCTCACTCGCGATGTGGAAATGGCGATCCGTATCGCCTTGGCCGAGCGGCTGGCCGACGACACCACCGCGCCGCATGACCTGATCCTGCTTCTGGTCGACGACACCATCGAAGTCGCGCGTCCGCTTATTTTGCGCAGCCCGCTGCTCACGGAAAAAGACGCACTGCGCCTGATCGCCGAAGCCAGCACGGGTCATCTGGAAGCCGTTGCGGGCCGATCCCATATCGGCATACCGGTGACGGACGCGCTGGTGAATTGCGAAGCCGAATCCGTACTGGTCGCACTGGTGCGCAATGCCACCGCTCGGATTTCCGAGACCGCCTACCAGACCCTGGTGGAGCGCTCGCGCGCGATCACCGGCCTGCAAGAACCCTTGATCAGCCGCGCAGATCTGCCCATCGAGCTGGCCAACAGCATGTGCGCCTGGGTCTCCGACGCACTGAAGATCCACATCACCAACAACTACACGATGGCGCCCAAGCGTGTGGACGTGGCGTTGGCGCAAGCCATCGACACGCTCAGCCATGCGGCACCCGGCCCCAAGGATCCGCCCGCCGACAGCGCCCAGAAGCTGATCGACAAGCTCGCCGCATCGGGCCAGCTCAAAGCCGGATTTCTGATGCGGGTATTGAGCCAGGGCCAGATCGACTTGTTCGACCTGGCTTTTTCGCGGCTGCTGCATATCGACGTGACTCGGTTCCGTCATGCCTTCTATGCGCAGGGTGTGGCGCAGGTGGCGCTGGCTTGCCGGGCCGCCGGGATCGACAAATCGGTGTTCGCCACGGTGTTCAATTTGTCGCGCCAGGCCCGCAACGAACCAGCCAGTTTGGCGCGTGCCGACATGGAAGAAGCGGATGCCGTATTCAGTCGCTTCACCCGGGGCTCGGCGCTGGAAGAGCTGCAGGGCCCTGGGGTCCATTAGGACCGTCCCCAAAACATGCTATCCTGACCCCATGCAGGACAGTTTCGGCCGCCTCATCACGTATCTGCGCGTCTCCGTGACGGACCGGTGCGATTTCCGCTGCGTCTATTGCATGAGCGAACATATGAGCTTCCTGCCCAAGGCGGAGGTGCTGTCGCTCGAGGAATTGGAACGGCTCTGCCATGTCTTCGTGGACAAGGGTGTGGAGCGGCTGCGCATCACCGGCGGCGAGCCGCTGGTGCGCAAGAATGTGATGACACTTTTCGAGCGCCTTGGCCGCCGGATCGGCGATGGCCTGAAGGAAGTCACCCTCACCACCAATGGCAGCCAGCTCGCCCAATACGCGCAAGGCCTTCGCGATGCCGGCGTGCAGCGGGTGAATGTCTCGCTCGACACCCGCGATTCCGAACTCTTCCATCGCATCACCCGCTGGGGCGATCTGGCGAAAGTGATGGCGGGGATCGAGGCGGCGGCAAAGGCCGGCCTCAAGATTAAGATCAACACGGTGGCGCTCAAGGGCCACAACGAACACGAGATCCCGGACCTGATGCGCTGGTCGCACGCCCAGGGCTTCGATTTCACTTTGATCGAGACCATGCCTTTGGGCGAAGTCGATGAGGATCGCGTCGATCGCTATCTGCCCCTGTCGCTGGTGCGGGCAAGTTTGGAGCGCGAGATGACGCTCACACCCAGCACCCATCGCACCGGCGGGCCGGCGCGCTATTTCGACGTCGCCGAAACCGGCGGACGGCTTGGCCTGATTACCCCCCTCACCCACAATTTCTGCGAAAGCTGCAATCGGGTCCGGCTCACCTGCACCGGCACGCTCTATATGTGCCTGGGCCAGGAGGACAGCATGGACCTGCGTGCGCCGCTTCGCGCATCGTCGTCTGACGCGCTGCTGCAGGACGCGATCGACGCGGCGATGCGGCAAAAGCCCCGGGGCCATGATTTCGTGATCGACCGCCGGACGGCTGCGCCCGCTCTTGCGCGTCCCATGTCGCTGACCGGGGGCTGACGCGCGCGCCATGCCCGCTCTTCATTTCACTGCGGCGCCGGAAGCCGCTGAGGCGCTGGCCGACATGCGCCGGCGTCATACTGACGTCGGCCCGAAGGATGCGGATATCGTCATCGCCTTGGGCGGCGACGGCTTCATGCTCCAGACCCTGCATGCCTTCCTAAGCACCGGAAAGCCGATCTATGGCATGAATCTGGGTTCGGTCGGCTTTTTGATGAACGAATTCCGCACCGAAGATTTGATGGAGCGTCTCGCCGCCGCGGAACGGGCCGTGGTGCACCCCCTGCGCATGACGGCGCACAATGCCAAAGGCGTCACCGAAGCGCTGGCCTTCAATGAAGTGTCGCTGCTGCGTGAAACCCGCCAGGCCGCCAAAGTCAGCATCCTGGTGGATGAACGCGTGCGCATCGCCGAATTGATTTGCGACGGCGTCCTGGTCTCCACCCCCGCCGGATCGACCGCCTATAATCTATCCGCCCACGGACCAATTCTGCCGATCGAAGCCGCCCTGCTGGCCTTGACGCCGATCAGTGCCTTTCGCCCCCGCCGCTGGCGCGGCGCGCTTCTGCCGCATCGCGCCCGGGTAAGGTTCGAGATTTTGGAAAGTGCCAAGCGCCCGGTCAGCGCCGTGGCCGACGATTTTGAAGTCCGCGATGTCAGCGCCGTCGACGTGGCCGAGGACCGCTCCATCGCCATGACCATGCTCTATGACGCCGGTCACAATCTGGACGAACGCATCCTGGCGGAACAGTTTTCCGACTGATCGGCATAACTTCCGCGCAGACTTCCAGCGTCCGCAACCGTACCTTTCCCGCCGTGAAATTCCTGCGCAAAACCCCGGAAAGCGGCGGCAACTTCACTGACCGTTAACGGGGGTTAAGCTATCTTTTCCCTCATCGCGCCTGTTTTCCAGGCAGCGGCAAGCTGGATGCTGGAATGAGCGGGTACCGGTTCGACAGGTTGAAAATTCTCGTGGTGGACGACAATGTCCATATGCGAAAGCTCGTCGTCACCATCCTTCAGGCGTTCGGCGTCATCCAGATTTTCGAAGCTGACAGCGGCGAGCGTGCCTGGGCGATCCTGCGCGAATCCAATCCCGACGTGGTGGTGCTGGACTGGATGATGGAAGGCCTGTCGGGACTGGATGTGGTCAAGATGATCCGCACCGACGGCCAGACCGCCAATCCCTTCGTGCCGGTGATCATGCTGACCGGCCATACCCATATCGACCGCGTGCGCCAGGCGCGCGATGCGGGCATCAACGAATTCAT
>JBEPVO010000068.1:0-14932 GCA_041690975.1 Alphaproteobacteria bacterium
CTGGCCTGGACCGAAATGGGCGGCGAGACCTTGACCATCGAGGCCGTGATGCTGCCCGGCAAGGGCCGCTTCCAGGCCACCGGCAAGCTGGGCGATGTGATGAAGGAATCGATCGACGCGGCGCGGTCCTATGTCCGCTCCAAGGCGACCACTTTCGGCATCAAGCCGCCGACCTTCGACAAGGTCGACATCCATGTCCATGTGCCCGAAGGCGCCACGCCCAAAGACGGTCCGTCCGCGGGTCTGGCGATGGCGACATCCATCGTCTCGGTGCTGACCGGCATTCCGATCCGGCGCGATGTGGCAATGACGGGTGAAGTTACCTTGCGTGGCCGCGCCTTGCCGATCGGCGGCCTGAAGGAAAAACTGCTGGCGGCGCTCCGCGCGGGCATCACCACGGTGATCATCCCGAAGGAGAATGAAAAGGACCTTGCCGAAGTGCCGGACAATGTGAAGACGGGTCTCAAGATCATTCCGGTTTCTACTGTCGGTGAGGTCTTGAAGGTTGCTCTGGTACGTGAGCCGGAGCCCATCGACTGGAGCGAACCGGAGGCCCCCGTGGTGCCCCGGGTGGCGCTGGACGAGGGCGATCCGGATCCGCTGATCACACACTAAGTCTCTCAAAAGGGCCCGGAGACCTCTCCGGGCCCTCATTTCTTGGCGAATTCAAGGCAAAAACCCCCTGATTCCGCGACTTTTCACCTTGGCAAGCCTTACCCCCCGCCCCTAGAGTCCCCGGGCAGCGGGACGAATCGCGCGAAAAGGAGTCACTCGTGAACAAGAACGATCTCATCCAGAAGCTGGCCGATCACACAGGCCTGCCGAAGAATGACGCGGCCAAAGCCGTGGATGGCGTGTTCGACCTGATCGCTGCTTCGCTCAAGGCGGGCGACGAGGTGCGGCTCACCGGTTTTGGTGTTTTCGTGGTTGCCACGCGCGCCGGCGGCAAGGGTCGCAATCCCCAGACCGGCGAAGAGATCACCATCAAGCCGTCCAAGCAGCCGCGCTTCCGTGCGGGTAAACAGCTGAAGGATTCCCTGAACTAGTTTCCGGTCCTGCCTCTCCAAGGGGCATGAACGGCGTGAACAGGAACGGCCGTGGGCGAACCGCGCCGGCTGGTGATGTAGTTGCGTCTGCGCAGATGGCGCAGCGCTGCCTGCACAGATGATTTCGACAATCCGGTTTCCACCGCCAAGGTGGAAAGGCTTGCGGGCACGCCGCGGCCGGGTCCACCGGCCATGTGCCACAGCTTGAGAAAGACCAGAAACGAAGATGGCGCGCGGTCATGCCCGATAAGATCGGGCAGCAGCGTCTCCACGATATAATCGTCCAGCGGCGCTTTGCGGACCATTGCTATAGTAAGCGCTGGGACCCTTGCCAGTACAAGCCCAGCTTGCTCAGTTTCGCCTTATGGAGGCTTGAATGATCACACATCTCAAATTCATGAGCATCCCTGTTGCCGATCAGGACCGGGCGCTCAAATTCTATACCGAGAAGCTCGGTTTCAAGGTGGCGACCGACCAGGAAATGGGGCCGGGACGGCGCTGGATCGAACTGCGCATGGGCAAGGCCGAAACCCGGCTGGTGCTTTTCACCATGGACGGCGAAGAAGCCCGTGTCGGCACCCGGATGAATTGCTCGCTGGCCTGCGACGATGTCGAAGCGACCTGGCGGCAATTTTCGGAACGGGGCGTGGAATTCGTCTCGCCGCCCGCCAAGCAGCCCTGGGGCACCTTCGCGATCATGAAGGATTCCGAAGGCAACCAATTTGTCCTGAGTTCGGAATAGGTGGGTTTGGCTCCCGGCGACGATATGTTATGAGGCGCCCTGGATCTGTCGCGCGATTTGGCTGGAAAACCGCTTAACACTTTTTCCGGATCGCGCTTAGGGCGGTTAGCTCAGTTGGTAGAGCATATCGTTTACACCGATAGGGTCGGCGGTTCGAGCCCGTCACCGCCCACCATCCTTCGCGCAAAATTCATATTTTGATAACGACGCGGTCGCGGTTCCGGTCGCGGCGCAACGCCCGGCTTGCAGGACCCGCCATATGCGGCCAATATCGAAGCAGGGGCCGGGGGCTCCGAGAATGGAACCTTATGGGTACAGTGATGTCCGCTGCGCCGTCCCGGCGGCTGCTTAGACCTCCACGCGCAGAGGGAGGTCCCGGCGCGCTTGCGTCCCACTTGTCCAAAGCTATCACGATCAAGGGCGATCTGGAGAGCGATGGCGAGTTGCATATCAACGGAAAGGTCCAAGGGCAGATCTGTGCCGACCGTCTGGTAATCGGGCCTGGCGGTTATCTGGAAGGTGACGTGATCGCACGGGACGTGCATATCGAAGGCCGCATGGAGGGCCGGATATTCGCGCTGAATGTCACTCTGGACAGCACCGCCGAAGTCAACGGCCGGATTTTCCACAACACCATTACC
Organism: Alphaproteobacteria bacterium; assembly: GCA_041690975.1. Lineage (GTDB taxonomy): Bacteria > Pseudomonadota > Alphaproteobacteria > Micropepsales > Micropepsaceae > Rhizomicrobium. The sequence continues at coordinate 2,430 of JBEPVO010000068.1, forward strand.
GTCGCAAAAGGCGCCCGGATCGACGCGCGGATGCCGTGGCGGCCCCCCAGCTATTTTGAAACCCTTGAAACACTACCGGAGGCCAGGCAATGAGCATGTTCAACCGCAACGACAAGGAGACCGACGTGAGCGCCCCAGACAAACCACGTGACGTCACATCGGCATCTGTTGCCGCTATGCCGAAGCCCATTCAGCCTGTCGCGGCACCCGCGCCGACGCCCGACCTATCATCCGCAAAAAGCGCAGGCCCTTCGGTCATCAGCAAGGCGCTCAAGATTACCGGCCAGTTGGAAAGCACCGAAGACATTCGCATCGATGGCGAAGTCGAAGGCGATATCCATGGCGTTTCGGTCACGGTCGGACACGGTGCCAAGGTCAAGGGCTCGGTCTATGGCCAGACCGTCGAACTGGCGGGCACCATCGAAGGTAAGATCGAAGCCAAGAAAGTCATTCTGACCAGCACCGCACACATGGCGGGCGATGTGATCCACCAGGACATCCGGATTGAATCGGGTGCTTACATCGATGGCCATTGCCGGCCCGGCACGAACAAGACCGACTACAAGCCGGCCGTCAAACCGAACTAGCATGCGCCTGTTATGAAAAAGGGGTCCGGCTTGCGCCGGGCCCCTTTGTTTTTCGGGTGGTTATTCCGGGACCATCTCGCCGGAACCGCCGAACTCGGCCGGAAAATCCTTGAGCTTGGGCAGTCCGTCGCGGATCCGCAGGACCGTCTCGCCGTAATTGACATGGACGCCGGGCGCGAACTCCAGGGTCGGGATCGTGGCGGCGAACACGTCAACCATGCCCAGCGGAGGATGGTTGGTCATCAGATGGCCGCCGCATTTGGAGCAATATTGCCGCTCGCTGAGCGGTGTCTTCTGAAATGTGGCGATATGTTCCGCGCCGGCCTTTACCTTTACGGCGTCAGGCTTCCAGAGGCTGAAGGCATTGACCGGGCCGCCCGACCAGGACCGGCAGGACTGGCAATGGCAATAGCCCATCGCCTCCGGTGATCCGGTCACTTCCAGTTCGACGGCACCGCAAAAGCATTTTCCCGTATGGCTCATGATCACTCCCTGCGTCATTTATCGCGGCGATTGTCATTCGCGCCGTCCTCATCTCTATGGATATCGCCGTTGGCATAATCAACGGGAATCCCGCAAAAGCTGCGCTTTAGGCCTGTTATTCTGGGCGCGCAAGGCCTTGCCGGCTCTCTTTTTTATGGGGTCGCTTCCGTTTTTATGAAAATTTTCAAGCCGGTTCAGGGGTTTGGGAAAGGCAATATCCTGCAAGAAGGAGGCGCGACAGTTCATTTGTGGCGTATATTTCGCGCGCCGCCGCAGAGGCCAGCATGACTCAAACCCCGCGCACCATCGGCGTGCCTTGGTTCCGGATGGAAAGCTATCCGCGCATCCAGAATCTTCCGGGCAGCGATCTGCGGGATTCCTATGAGCAGTGGCAGGAGCGCGCCGAGCGCATGTTCAACGTCATGTATTCGGCGGGACAGTCCCTGACCCGCGTGGTGTTGGAGCCGGATGAGTTGAGGCGTTTTGCCGATGAAATTGGGGCCGAAGCAATCACGGCCAATGTTCGCGCCGAATTGGCGAACCGGAAGCTGGAGCAGCAGCAGAAGAAGCAGCAACAGGAAGAAGGCCCGGTGCTGTGCGACCTGAATTGCCCCAAATGCAGCAAGCGGTATTCCTACCCGGAGGACATTGTGCGGGTGGTGGAGATCATGCAGATCAGCTGTGAATGTGGCGGGCGTTTGCGAAAGACGCCGGCGCCGGGATTCAAGAAAGCCGCGTTCTAGGCCGGCTCAATAGCCGTTCTGCGGACCGTCACTGGAATTGTAACCGTGCCAGGGATCGAGCCGGTCGCGTTCGGTCTGATTGCGGGCCTGTCCGCCGCGATGATCATCTCGCGCGCCAAAGGGCGGTTTGGCCGGGACCGTAGGTGCCTCGGGCATATCCGGCCGGGCCGCATAACGCCGACCATAAGCCTGGTACCAGGCGTTGTATTGCTGGAACCAGGCGCGGTACCGGCAGGCTTCGTCACAGCCATATCCGGGCAGTTGCGTGGGTCCACGATCGGCCTCATAGACCGGTCCGCTTGGCGGTTTTGCGCCTGGGCCATGCATCCGCAATGCGGGCTGGCTGTCATAGCGATATGCATTCGAGCCCTGGGCGAGACTGCCGTGATACCGGGCGGGGCGGGCTGCCTGCCGGACCAACCGGTTGCCCTGCGGTGGCCTGCTGGCGGCTTGTTTGGTCGCTTTTGGCGCAGCCGTTTTGGGATTGGCCTGGGCAGGCACCGGTTCCAGCCTGGGCTTGGGTTTTGCAGCCGCCTGGGGCGGCGTCCCCGGCTTGGGCGGGGCAATGGATTTGACGGCTCTGGGCGATGGGCAACCGCCGGGAGCGGCTTTGCAGTCCGGCGCGGCGTGAGCGCTCAATGCCAGGACGGCCGACAGAAGAAATCCGGCGGTCACCGATGCCGTCTTGGCCACGCAGCCCTCCATTCTTCCAGATGCGGTTGTCCGTCACCGCAACGCCAATGGGCGATTTAAATCATGCCGGTCGGGCAGGGCAGTGTTTCTTGAGAGGTTGGTAAACCCGCTACCGGCGTGTTCAGATCTTGCGCAGATCGTCATGCGCGGCGAGCGCCACGACATCGTCATGGCCAAGCTTCACGCGCCCGCCAAATTCTTTCGCGAGATTGATATAGGCTGAGCTCTGATCGATTTCCGGCAGGCGCTGCCATTTGCGGATGCACTGCGCCAGACTGCCGGCGCAGAACACGCGCCCCGGTGCCCGCAACGAGGCTTCGGCATACCAGGGTATGTCATCCATCTCGTCCCCCAAACCACCAGTTATCTTATTCGGCGATTTAACCACACTCCCGGGGTAAAAGGGTGCGACAAATCGGTAACGCTCGCATTCGTAAATCTCGCGGCGTTCGCTAGGTTTGTCTGGCAAAAGGAGTTCCCATTGCGATTTGCCCATTTATCCGCGCTAGGCCTAGTGGCGCTGCTTTCGGCCTGTGGTTCTTCTCAGCCGACCGAACCCCGCTGGAGCCCGTATGCGCGCGTCGCGCCCCGCGATGAGAATTACCATGGAGGCCCCAACGCGCTGCTGCTCAAATATGATTCCAACCATGACGGTACGCTGACGCACGACGAACTGGTTGCGGGTCTGAAGGCAGAGTTCGCCGGTCTGGATAAAAAACACACGGGATGCCTTTCCCCCGAACAAGTCGATGACATCAATCAAGCGCGTATCGCCGCCGATCAATCCACCGCCACGCCGATACAGGACTGGAATCAGGACGGCTGTGTCGACTATCGCGAATATTCCGCTGCTGCTTATTCGCTATTCGATCAGATCGATCGCAATGGCGATGGAAAAATCACGCCGCAAGAATTTAATCCGCGTGCGGCAAAGCCGGGAACGCAAAATGGCCCGCCGCCCGAACAGCAGTCCGGGCAGGGGCGTGGCCGCCGTGGCCGTGATGGCGGCGGTGGTGGTCCTCCGGTCGGTGGCGGGGCGCCGCCGCCCTAGGACTTTGCTTGACTTGGGGGGGGTGGCCGCCCTACATCGGCCCCCTTCGCGGGACCGCTTTGGCGGGACGATGCGGGGGCGTAGCTCAGTTGGTTAGAGTGTCGGCCTGTCACGCCGAAGGTCGCGGGTTCGAGCCCCGTCGCTCCCGCCATTCCCGACCAGGAATGGCATTATCTTTATAGCCGGTCTTGCAGGCGGCCTTTGTGCCGCCGGTATTGCCGTCTTCGCGATGAGAACGACTTCGAATTAAGAACGGTTCGCAAGTTTACCGTGTCCCCATCGTCGATTTCGACAGTGTCCGTGCGGCCATTCCGAAGTGCGCGCAACAGGAGCGCACGGCCATGAAAATTCCTGTTCTTTCGCCGCGAATCTTCCGCTAAACCCGCGTTGCGTGGCGACAGTGCCTGCCTATACTGCGCCCGCGAAATAACGAGGACCGGCCTGACGAAGGTGCATATGCGCCAGCCGATCCTGTGCGAAGGCGTTTGGGGACGGCATGGAAAAGCTGCTTCTAGAGTATCTGCCGATCCTGGTCTTTCTGGGCATCGCGACAGTTCTGAGCACGGCTCTGGTCTTGCTGCCGCTGGTCATTGCGCCGTCCAAGCCGGATCCGGAAAAACTCTCCGCCTATGAGTGCGGCTTTCCCGCCTTCGGGGATTCGCGCATGAAATTCGATGTCCGTTTCTATCTGGTGGCGATCTTGTTCATCATTTTCGATCTGGAAGTCGCGTTCCTGTTTCCCTGGGCCATCACTTTGGGCACGACGGGCCTTTTCGCCTTCTGGTCGATGATGGCGTTCCTGGGCGTGCTGACGGTCGGCTTTATTTATGAGTGGAAGAAGGGAGCGCTCGAATGGGAGTGATTATCCCTTCAACGGTCATGCCGGCCGGCTCCGCGGGCCGCGCAGGTGTCGAGGGCGGTGCACCCCAGATCACCGACAATGATCCCTATTTCAAGGCGCTGCAGCAGGAGATGGCCGACAAGGGCTTCCTGGTGACCAGCGCCGAAAGCCTGATCAACTGGGCCCGCACCGGCTCGCTGATGTGGATGACCTTCGGGCTTGCCTGCTGCGCCGTCGAAATGATGCAGGCTTCGATGCCGCGTTATGACGTGGAACGGTTTGGTTTCGCGCCGCGCGCTTCGCCGCGCCAGTCCGACGTGATGATCGTGGCCGGCACTCTGACGAACAAGATGGCGCCTGCGCTGCGCAAGGTTTACGACCAGATGCCGGAGCCTCGCTATGTGATCTCGATGGGATCCTGTGCCAATGGCGGCGGCTATTATCACTATTCCTACGCCGTGGTTCGCGGTTGCGACCGCATCGTGCCGGTGGACATTTATGTGCCCGGCTGCCCGCCAACAGCGGAAGCCCTGGTCTATGGCATTCTCTTGCTGCAGCGGAAAATCCGCCGCACCGGAACAATCGAGCGCTGATGTCGGATATTGCTCAACTCGCGGAAAAACTGGCGCGCGCGCTCGGACCCGCGCTGCTGGAGCGCAAGCTAGCGGTGGGCGAGCTGACCCTCACCGTGGCGGCAGATCGCATTCTGGATGTATTGGCGCATCTGCGCGACGATGCGGACTGCGACTTCAAGATCCTGGTCGATATTTGCGGCAATGACTGGCCCGGGCGCGAGAAGCGTTTCGACTTGGTCTATCATTTGCTGTCGCTGACCCGGAACCAGCGCATCCGCATCAAGGCTATGGTGGGCGAGGGCGAGACCGTTCAGTCCTGCATCACCATTTATCCGGCTGCCGGCTGGTTCGAGCGCGAAGCCTTCGACATGTATGGCATCGCTTTCGAGAACAATCCCGATTTGCGGCGCATTCTCACGGATTATGGATTTTCCGGCTATCCGCTGCGCAAGGACTTTCCGCTCACCGGCTATGTAGAGCTTCGCTACGACGAAGAGTTGAAGCGCGTGGTCTATCAGCCGGTGCAGCTGGTCCAGGAATTCCGCGATTTCGATTTCATGTCACCCTGGGAAGGCGCGCCGCATATTCTGCCGGGTGACGAGAAGGCGGCGCCCGCCGCCGACACGGGGAAAAAGCCGTGACCCCCACTTCAACCATGAATCAAGTAACGCTTGAAACCATTCCCGCCGAAACATCGAACGGCCCCGCGGAAGAGCCGCAGATGACGTTGAATTTCGGTCCGCAGCATCCGGCGGCGCATGGCGTGTTGCGCCTGATCCTGGATCTGGATGGCGAAATCGTCACCCGGGTCGATCCTCATATCGGCTTGCTGCATCGCGGCACCGAGAAGTTGATCGAGCACAAGACCTATCTGCAGGCGCTCCCGTATTTCGACCGGCTCGATTATGTCGCGCCGATGAACCAGGAACATGCGTTCTGCATGTCGATCGAGAAATTGCTCGGTCTCGAAGTACCCAAGCGCGGTCAATATATCCGCGTTCTCTTTTCCGAAATTGGGCGGCTGCTGAACCATCTGCTCAATGTCACCACCCAGGCCTTGGACGTGGGTGCGCTGACGCCGCCGCTCTGGGGTTTTGAAGAACGCGAAAAGCTGATGGTGTTTTATGAGCGCATCAGCGGCAGCCGCATGCATGCCGCCTATTTCCGCCCCGGTGGCGTGCATCAGGACATGCCGCCCGGCCTTGCCGCCGACATCTACAAATTCTGCGAACATTTCCCCAAGGTGCTGGACGATATCGAGACCTTGCTGACCGAAAGCCGCATCTTCAAGCAGCGCAATGTCGATATCGGTGTGGTCAACCGGGCCGAAGCCGAAATGTGGGGCATGTCGGGCGTGATGCTGCGTTCGACCGGCGTGAAATGGGATCTGCGCCGCAACCAGCCTTACGAGTGCTACAACGAATTGGATTTCAAGATTCCGATCGGCAAGAACGGCGACAATTACGACCGTTACATCATGCGCATGGAAGAAATGCGCGAAGCCAACAAGATCATGATCCAGTGTCTCGACAAGATGACGCCGGGTCAGGTGGTATCGCAGGATCACAAAGTCACGCCGCCGCGCCGCGCCGAAATGAAGACTTCGATGGAAGCGCTGATCCATCACTTCAAGCTCTACACTGAAGGCTTTCATGTGCCGGCGGGCGAAGCCTATGCCGCGGTCGAGGCGCCCAAGGGTGAATTCGGCGTCTATCTGGTGGCGGACGGCTCCAACAAACCACAGCGCTGCAAGATCCGCGCGCCCAGCTTCGTGCATCTGCAGATGATGGATTACATGTGCAGGGGCCATATGCTGGCCGACGTCTCGGCAATTCTCGGCTCGCTCGACATCGTGTTCGGGGAGGTGGACCGGTGAACGCGCTCTCCAATCCGAATATCGACATCACGCAGAAGCAGCTGGACGCCTACAACGCGCAGGACTTGGACACTTATGTGTCTTTCTTCGCCGAAGACTGCATCGTGTCGGGCCTCAATGGTCAGCCCACGGAAACCAGCCGTGGCGGCATCCGCTTGCGCTATGCCAAGGCCTTCGCCCAATTTCCGCAGAACAAGGCGTACCTGAAAAGCCGCCTCGCGGTCGGCAGTACCGTTGTTGACCATGAAAAGGTGGTCCGCGCTCCCGGCGGCGAGGAATTCGAGATTATCGCCATTTATTCCTTCCGCGACGGGCTGATCGCCCGCGTCGATTTCGCGAAATAGGCTTTCCATGCTGCGCCGACTTGCCCCGCCCGACATGCAACCCGCAGGCTTCGCCTTCAATGCGGACAATGCCGAATGGGCGAAAAAGGAAATTGCCAAATATCCGCAGGGCCGCCAGGCTTCCGCAGTGATCGCGCTTCTGTGGCGCGGCCAGGAACAGGACGGCTGGGTCACCCATCCCATGATCGAAAGCATCGCCCAGATGCTGTCGATGCCCTTCATCCGGGTGCTGGAAGTGGCGACCTTCTACACCATGTTCAATCTGGTGCCGGTCGGCACGTATCTGGTTCAGGTCTGCACCACCTCGCCCTGCTGGCTCGCCGGCTCGGACGCAGTGGTGGACGCGTGCAAGAAGCACATTCATCCCGCCCAGCGCACGGTTTCGGCGGACGGCAAATTTTCCTGGATGGAAGTCGAGTGCCTGGGCGCCTGTGTCAACGCGCCCATGTTGCAGATCGACAAGGATTTCTACGAAGACCTGGACGGCCCGATTACCGAAAAGCTGCTGGAAGATTTCCGCGCCGGAAGGACCGTCAAGCCGGGCCCGCAGAATTCGCGCCATACTTCCGAACCGTTGGGTGGCGCAACAACCCTCCATGATCCATCACTCTATGACGGCTCGATAATCGGACGTCAGAAGCGGGCGCCCGTTGTCACAGACGCTGACGGCAAAACGACCACACCAAAAACACCGGGAGCGGCCACCTGATGCTTGCCGATCGCGACCGCATTTTCACCAATCTCTACGGCCTTCAGGACCCGGGCCTGGCCGCCGCCATCAAGCGTGGCGCGTGGGACGGCACCAAGGCGATTCTTGAACGTGGTCCCGAAGCCATTGTCGATGAAATGAAGAAGTCGGGCCTGCGCGGCCGTGGCGGCGCCGGATTTCCGACGGGCCTTAAGTGGTCCTTTATGCCCAAGGAAGTGAAGGAGCGCCCGCATTATCTGGTCGTCAATGCTGATGAGAGCGAGCCGGGCACCTGCAAGGATCGCGACATCATGCGCCACGATCCGCACACTTTGGTCGAAGGTTGTCTGATCGCCAGCTTCGCGATGCGCGCGCATGCTTGCTATATCTATGTGCGCGGCGAGTTCATCCGCGAACGCGAGGCGTTACAGCGCGCGGTCGATGAAGCCTATGCCGCCAACCTGATTGGCAAGAACAATCTCAATGGCTGGGATTTCGATCTCTACGTCCATCACGGCGCCGGCGCCTATATCTGCGGCGAAGAGACGGCCCTGCTGGAATCGCTGGAAGGCAAAAAGGGCCAGCCGCGCCTGAAGCCGCCATTCCCCGCCAATGTCGGCCTTTACGGCTGCCCCACCACCGTCAACAATGTCGAAAGCATCGCGGTGGCGCCGACCATCTTGCGGCGCGGCGCTGATTGGTTCGCCGGCATCGGTCGCCCCAACAATTTCGGCACCAAGGTGTTCTGCATCTCGGGTCATGTGAACAAGCCCTGCAATGTCGAAGAAGAGATGGGCATTCCGCTGCGCGAGCTGATCGAGAAGCATGCGGGCGGGGTGCGCGGCGGCTGGGACAATCTGCTGGCGGTAATCCCCGGCGGCGCGTCGGTGCCGCTGATCCCCAAATCGATCTGCGACGATGTGCTGATGGATTTCGACAGTCTCAAGGCACAGCAGACCGGTCTTGGCACGGCTGCCGTGATCGTAATGGACAAGTCCACTGACGTGGTGAAGGCGATCCAGCGGCTGGCGTATTTCTACAAGCATGAGAGCTGCGGCCAGTGTACGCCGTGCCGCGAAGGCACCGGCTGGATGTGGCGTGTGATGACCCGGATGGTGAAGGGCGACGCGAAGGTGAGCGAGATCGACCTGCTGCAGGAAGTCTCCAAGGAAATCGAAGGCCATACTATCTGCGCCCTGGGCGACGCAGCGGCTTGGCCGATCCAGGGCCTGATCCGGCATTTTCGTCCCGAAATCGAGCGGCGCATCGCGCTGCGCGCGGGCGCGCGGGAGGCGGCGGAATAAAGATGCGGCACCTGGCCCAGCTCAATATCGGCAGACTTCTCGGCGGCAAGAATGATCCGGCGATGGCGGGATTTTTTGACAATCTCGATCGCATCAATGCCGCTGCGGAACGCATGCCCGGTTTCGTCTGGCGCTTGAAGGACGAAAGTGGCAACGCCACTGATATTCCCTGGGTGGGCGATCCCACCATGGCGGTCAATCTCAGCGTCTGGGAAAGCGTTGAGGTGTTGGAAAAATTCGTTTGGCAGACCGCCCATACCAAGATCTATGCCCGCAAGGCTGAATTCTTTGAAAAACCTGCCGCGCCGCATTTCGTGATGTGGTGGATCGAAGCCGGGCATATCCCGACCTTGGCCGAAGCCAAAGCGCGGCTCGACCAACTCACCGAACACGGCCCCAGCGAAGACGCGTTTGGCTGGGCCGAAGCGCCTGCCGCGCGGCTGTGGCAAGAAAAAAGGTGCGCGTGATGAATTTCTCCAAGCGCCATATCCGCCAGCAAAGAGCCGTCTGATGCCGACACGCAAGCTCCTCATCGACGGCAAGGAATTCGAGGCGGAAGAGACCATTACGCTGTTGCAGGCCTGCGAGCAGGCCGGCGCGGAAATCCCCCGCTTCTGTTTTCACGAGCGTCTGTCAGTGGCCGGCAATTGCCGCATGTGCTTGGTGGAATGGGTGGGTGCGCCCAAGCCGCAGGCCAGCTGCGCGCTGCAGGTCAAGGATATCTTCCCCAACAAGGACGGCACACCCGCCAAGATCAATACCAAGTCTCCCTATGCGCTGAAGGCGCGCGAAGGGGTTATGGAATTCTTGCTGATCAATCACCCGCTCGATTGCCCGATCTGCGATCAGGGCGGCGAATGTGATCTGCAGGACCAGGCGATGGGTTATGGCCGCGCTCAATTCCATCGCTTCAACGAAAACAAGCGGGCGGTCGAAGACAAATATATGGGTCCGCTGATCAAGACCATCATGACCCGCTGCATTCAGTGCACCCGTTGCGTGCGCTTCGCCACCGAAGTGGCGGGCGTGCCCGATCTGGGCGCCACCGGCCGCGGTGAAGACATGGAAATTACCACCTATCTGGAAAAGGCCTTTGCCAGCGAATTGTCCGGCAATGTGGTCGATCTTTGCCCGGTCGGCGCGCTGACCTCCAAGCCGTATGCGTTCAATGCGCGGCCCTGGGAATTGCGCAAGACCGAATCCGTCGACGTGATGGACGCGCAGGGCAGTAACATTCGCGTCGATGCGCGCGGACCGCAGGTTATGCGCGTGCTGCCGCGCCTCAATGAAGACGTGAATGAGGAGTGGATTTCCGACAAGGCGCGTCACGCCTGTGACGGGCTTTCACGCCAGCGCCTCGATCGTCCTTATGTGCGGGTGAACGGCAAGCTGAAGCCTGCCAGTTGGGCAGAAGCGTTTGCGACCATTGCCGCCAAGGTGCGCGGCACCACGCCGGGCAAGATGGCCGCTGTGGTGGGCGATCTGGCTGCCGCCGAAGAGATCAAGGCGCTGAAGGATTTGATGACGTCGCTGGGCGTCGCCAATCTGGATTGCCGCCAGGACGGTGCGAAGATCAGTGCCGGCCCCCGTCAGACCTATCTGTTCAACAGTATGATTGCCGGCGTGGAAGCGGCGGACGCCATTCTTCTGGTGGGCGCCAATCCGCGTTGGGATGCGCCGGTTCTCAATGCCCGTATTCGCAAGGCCTGGCTGGCCAGCCCGCTGAAGGTCGCCAATATCGGCCCCGCCGTGGATCTCACCTATCCGGTGGACCAGTTGGGAACGGACATCGCCGTGCTAGCGGCCATTGCCAATGGCAGCCACGCCTTCGCCAAAATTTTGAAAGACGCCAAGCGCCCGATGATCATTCTGGGTTCGGGCGTTCTGACCCGTGCTGATGGTGCCGCCGCGCTTAGTCTGGCAGCACGGATTGCCGGCGACACCGGCATGATCGGTCCGGCGGGTAGCGCAACCGAAGGCGGCTGGAACGGGTTTAATATCCTGCACACCGCGGCGTCGCGCGTGGCGGCTCTGGATCTGGGCTTCCTGCCGGGTTCCGGCGGGCGCGATGTGGCGGGCATTGTCGACGGCGCCCAGAAGGGCGAGATCGACTTCATATATCTGCTGGGCGCCGACGAATTCGATGTCGCCCATCTGGGCCGCGCCTTCGTGGTCTATCAGGGCAGCCATGGCGACGCCGGTGCCCATCATGCCGATGTGATCCTGCCGGGCGCCGCCTATACCGAAAAGGACGGCATCTACGTCAATTTCGAAGGCCGGGTGCAGCGCGCCGAACGCGCCGTGTTCCCGCCGGGTGAGGCCAAGGAAGACTGGGCGATCCTGCGGGCGCTGTCCGACCATCTCGACGCCCGGCTGCCCTATGACGACCGCACCGCCTTGCGCGCCGCGATGGTGAAGGATGTGCCCGCGTTTGCCGCTATTGGCGAAGCCCCGGTTCACAGCGACACCGCTGCGGCGACCTGGAACGACATCGGCGTGCAGGGGCCGCTCGACGAATCCGTACCGGTCACCGCCGGCATCGCCGATTATTACCTGACCAATTCGATCGCGCGCGCTAGCGAGACCATGGCGCGGTGCAGCCAGGAACTGGTGCACGGCATAACCAAGATGGCGGCGGAATAAGATGGCGCTGATCCATTTCTGGACCTGGCTGTTCGAGAAGATGGGCGTCACTTTGCCCTATGGCTGGGCATGGCTGCTGAGCCAAGCCGTGTTCATCGTTATTCTGTGCCTGGTGCTGATGCTCTCGGTCGCCGTGGTCATTCTGGCTGACCGCAAGATCTGGGCGGCGGTGCAGATGCGGCGCGGCCCCAATGTGGTCGGTCCCTTCGGCCTGTTGCAGACCATCGCCGACGCGCTGAAATTCTTCTTCAAGGAAGTCATCATCCCGGCGGGCTCCAACAAGGTGCTGTTCCTGCTGGCGCCCATCGTCAGCGTGGTGCTGGCCTTCATCGCCTGGGCCGTGATCCCGTTCAATGAGGGCTGGGTGTTGTCCGACATCAATGTCGGCATCCTTTATCTGTTCGCGGTGTCGTCGCTCAGCGTTTATGGCGTGATCATGGCGGGCTGGGCCTCCAACTCGAAATACGCCTTCCTGTCGGCCTTGCGCGGCGCAGCCCAGATGGTGTCCTACGAAGTCTCGATCGGTTTCGTGATGATCACGGTCTTGCTGTTCGCCGGATCGCTGAACCTGTCAGCCATCGTGCATGCCCAGGAACATGGCTGGTTCGCCTTCACCATGCTGTTCCCCATGCTGATCATCTTCTTCGTCTCGTCCCTGGCGGAAACCCAGCGCCC
>JBEPVO010000069.1:0-14830 GCA_041690975.1 Alphaproteobacteria bacterium
CAGGTAAGCGTCCAGGCCAAAAATCCCTGTCCAAGCCACTCTGGCAGCATTTATTTTACATAATATTACTTATACGATAATTTCATGCCCGATGAGCCATGTGCGGATATGCGGCTTGCGGCCCTGACGCCTGCCTCGTCCAATTCACCCATGCCGAATCCGATCAAGCCCAGTCGCGACATCGCTGACCTGCTCCAGATCATGCGCGTCCTGCGTGGTCCGGATGGCTGTCCTTGGGACCGTGTCCAGACCTTCGAGACCATCGCGCCATACACGGTCGAGGAGGCCTATGAAGTTGCCGCCAGCATCGAAGACCGCGACTACAAGGCGTTGCCGGATGAGCTGGGTGACCTGCTGTTCCAAGTCGTCTTCCATGCCCGCATGGCCGAAGAAGCCGGACTATTCGATTTCGGCGATGTGGTCGCGGCTGTCACCGGCAAGATGATCCGGCGCCATCCGCATGTCTTTGGCGATGCCGAGCCGCAATCGGACCAACACAACCAGAAGCTGGCCTGGGAAGAACTCAAGGCCCAGGAACGCCAGGCCAAGGATCAGACCGGCATCCTGGACGATGTGCCCATCGCCCTGCCCGCATTGTTACGTGCAGAAAAACTTCAACGGCGCGCCGCAAGCGTCGGATTTGACTGGGATAATGCTGCCAAGGTGGTCGAGAAAATTGCCGAAGAAGCTCAGGAAATCGTCGATGCCGGCTCCGATCCGGCCAAACGCCAGGAAGAGATCGGCGACCTGCTGTTTGTGGTCGCCAACCTCGCCCGGCACCTGAAAGTGGATCCGGAAGCGGCGCTCCGAGCCGCCAACGCCAAATTCACCCGGCGCTTTCGCTTTATCGAAGCGTCACTGGAAGCCCAGGGGCGAAAACCTGCGGAGACCGGGTTGGACGAGATGGAAGCGCTCTGGCAGCTGGCAAAGCGAAACGAGGGCTAACCCCCTCTTCCACAGCCCTGCTCTTTTATAATCCACACGAACTTTAATTCTTAGTGCGTTGGGAATGTTTGATTTTACCGAGAAAACGATCCTGGAAGCGGGAGGCGTTCTGTGGAGAAATCCGGAGCGAAAGCGCGATCCGGCCCGCCCGTTCCCGACGCTTGACGACCTCGGCATGGCGATAAGCCCAGGCCAATCCCGCGCCATCGCTGGCGTCTAGGCTAAGGTCCAGACTGATATTGTCATGGGACACATCGGCTCCGATGCGCTCCAGCAGAGTCTCGAATCCTTCGCCGGTCAGGGCCGAAACCGCCACCGCGCGCTTGCCCTGCCGGTTGCCTTCCAGCAGCCCGGCCCGGACTTCGTCCGGCAGCAGGTCGATCTTGTTGAGAACCTCGACCATCGCCCGGTCCTCGGGCACGCCGAGAGCGACCAGTACCTTCAGCACATCCGCCTTCTGGGCATCGCTCTCGTCATGGGCGGCGTCGCGGACATGGGCGATGACATCCGCCGCCAACACCTCTTCCAGGGTTGCGCGGAACGCCGCAACCAGCTCGGTGGGTAGGTCGGCGATGAAACCGACGGTGTCAGAGAGAATGATCTTGGTCCCATTGCGCAACTTCACCCCGCGCATGGTGGGGTCCAAGGTCGCGAACAAGAGATCTTTGGCCAACACTTCGGACTTGGTCAGGCGGTTGAACAAAGTGGACTTGCCGGCATTGGTGTAGCCGACCAGAGCAACGACCGGGAACGGCACCCGGCTCCTGGCCTGGCGGCCCAGCGCCCGGGTCCGCTTCACCCCTTCCAGCTCGCGCTTGATCTTGACGATGCGGTCACCGATCAGGCGGCGGTCGGCCTCGATCTGGGTTTCGCCCGGGCCGCCCAAAAAGCCGAAACCGCCACGCTGGCGCTCCAGATGGGTCCAGCTGCGGACCAGCCGCGAGCGTTGATAGGTCAGATGCGCCAGCTCGACCTGCAACCGGCCTTCGCGGGTGGCCGCCCGCGCGCCGAAAATCTCCAGGATCAAGGCGGTGCGATCCAGCACCTTGGTGGTCCAGGCCTTTTCCAGATTGCGTTGCTGGACAGGCGACAATTGTGCATTGACGATGACGAGTTCAGGCTTCAGCCGCGCCGTGACTTCGGCAATCTCGGCCACTTTGCCCGACCCGATCAAGGTTGCGGGCGTGGGGCGTGACAACGGCGCGATACGGGTTTCCACCACATCAAGCCCGATCGCACCGGCCAGCCCGACGGCTTCCGCCAGGCGCTCTTCGGCATCGCGCGGACTGCGTTCGCTGCGGGATTTGGGCTCGACATGAATGACAAAAGCCGCCGACGCGTCTTCCGCCTGCTTCTTACGTCCGGACAATGTCAGGCAGACTCGTGAACCGCTTCATCCTGAAGCTGGATCGGGCCCATCGGCATCACTGTCGAGATCGCATGCTTGTAGACAAGCTGGGCCTGGCCATCGCGGCGCAGAAGCACGCAGAAATTGTCGAACCAGGTGATATTGCCCTGCAGTTTCACGCCATTGACGAGAAAGATGGTGACGGGGGCTTTGCTCTTGCGGACCGCGTTGAGGAACGTGTCCTGCAGATTTTGTTGTTTTTCGCTCATGGGTTTTCCCACTTATCTGTGTGCCCACCAGGCGGGGCACTGCAACCAGCATAATCTATTGCTGCAATTGCGAAAGCGAAAAAACCGTAACAAACCGCGCTATTCGGTGCCCGCCTTTTGGGCATAAAGCATGTGAATCCTTCTGGTCAGCGGTCCCGGCGTACCGTCGCCGACCTTTGCGCCATCGATTTTTACCACCGGAATCGCCGCTCCCGTGGCCGACGACAGGAAGGCTTCGCGGGCCTTCAACGCTTCGGCGACGGTGAATTTGCGCTCGACGATCGGCTGGCCAGCCGCCGCGGCCGCTTCCAGAATCACCCGCCGGGTGACGCCGGGCAGAATGTCATGGGAGAGCTGACGGGTGACAACATGATTGTCGGCATCGACGATCCAGGCATTGGTAGAAGCGCCTTCCGTAACAAATCCTTCGCTGTCCACCAGCCAGGCTTCATAGGCGCCGGCTTTGCGGGCTTCTGTTTTGGCAAGAAGATTCGGCAAAAGCTGGACCGTCTTGATGTCGCGCCGCGCCCATCTCTGGTCCGGCTGCGTAATGACGGCGATCCCTTCCCGTAGCTTCTTGCGGAGAGCTTCCGGATCCTGCGCGCGGGTCGTCATGATCAGGGTGGGCCGCGGAACGATATCGGGAATGGGATGGTCGCGCCGCACCGCGCCGCGTGAAACCTGCATATATAGAAGGCCGTCGCGTACCCGGTTGCGCGCCACCATTTCGCGCATCACCAGCTTCAGCGCCGCACGTCCCATCGGCATCGCCATGCTGATTTCCCGCAAGGAACGCTCCATCCGATCCAGATGCGGTTCCTCATCAATCAGCCGGCCGTTTGCGATGCCCGCGACTTCGTAGATCCCGTCGCCCAGTTGCAGCGCGCGGTCCTCGATATGCACTCCGGCCTTTGTATGCGGCAGATATCGTCCATTGACATAAGCGATACGCCCGACAGGCGCGCGCGATGCCGTCCATTTCTTCATTCTGAATCCTCAAAAGCATTCCCGCAAAAATGCTCGACTTTTTTGGTTGTCGCGATTCCGGACGCAAAACCGCTGCACACTTTTCCTGGAACCGCTCCTAAGCGTTAAAACTCTGCGCGGATCCCACGCCCAAGGATTTGAGCTTGCGGTGCAGCGCCGAACGCTCCATGCCGATAAAGGCCGCAGTACGGGAGATGTTGCCGCCAAAGCGGTTGATCTGCGCCACCAGATAGTCGCGCTCGAAAATCTCGCGCGCTTCACGCAAGGGCAAAGAGATCACCAGATCGCCGCCCTTGCCGCCGTTCCAACCATTGCCGCTACCCAGATCGGTCGGCAGCAGGTCGGCGGTGACCGCTTCGGTCAGATCGTCACTTGCCAGGATGAGCAGGCGCTCGACAATGTTGCGCAACTGCCGGACGTTTCCGGGCCAGCCATGCGCTTGCAGCACCGCCATCGCATCATCGCCGATATGCCGCATGGGAAGTCCGCCCGCGGCCGACAACCGCTTCATGAAATGCGAGATCAAGGTGGGAATATCGTCGCGTCGCTCGGCCAGGGACGGGATGCGGACCGGCACGACATTGAGGCGATGATAGAGATCCTCGCGAAAGCGGTTCGCTTCGGTTTCGACCCGCAAATCGCGGGTGGTGGAGCAGATCACGCGTGCATCGACCTGAACGCGCGAGGTGCCGCCGATCCGGGTGAAGGTTTGATCGATCAGAACCCGCAAAATCTTGCCTTGAGTCTCCAGCGGCATGTCTGAGACTTCGTCCAGATACAGCGTGCCGTTATGAGCAAGCTCAAACAGGCCGGTTTTTTGTGGGCCATCCGCCTGCTCGGTGCCGAATAGTTCCGCCTCGATCCGTTCCGGCGCCATGGTGGCGCAATTGATCGCGACAAAAGCGTTGCCGGCGCGGCGCGAGCGGGCATGGATCAGGCGCGCCGCCACTTCCTTGCCCGAGCCCGCGGGGCCGGAAATTAGCACCCGGCTGTTGGTGGGTGCGATCTTGTCGATCAGCGAACGCAGCTGCGCGATGATCGACGACTGGCCGATCAACTCGCCATCGTCACCCGCCTTCAATTTGAGTTCCTGCACCTCGCGCTTCAGCCGCGCTGCTTCCAGCGCGCGTTCCACCACATGCAGCAGGCGGTCGGCCTTGAACGGCTTTTCGATGAAATCGTAGGCGCCCTTCTTGATCGAGGAGACTGCGGTCTCGATCGTGCCATGGCCAGAGATCATCACCACCGGCACGTCCGGCTGCTCACGCTTAAGCATGTCCAGAATCTGGATGCCATCAAGCCGCGAACCCTGAAGCCAGATATCGAGAATGATCAGTTGCGGCCGGCGCGCACGCACCGCGGCAATGGCGGCATCGCTGTCGCCCGCCATGCGGGTTTCATAGCCTTCATCCCGCAGAATGCCCGAGATCAGATCACGAATGTCTTCCTCGTCATCCACCACGAGAATTTCAGACGCGATCAGCGATCCGTTTTTGCTCATCCTCAACACCTTTCTGACGCAGATTTTTTTGCGTGAACGGGAAGGTCAATGTGACCTCGGCCCCCTCCCCACCTTCCGTATCGGCCAGAGCGATCTCGCCGCCATGGTCCTCCATGATCTTGCGCACGATCGCCAGCCCCAATCCGGTGCCCTTGGCACGGGTGGTGACATAGGGTTCGGTCAGGCGATGACGCTGCTCAGACGGCAGGCCGATGCCATTATCGCTGACCTTGAAGGCGAAGGTGGCGCCGTTTGGCTGCAACGCCACGGCGATGCGCCCTGGCACTTCGTCTCCCTTGGCGTGACGCGCGGCGATCCCCTCGCCTGCATTCTTCAGCACGTTGGTCAGCGCCTGGCTGATCAGCCGTCCATCGCCTTCGAAATAGATCGGCTCCTTGGGGCCGTCGACGGCAAAAGTGATTTCAGGATGCGCGACGCGCTGCAAGAACACGGCCTGCTGCAACAGTTCGGCGGCATTTTCCCGCTTCATCACTGGTGTCGGCATGCGCGCAAAGGAGGAGAACTCATCCACCATGCGCCCGATGTCACCGACCTGACGAACGATGGTGTCGATGCATTGCCGGAAAATATCAGGATCGGTGGAAATCTCGGCCATATATTTGCGCTTGAGGCGTTCAGCGGAAAGCTGGATCGGTGTCAGAGGATTCTTGATCTCATGGGCGATGCGGCGCGCCACATCGGCCCAGGCTGCGGTGCGCTGGGCGCCGACCAGATCGGTGATATCGTCGAAGGTGACGACGAAACCATGCGGATTGCCCCACTCGCTCGACACCTGAACCGACAAGGCCCGCTGGGTTCCCGCCCGCTTGATCGCGACTTCGCCGCCGGCTCGCCCTACCGGCTCCGACAAGGCCCGGCGGATCAATGCGCCCAGCTCCGGTACGGATTCGGAATAATGCCGTGCTTCCAATTCTTCCGGCGTGGCATTCAACAGACGGGCGGCGGCGCGATTGACGATGGTGATCTTGCCGTCACGATCCAAGCCGATGACCCCGGCACTGACGCCTGACAGCACCGTTTCGGTAAAGCGCCGCCGTTCTTCGTTCAAGCGGTTGGCCGCGACCAAGTCTCCGCGCTGGGCAGCAAGTTGCTGGGTCATGCGGTTGAAGGCGAGTCCCAAAGTTCCGATCTCATCGTCATCGCGGGAAACTCTGACTTGCGCGGTGAGATCGCCTTCGGAGACCCGTTCGGCTGCTTCAATCAGGTTGGATATCGGATGCACCAGCCGGTTCGCGGCCCAGATACCTGACCATACCGCACCCAGCAAAGTCACCAGAGACACCACGGCATAGAGCGCAGCAAACACCAGCTGCACTTCCAGCCGGTTCTGGTCCAGCCGGTTATATTCGGACACCGCATCGACAGTGCGTCGATAGTAGCCAAACACCTGCGGATCGACCAGGCGCACCACCAGCAGATAGGCATCGTTCAATGCCTGCATCTGGATCAACGCTGTAACGGTGCCGCCTTCCGGCGCCGCATCCACCACGATCGAGCCCGCGCGCGCCTGGGAAATATCGGTGGCCGATGGTGGCTTGGGATCCTTCAGGAATTGCTGCTTGGTCGAAGCCAGGATCTTTCCATGTCCATCGACGATGTAGGAAGCCTGCAGTCCGCGATCCTTGGTCAGCGAATTGAGCTTGGAGAAGAATTGCGCCGGTCGCACATGCTTTTCGGCATCAAACAGGGTCTGATCGTGCTGGATGTTGTTGGCGATGTCATAAGCGTCACCGATGATGCCGCGCTCATGCTCCTTCACATAATGCTGGGCGACGTTGACCGCGCTGCCCAGCGCGTCTTTCACGCGACCGGAAAACCAAGCCTCAAGACCAAGATTGAGCGTCACCGCCGCAAAAATCGCGATCAGGATTGCGGGCACCACCGCGATAGTGCCGAACCAGGCTACCAGCCGCACATGCAGCCGCGCACCAGCCCGACCGGATTTGCGTTCCGCCCAAAGGCGCACCAACCGCCAAGCGATCAACGCACCCAGCGACAGGCCTAACGTCAAATTCACCAGCAGCAGTGCGATCAGCCCGACACGACCTGGCGTCCAAGGCGTCAGCCCCGACAAGATGGCATAGGTACCGGCACCCGAAGCCGCCGCGAGCAGCCCCGCTCCCAGCGCGAGGCGCGACGGGCGAGAGATCGCCCGTATGAAATTGCGTCCGCGACCGATTGGAGATCCGCTTCTGATGATCGATATCCGTCGTTGAGTTAAGGGGTAGGCTCGTCGTCAGATTTGCGACATTGTAGCCACAGCACGGTCTGTTGCAAGAATGCAGCGGTGTAATTCTACAACATGGTCTCAAACCCGCGGTTTGTGGCCATGGGGCGAGTGCTGCGAGCGCCAGCCCCCGGACCCGCAGCAATGCCTATTTTCTTGTGCCCGAGGTCCGGCTCGGGCTGCGTGGTACAACGCTATCGCTAGCCACCGCTAGCGCTCACAGCCCTGCGCGCGGCACTACGCTGGCGCTAGCCGCCGGGCCTACTCGGCGCGAAGGTCCGGGCTCGGGCTGCTGCTACGCTGACGCTCGCAGCCCTGCGCCGCTTCGCGCCTACTCGGCGCGAAGCCCCTTAATAACCTCGAGACCGAGGTCGCGGATTTTCTTGCGCAGGGTGTTGCGGTTGAGGCCCAAGAGCTGGGCTGCCCGTATCTGGTTGCCGCGTGTTGCGGCCAGACAAATGGAGATCAAGGGCCGCTCCACCTCCTGGATGATGCGGTCATAGATGCCGGGCGCCGGCAGCCGGTCTCCATGGCTGAGAAAATAACGAGTTAGAAATTGCTCGACGGAAGCACCCAGCGGCAGCGCCTCGTCCTGCGCTTCCGCGGCCATGGCGCGCACCGGTTCCTTGAGTTCGCCGGCAATGGCAGTCGCGGGAATGGAATCGCCGGAATGCAGCACCGCCAGACGACGCACGAGATTTTCCAGCTCGCGCACATTGCCCGGCCAGCGATGGCGACGAAGAATTTCCAGCGCGTCACGATCGAGCGACTTGGCGGGCAGTCCCTCATTCTCCGCCTTGCGCAGGAAATGGCGCACCAGATCGGCAATGTCCTCGACCCGTTCGCGCAGCGGTGGCAGGCGCAGAGGCACCACATTCAGGCGGTAATACAGATCCTCGCGAAACAGCCCCTGCCCGATCATCTGACGCAGATCGCGATTGGTGGCAGCGATGATGCGCACATCGGTGCGGATCGGCGTGCGGCCGCCCACCGTCGTGTATTCGCCCTGCTGCAGCACGCGCAGCAGCCGCGTCTGTGCCTCCAATGGCATGTCGCCGATTTCGTCCAGGAACAGCGTGCCGCCTTCCGCCTGCTCGAACCGTCCCACGCCCCGATTGGCCGCACCGGAAAAAGCGCCCCGCTCATGGCCGAACAATTCGCTTTCAACCAACTCTTTCGGAATCGCGGCCATGCTCACGGCGACAAAACGGCCATGTCGGCGTTTGCCGTAATCGTGCAATGCGCGCGCCACCAGTTCCTTGCCCGTTCCCGACTCGCCCATGATCATTACGGTCAGGTCAGTCTGGGTGAGCCGGGCGATGACGCGATAGATTTCCTGCATCGCGGGACTGCGCCCGATCAATGGGAGGCGGTCTTCTCCCTCCGGCTCTTCGGGTTCACGCCGCGCGCCGGGCGTCGCCAGCGCCCGTTGTACCAGACTGGTCAATTCCTTGAGGTCAAAGGGTTTGGGCAGATATTCAAAAGCCCCGCGTTCCGCCGCCGTGATCGCCGTCAGAAGCGTATTCTGCGCGCTCATTACCAGCACCGGCAGGTCGGGCCGCAAGCGCTTGATGCGGGGAAGCAGATCGAAGCCGCTTTCGTCGGGCAGCACCACATCAGTGATGGCGACACTACCTTCGCCTGCCGAAATCATCTTCCATAATCCCGCCGCGGTCCCAGTGGTGCGAACATTATAGCCTGCGCGCGCCAGCGCCTGATGCAGCACGGTCCGGATGGCGCTGTCGTCGTCGGCAACGAGAATGGTTGCGGCGGTCATGGTGTCTCCTCAGTCAGTGCTATGGGAAGAAGCACGCGGAAGACCGTGCGCCGGGGTTGAGAGTCACATTCGATGACGCCGCCATGATCGCCGATGATCTTGGCGACCAAGGCCAGGCCTAGGCCCGACCCGCGCACCTTGGTGGTGACGAAGGGATCGAAGATGCAAGACTGAAGGTCGGCGGGCACGCCTGCGCCATTGTCGCGCACTGTCACTTCCAGCGGCAGAGAAACGCGCTCGCCGGAGGTACTGACACCAAAGCGGACGCCAGGACGATAGCTGGTTGTCAAGGTGATCTCGCCGCCATTCTCCGGCAAGGCGTCCGACGCATTGCGCACCAGATTGAGGAAGACCTGGATCAGTTGATCGCGGTCTCCCGCCACCGGCGGCAGGGAAGGATCGAAATTTTCGACAAAATTGGCACCGCGGGCAAAGCCCGATTCCGAAACGCGGCGCACGCGGGCCAGGACTTCGTGAATGTTGACCGGATGGCGCTGGAAGCTGCGCGTGTCGCCAAATGCTTCCATGCGATCGATCAGGCCGCGGATGCGGTCAGTTTCGTCGCAGATCAGCTGCGTCAGCTCCCGGTCGGCGGCAGGAAGCTGTTCTTCCAGCAATTGTGCCGCCCCGCGAATACCGGCGAGCGGGTTCTTGATCTCATGCGCCAGCACCGACGCCATGCCATGCATGGAACGCACGGCACCCCGCGCCATCAGCTGGCGGTCCATGCGATGCGCCAGTCCCCGTTCGGAGAAGGCGATCACGAGGGTCCCGTCCCGCTCGCCCAAAGGCGTCACGGTCACATCAGCAAGGCGTTCGCCATGCCGGGGGGTGGAAAGGTCGACATCGCGCTCGGCCGCGGACGCCTCGCGTTCGCGGGCCTGGGCCACCAGCTGGAACAAGGGCGAATCGAACGGCAGGATGTCCGCCAGCTTTTGCTTCAGCAGGATGGCGGCACCGGTATCGAAGAATTGCTCGGCGGCCGGATTGGCGTACACAATCTCCTGGGCCGCCCCGACCACCAGGATGGGGGACGGCAGGGTGTTGGCGATGGGAAATTCCGTCGGGGACCGTCGAAAAAGCGATGCCTGCACTGGAAATGCCTATAATTTAGCCATGATATATATATGACGATATTATAGGCAAAAACCTCACCCCCTGGAAACAATTATCGCAAGCCGGGGTCCGCAATGTTAGGCAGACCGTCAAGGGAAGCCACATGTCTCGCATCGCCATTTTGATTGTTGCCGCCGGAAATGGGGAGCGCACCAAACGGGCGGGACCCAAACAATATGAACCCCTGGCTGGCCGCCCGATGCTGCGCCGGACGGTGGAAGCCTTCGCTGGCTGGCCGGTGCGGGTGGTGATCGGTCCGGGACAGGACGTCCTGTACCACGCAGCCATGGGACCGGATGCTCCCGCCCCCATCACCGGCGGAGCGCGGCGTCAGGACACGGTCCGGCTGGGGCTGGAAGCTCTGGCGACCGATGCACCAGATTTCGTTCTCATTCACGACGCGGCGCGGCCGCTGGTTTCGCGCGCCGTAATCGAACGCACTATCGCGGCGCTCGAAGGTGGTGCGGCTGGCGCCGTGCCCATGCTGGCGGTGGCCGACACGCTCCGCCGCAAGGATGGCGATGCCTGGATTACCGTGCCGCGAGATGGCTTGCAGCGCGCGCAGACGCCACAGGGGTTTCGGTTTGCCGACATCTTGAAGGCGCATCGCGATCACGCCGGTGCCGATGCGACAGATGATGTCGCCATCGCCGGACTTGCCGGCCTTGCGGTGGACGCGGTCCTGGGCGAGGAAAGCAATCTGAAAGTGACGACGGAAAAGGATTTTGCCTTGGTGGAACTCTTACTGGGCTCCCTAGATGGTCGCTCCGCCGACGCGACGCTCCACGAAACGCGCAGCGCCATGGGATATGACGCACATCGCTTCACCGAAGGCGATCATGTCTGGCTGTGCGGCGTACAAGTGCCGCACGATCACGGCCTGGAAGGCCATTCCGATGCCGATGCCGGGCTGCATGCCCTGACCGACGCGGTGCTGGGTTGCATCAGCGCGGGTGATATCGGGCAGCATTTCCCGCCTACTGACGAACGCTGGCGCGGCGCGCCGTCCTGGAAATTTCTCGATCACGCCCTCCGGTTGGTGAAGGAAAAGGGTGGCGCCATCCTGCATTGCGATGTCACCCTGATCTGCGAGCGGCCCAAGATCGGCCCGCACCGCGAAGCCATGCGTGCGCGCATCGCCGAAATCCTGTCGCTCAATATCGAACGCGTTAGCGTCAAGGCCACTACCACCGAAGGCATGGGATATACTGGCCGCCGCGAAGGCCTGGCAGCACAGGCAGTCGCGACCGTGCGATTGCCCTCAAGCCCCGAAGGGCAGGAATGACACTATGAGATTTTCCACCATCATCGCCTCGGTTCTGGGCATCGGTTATTTTCCGCTGGCATCGGGCACCGTGATGAGCGCCATTGCCATACCGTTCGCAATGGTTCTCGCACAGCATGGCGGCGGCATCGTGCTGG
Source organism: Alphaproteobacteria bacterium (assembly GCA_041690975.1). Taxonomy (GTDB): domain Bacteria; phylum Pseudomonadota; class Alphaproteobacteria; order Micropepsales; family Micropepsaceae; genus Rhizomicrobium. The sequence goes on from JBEPVO010000069.1 coordinate 11,614, forward strand.
TTGCCGCCAGCCTACTGGTGTTTGTGATCGGCATCTGGGCCTGCGGCGATCATGTCCGTACCACCGGCCGCGAAGACCCGTCCGAATGCGTCATCGATGAACTCGCCGGCCAGTGGCTGGCCTGTGCGGGCATCTGTTTCACGCCAATTTATCCCAGCGTTGCCGCATTCGCATTGGCCTTCCTGCTGTTCCGCCTGTTCGACATTCTCAAGCCCTGGCCGATTTCCGCAGCGGAAAGACTGCCGGGCGGCATGGGTGTGATGGCCGACGACATGCTGGCGGGCCTTGCCGCCGGCATCATTGCCGGTGTCGTGCATTATTTCCGGGTGATCTGATGTTCGCCGATGTGTTGCTGTCGCAAGCCCGCGATCTGCTGGCGGCGGCGCGCCATGCGAATGCACGCATCGTCACCGCTGAAAGCTGCACCGGCGGCCTGATCGCCGCCCTGCTCACCGAAATTCCCAGCTCGTCCGATGTGATGGAGCGCGGCTTCGTCACCTATTCCAATCAGGCCAAGCAGGATCTGCTGGGCGTGCCGGAAGAATTGCTACGAGCCCATGGCGCGGTGTCCGAACCGGTATGCCGCGCCATGGCGCAAGGCGCGCTGAAAAACGCCCCAGCCCAATTCAGCATTGCCGTGACCGGCATCGCAGGACCGGGGGGCGGAAGCCCGGACAAGCCCATCGGCCTGGTCTATATCGCCGCGGCAAACCAGGCCGGCCATGTCATCGTGCGTGAATGCCGCTTTGGCGATATCGGCCGCAGCCGCGTGCGTCTGCACACGGTTGAAAAAGCGATCGAATTGCTGCGCGGCTGCCTCTGACGCCGATCTAGTTCATCGCCAGAGAGACGCCATGCGCCGCCAGCTCGTCATGGGCGACTTGCTCCAATGCATGCATCTGAGCCGGTGAAAGCCCCAGATCCATCGCCACATGCTCGCGATCGCCAAGCGACATCGGATCACGTCCGGTAATCTGACCGAACACGACCAACCCCGCCAGAATATAACCGGCGTTGCTGCCGTGCTGGGAATCGTAGGTCCACAGATTGAGCTTTCCCGCGCCGATACCGTCAGTGGGATCGCTGTCGGCGACACCGGTCGCCCAGGCACGGTTCCAGGCCAGGCCCACCGGGATCACGCCGGCGACATCGGGTGATGCGGCTTTCGCCTTCTCGAACCCGGCATAGACATCCTTCGCCATCTGGTCGATCGGCTTGCCCTTCCAGGGCGCGATTTCCGGCGAACTGTAATCGGCACGCGACCAGGTCGCCTGGAACCAGACCTTCACATTTGGGTTGCGGGCGTGAAACATTTTGTCGAGCTTCTGAGAATATTCGATCACCAGCGAGGGATCGCCGGGCTTGTCCTTGTTGAGCTGGGAATAGCTCTGCATCACCACTTCGTCCCAGGCGCGGTCCAGCACCGGGCCTTTTTCCGTGTAGTGGAAATCGAAATTCTTGCCCCCCACCACTTCCACGCTGACGTCATAATCGAGGCCAGCTTCCTTGGTGAATTCCTTGAAGATGGCGCCCTGCCCGCCGATGGTCTTGCCGCGCGCGTCCGGTGGGTTGAGATCATGCACGGTATCGGCCTGGTAGTTCTTCGCAGCCGCTCCCGACCCCAGGGTAAAGCTGTTGCCGATGAACAGGATTGTGCGGGCCGATGCCGCTCCGGCCGACAGCGCCAGAATGGAAACCGTGACGCAGAAAATCTTTTTCATGCTTTCCCCGTTTTTATTTTTGTGCCGCCAGTTCGTCATGGGCGATCTGCTGCAGAGCCGTCGCCTGTGCCCCCGAGAAACCAAAATCAGAAGCCGCGATTTCCTTGGGGCCCAGCGATAACGGGTCCAGTCCCGTCACCTTGCCGAACACCAAGAGTGCTTCCAGATAGTAGCCGAAATCGCTGGCGTGATAGCTGTCAAAGGCCCATAGATTGATCTGGCCTGAAGCGATGCCGTCATACGGATTGGGATCCGCGAAGCCCGTCGCAAAAGCGCGGTTCCAGGCCAGTCCGACCGGAACGACCCCTGCAACACCCGGACTGGCTTTGCGCGCCACCTCGTAACCCGCCGCAATATCGATGCCCATCTGCTCAATCGGCTTGCCGCTCCACGGTTCGTCAGCCGGATATGTCATATCGGCCCGCGACCAAGTGGCATTGAGATAGATTTTCACATTCGGATTGCGCGCATGCAGTGTCGTATCGAACTTGCGCGTATACTCCGTCAACAGCCCCGGGTTGCCCGGCCTGTCCTCGTCGAGCGTGGAATAACTTTGCAGGATCACCACGTCCCATGGGCGATCCAGCAGCGGCAATTTCTGGGTGTAATGAAAATCCAGTCCCATGCCGCCTTGGGTTTCCAGGCTGACATCGTAGGAGAGATTTGCTTGCTTGGTGAACTCCTTGAAAATGGCCGGCACGCCGCCGATGGTCCGGCGGTTTTCGTCAGGTGGATTGAGATCGCGAACTTCGCGGGTACGATAATGCTTGGCCGTACCATGCTCGCCGAATGTGAAACTGTTGCCGACAAAAAGAATCGTCTCGGCCTGTGCAGTACATGTCAGCGCAGCCAATATGCTCAACGTTCCGAGCAGATATTTCATGCCAACTCCCCTTGCCGCGGCGAACTATAGGGTCAGGCGCGCGATTGCGAAAGACTGGCGGCCCGGGCCTCAAAGGCATCCGTCATCTTCATGAGCACTTTCTCGAAGGCGCCTCCGGCAACGGCCTGCAGCAACCGGCTGGAAAATTCGAACGCGACGCTGAAATCAATCCGGGAACCCGCCCCATCCGGTGTGAAGCGCCAATGATTTTCCAGCCGGTGGAAGGGCCCTTCGATCGCCGCGACTTCAACGGTCCGGGCAGCGGGATCCAAAATCACTCGGCTGGTATAGCGCTCACGTAAAGCGCGATATCCCACCGCCATTTCCGCCATCAATATTTCATGCGGCCCATCGTTCGTGCGCGACTTGATGCGCAACGCCACCACCCAGGGGAGAAATTCGGGATAGCGCGCGATGTCCGCCACCACTGCGTACATGACATCGGCCGTGTACGGAACAATCCGGCTCTCCGAATGTTCGGTCATTCTGGTCGCGTTTGCGGACGGAGTTGATGGCGCCAGCGTATCAACGCTTCACATTTTTCCTGCAAACGCTCCATCACTTGGACGACGCGCGGGCCGCCTTCAGGGCCGCGAAGTCACTGTCGGCATGA
>JBEPVO010000070.1:0-14671 GCA_041690975.1 Alphaproteobacteria bacterium
GCGCCTTCCACCAGCGGTTCGACCTTGGGATCGCCGGGAATCTGGGAAACGCCGCGCAGATCATCCTCATCGCTGCCCAGTGCGATCAGCGGACCGCCCTCACCCCAAGTCGCGGTCCAGGCGGTGGGAATGCCCGCCACGCCTTTGGTGATCTTGAAGCCGTTCTTGGCCAGGATGCCGGTGAGATATTCGCTGGTGCGCACTTCCTGGAAGCCAGGCTCGGCATAGCTGAACACTTGGTCGACCATCACCTGCACTTGCTTGGCGTTGGCGTCCACATGGGCGAGGGCATCCTGCTTCATCTGCGGCGGCGCGGCGGCGAAACCGGGAACCGGCGCCAGGATGGCGGCCGACAACAGCAAGGCAGTGAGCGATTTGCCCTTGATGGCGATCATGCTTCTCTCCGCGGGAATGGATCTGGGAATGGATTTGAGAATCCGTGTCACGGCGAAAGGCTGCCCGTTTCGCGGAAGCGGTTCAATCACCCTTTCGGAAGCATGCACCGCGCGTTTTTTCCGCTGAAAAAGCAGGCATGACTGCTTAGCAAAGCGACACGTTCGGAAAACGTCGATCAACCCGCGAGGCGGAATTCGCTCTGAAGCTCGGTCAGCGCATTGCGCGCATCGTTATCCGCGGCGGTCTGCAGCGGCGGATCGATCTCGATCACCACCCAGTTGCGCTGCGCGCTGGGGCGCGGCGCGATGGTGACGCTGGTGATGTGCTGGCAGCGCGGCAGCATGCGTAGATAGGACAGGCATACTCTTTCGAGTTCGGCCTTTGCCATCGACTGGCGACCCAATTGGATGTTCATGCGAAGGCCCCCTGACCCACGCATCATCCTTAGACCGATTCTCTGAATCCGCTCAGCGCTCGTTTACGCCGTAACTTTATTTCGCGGCTCGCACCCAGGTCGCGGTTCAGGCGATCAGGACTTGCCGTCGTAATAAATGCGCCAAACGCGGCCTTTTTTACTGTCCACGACATATAGCGAGCCATCCGGCCCGACCGCCGCGCCGGACGGGCGATAGGCGGCCTTGGCAGGATTGCGGTCACCAGGATTGGGTCCTGCAAAGCCTTCGGCAAAGCGCTCTGCTGTGCCCGGTTTGCCCGCCTTATTGAAGGGTACAAACTCCACGTCATAGCCGCGGTGACCATCCGGCGCTTCGGCACCGGCGCCACCATGATAAACGACAAAAGCGCCGCCGCGATATTCCTTGGGAAACTGCTTGGCGTCATAGAACACCAGATCCAGCGGCGATTGATGCGCCGACAAACCCGCCAGCGGCGTGGTGTAATTGCCTTCCGCCGGCGTCTTACCGTCACCGCCATATTCCGCCGCCGTCAGCCGCAGCTTCAGCGCCATGTCGTAATAGGTATAGGGCCAGCCCAGATTGGCCCCCTTGTCGATACGATGCAGTTCCTCTGCGACCGTATCGTTGCGGTCGTTTCGACCTTGCATGACCCCATACAACCCGTTCAGACGATGCGACCAGTCGACCGCCATCATATCGCGCACGCCTGTGGCAATCTGCTCACCGCCGTCGGGAAATTTCTGATTCAGCTTTGCCGCGTCGAAGCGCCAGACGCCTGAGCGCCCATCCAGCGACGGACAAGGGCGCAGGCCCACGGGCTTGGCGTCCTTCGCGACTGCAGGATCCAGACAGATATTCGAGGATGCACCGGCCTCGATATAAAGACCGCCTTTGCTGTCGAACGCCATGCCGCGGCTAGGAAAGCCCTTTGATGGCAGCCCGTCGATAACGATTTGCGCCGGCGCCGTGGGCACCAGTTCATGGCCGGTGAAATCGAACCGGTAGACAGTGGTGGGGGACGCCGCATACAGCGCATTTTTGTAAAAGCGGATGCTGGTGCCGCCGGCCACGGTGCCGAACTGCTGCGTATCCACCAGCTTGTGGTCGCGGCCCAAGCGCAGAGCGACGATTCCTGTCGGCGCGGCGTCGCGGGCGGTGATGGTGGAGACGAATATGTCACCGTTTTCGCGGATCGCCAGATGGCGCCCCTGGCCCACGCCTTCAGCGATGACGCTGGCGTGGAAGCCCCGGGGCAGAACCAGATTGTCGGGCTCTGCCGCAAATGCTGGCGAGACGGCCAGCGCCAGAAGAGAAAGAGCAGCGAGCGTTTTCATCGATGGGGTCCCTGCAAAGCAGTCAAAACGGGCATATGCCTCTATTATGGGCGTATATGCTCTTAAGCTGACCCTGACAAGGGTTTATACGGCCGCAGGACTGTGCAACCCGGAACCGCTTTGCCGCCGATCCGGGACCTACCAGACGTGCAGGCGCTCGGCCGGGGCCAGGTACAATTTCTGCCCGGGCTGGACCTGAAAGGCGGAATACCAGCCATCCATGTTGCGAACCTGCCGCGCTCGAAAGGGCCCGGGCGCATGCACATCTACCAGAACCTGCTGGCGCGCCGCCGCCTCGCGCGTCTTGGTCGCCCATTCCTGACCGAAACCCAGGAAAAATTCCTGCTCGCCTGTCAGGCCCTGATCGGCCGGCGCCGGTTTGCCGTTCAGTGCCGTGTGCCAGGCGTCATACGCCGCCGCGAGCCCCGCATTGTCGGCAATGTTCTCGCCAAGGGTCTGCTGGCCGTTCACCGCCAGATCGGGGAACAACTTGTACGCATTATACTGTGCGACCAGCGCCTGCCCCGACTGCTTGAAATGGGCGAAATCTTCTTTGGTCCACCAATTGTTGAGACGTCCCTTGACGTCGAAGGCCGCGCCCTGATCGTCGAAAGTGTGGCTGATCTCATGGCCGATCACCGCGCCGATGGCGCCATAGTTAAATGCGTCATGCGCCTTGGCGTCGAAGAAGGGCCGCTCCAGGATCGCGGCCGGGAAATTAAGCGCATTCTGCAACGGCAGATTGACGGCATTGACGGTCTGAGGCGTCATCGACCATTCGTGGCGGTCCACCGGCTTGCCGATGCGATCAATGCTGTAATGATAATCGAACAGGTCGGCCCGCATCTGGTTGCCCAGAGCATCGCCCTTGACCACCGAAAACTCGGAATAATCGCGCCACTTCTCCGGATAACCGATGCCGACATAAAGCCCGAAAAGTTTTTCCTTGGCTTTCGCCTTGGTCGCCGGCGTCATCCAGGTCAGGGCATCAATGCGCCGTCCCCAAGCGGCGATGATGTTCTTCACCATCTCCTGCGCCTTGGCTTTCGAAGCCGGCGGGAAATATTTCGCGGCATATAACTTGCCCACCGCATCGCCCAGTACGTCGTTCGTCAAATTAACGCCCCGCTTCCAGCGATCCTGTTGCTTGGGCGTCCCCGACAGCGCCTTGCCATAGAAATCGAACCGCGCATCAACAAAGGCTTTGGGTAGTTCAGGCACGAAATGATTGAGGCGATGGAACGCCAGCCACGCTTTCCAGGTATCGAGCGGCGTATCGGCAACCAGTTTGGACAGGCCCGCAAAAGCGCCCGGCTGCCAGACGATGAAGCTCTTGGTCTGCGCAAGGCCCGCACCCTGGAAGAACTGATCCCAGTCCAAGCCCGGCGCCTTGCCCGCGAAATCGCCGCGCCCCCAGACATTGTCGGCTTTCACCACATCCTGGCTGTCGATAATGCTTTCCTGGGCCTTGGCAATGCGCGCCTCGAGATCGAAGATCGCGGCGGCTTTCTTGTCGCCGTCGGCAATGCCCGCCAGTTTCAGGACAGTCGCAACATAGGTTCTATAAGCCGCCTGCACAGCCTTCATCCGGGCGCTGTCACCCAGATAATAATCGCGGCTGGGAATTCCCAGCCCGCCCTGCAGCAGATACGACGTGTAGTGATCGCTGTCGGCAAAGCCCGGCGCCACCCAGATACCGAACAAATTCTCCGTCTGGAAATTGGTGTTGTTCAGAGGATCGACGTCCGCCCGCAAGGCGTCGCCCAAGGCGCGGGCCAGCGCTTTCTTGTCGCCGATCGCCGCGATGGCGCCCAACTGGCCCTTCAGAGGTGCGATGCCTTTGGCTTCAATGCCCGCCTCGTCCATGAAGCCCACATAAAAATCTGCGACCTTGCGGGCTTCGCTGCCCGGGGCATTGGTCTTGCTGGCGCCTTCGATCAGCGCACGCGTACGCGTCTGGGCTTCCAGATTGAGGATGTTGAACGAACCCCAGCGCGACTGATCCGCTGGAATCTCGGTGCGCTTCATCCAACCGCCATTGGCGTAAGCATAGAAGTCATCGCCCGGCACCACAGATTTGTCGATCGCGCTCATGTCCACGCCAGCGGCATGCGCCGTCATGGTCAGCGCCACAATTGCCGCCGCAGAAATCGCAAGACGCAGTTTCATGGGATCCCCCCTGGAAAATACGGCGCCAGATTAGCGGTGTGCGAGCAAAAAAGAACCACCCATTACCGATCGGCTCCGGACACAAAAAAGGGCCGGATGCAGAGCATCCGGCCCGTCAATTGACGCAGGATTGTTGGGTTCAGTTCTTGCCGTCGTAGGAAATGTGCCAGAGACGGCCCTTCATTGTATCCACCACATAAAGCGAGCCGTCCGGCGCAACCGCGACGCCGCTGGGACGGAACGCGGCCTTGCCCGAGTTACGGTCGGACGGATTGGGTCCCGCAAAATTGTCGGCGAAGACTTCTGGCGTGCCGGCTTTACCGGATTTGTCGAACGGCACGAAGGTCACATTGTAGCCGGTACGTCCGCCCGGCAATATTACCTGTCCCGAGCCGCCCTGGAAGGCCACGAAAGCGCCACCGCGATATTTCTGCGGGAACTGCTTGCCTTCATAGAATTGCAGATCGACGGGCGACTGGTGCGATGTGAATGCTACCACCGGCGTGGCGTAATTGCCTTCGGTCGCCGGCATCTTGCCGTCACCGCCATATTCGGGCGCCAGCACCCGGGCCTTCAATTCCGTATCGTAATAGGTGTAGGGCCAACCCATATCGGTGCCCTTGTCCAGACGATGCATCTCTTCGGAAACCGTGTCGGCCTCTTCGGACATGCCGGGCACCAGCTTGGCGGTGCCATTGCGGCCCTGCATCACGCCATACATGCCTTTGGCATCTTTGGACCAAGCCACCGCCATCATATCGCGCATGCCGGTCACGACCTGCTCCCCATCGGCGGGAAATTTCTGGCCGGCCTTTTCAGCGTTGAAGCGCCACACGCCGCCACCGTCATTGAGCAGTGGGCAAGGCTTGATGCCGACTGGTTTCTGGTCCTTGGGCGCCTTGGGATCAACGCAGATATTTCCTGCAGCGCGAACCGTCAGATAAAGGCCACTCTTGTCGTCAAAGGCCACGCCCATATTGCCCTTGGGCAGATTGCCAACGACAACCTCCGGCACGGCGGACGGCACCAAATCATTGCCCTGAAACTTGAAGCGATAGATCGCATCGTTGCCGGCGACATAGAGCGCGTTCTTGTAAATTTGCATGCCGGTGCCGCCTTCGACTTCGCTGAAATGCGTCGTCTGCATCGCCTTGTGGTCCTTGCCGACCTTCACGGCGATCACGCCTGCGGACTTGGGCTCATCGCGTCCCTTGCGCGTGGAAATATAGAGATCGCCATCGGGACGCACGACCACATGGCGGGCGCCCGCGCCCAATTCATCCGCTACCACTGTGGCGTGAAATCCCGGCGGCAGCATCAAGCCGGCGGATTCGCCAGCCATCGCGGGCGTGACGGCAATCGACAGAAGCAAGGCAGTGGCAAGCGTTTTCATATTGGTCCTTCCCGGTTCCGGCGTATCGGCCCGCCGGTCCGGGTAGGATTAGCCAGAACCATCGATACGGGCAATGTCCCTGATGTCGCTGTAAATTTATTGTAAAGACGGATCACGTGGCGGCAGAAATGCCTGCTAACAGCAATGGTTTTGAACCACTTAGCGGCGGCACGGCCCGCCGGTTCCGCCTAATCGTGGTGCTGCAGACCCCGGTTGATGAGCTGGAAGAAGACCGGCACGAAGAAGATCGCCAGCACCGTTGCCGTCAGCATGCCGCCGATCACGCCCGTGCCGATGTCGTTTTGGCTATGGGCGCCCGCGCCCGTGGCGATCGCAAGCGGCGAAACGCCCGCGATAAAGGCGATCGATGTCATCAGGATGGGCCGCAGCCGCAGCCGCGCGGCTTCCAGCGCGGCATCGCGCGCCTTGAGGCCACGCCGCTCCGCATCCACCGCGAACTCCACGATCAGAATGGCGTTCTTGGCGGAGAGGCCAATGGTGGCGAGCAGGCCGACCTGGAAGTAAATGTCGTTGAAAAGACCGCGTGCACTCGCTGCCGCCACCGCCCCGACCACGCCCAGGGGAATGACCAGAATGACCGAGAGTGGAATCGCCCAGCTCTCATACAGCGCCGCCAGGCAGAGATAGATGATCAGGATCGACAGCCCATACAAAGCGGGCGCCTGCGCACCCGATTGCTGTTCCTGGAAGGAAAGTCCGGTCAACTCGTAGCTGATCCCTTCCGGTAGCTGCTTGATCAGCTTGTCCATCTCGGCCAATGCGGTGCCGGAGCTCACACCCGGCGCGCCCTGCCCCTGGATCTCGATGGACGGAAATCCGTTATAGCGGGTGAGCGAAGCTGGCCCCAATGCCCAGGTCGCGCGGGCGAAAGACGAGAACGGCGCCATGGTTCCGGTCTTGCCGCGCACATACCAGCGGTTCAGATCTTCCGGCGACATGCGATACGGCGCATCGCCTTGCATATAGACGCGCTTGACGCGGGCGCGGTCGATGAAATTGTTGACGAAGGTGCCGCCCCAGGCCGCCGACAACGTCGAGTTGATATCGGTGGTGGCGACGCCCAGCGAATTGGCTTTCTGCTGGTCGATATCGATGTGCAACTGCTGGGCATCGTCCAGACTGGCGGGCCGCACCGACTGGAGCGTTTGGTTGCGCGCGGCCAGTCTCAGCAACTGGTTGCGAGCCTGGATCATCCGCTCATGGCCGAGATTGCCGCGATCTTCCAGTTGCAGATCGAAGCCGGTGGACACGCCCAGTTCGCGCACCGCAGGCGGCACCAGCGGAAAGACCTGGGCCTCGTTGATGGTACGACGGAACAGCAGCATGGCGCGGCGGGCGAGCGCGGGCGATTCATTCTTTGCCCCTGGACGCTTGGCCCAGTCGCTCAACTTCACAAAGGCGATGCCGGTGTTCTGGCCCACGCCCAGGAAGCTGAATCCGGCAATGGCGAAAGCAAAATCGACATTCTTGCCTTCGCTCTTGAGATAATGATCCGCGACTTTCTGGGCCACCGCCAAAGTGGCCTGCTGCGTCGAACCGGACGGCAAGCTGATAAGGTTGATCAAAACGCCCTGGTCTTCGTCCGGCAGAAAGCCGGTGGGCAGATAGGCGAACAATCCACCCAGCGCCACCAGAACCAAAACATATGCCAGCATCACGGTCTTGGTCCGGTTCAACACTTTTTCCAGAGTGCGGCGATACCATTCGCGCGTCATTTCGAAACTGTTGTTGAACCAGTTGAAGAAGCGTCCCAGCGGGCCGCTGCCATGATGATGGCCGCCGCCTTCGATAGGCTTGAGCAAGGTGGCGCAGAGCGCAGGTGTCAGCACCAGGGCGCACATGATCGATAGCAGCATCGCCGAAACGATGGTGACCGAGAATTGGCGATAGATGACGCCGGTCGAGCCGCCGAAGAACGCCATCGGCAGGAACACCGCCGTCAGCACCAGGCCGATACCGATCAGGGCGCCCGTGATTTCCTTCATCGAGCGCAAGGTGGCGTCGCGCGGCGACAGGCCTTCCTCGCGCATGATGCGCTCGACATTTTCCACCACCACGATGGCGTCATCGACCAGAAGACCGATCACCAGCACCAGTGCGAACAGGGTCAGGGTGTTGATCGAGAAACCGACAATGGACAGCACGCCGAAGGTGCCCAGCAGCACCACAGGCACCGCCACCGCAGGCACCAGGGTGGTGCGCCAATTCTGCAGGAAGATAAACATCACCAGGATCACCAGCGCGATCGCTTCGATCAAAGTCTTGACCACGTCGCGGATCGAAAGCCGGATGAATTCGGTATTGTCGACCGGAAAAACCAGCTTATAGCCGGGCGGGAAGGACGGTTCCAGCGCGCGGGCGCGCGCCTTGATCGCATCCACCAAGGTCAAGGCGTTGGTGCCCGGTGCGGGTGTAATGGCGATGCCCGCGCCAGGATGACCGTTCATGCGGCCCACGATGCCGTAATTGTCGGTACCCAGTTCGACACGAGCGACATCCGACAGATGCACCACCGCGCCGTCCCGTGAGGATTTCAGGATGATCTTCCGGAACTGTTCCGGGGTCTGAAGCTGGGACTGGGCGGTGACCGAGGCGTTCAGCGCGGTCCCCGCCACAGCCGGCTGCGCGCCGATCGAGCCGGCAGAGACTTGGATGTTCTGCGCCTGGATCGCGGCGCGGATATCGGACGGCTGCAATCCGTAATTGTGCAGCTTGTAGGGATCCAGCCACACTCGCATCGCATAGGGTGAACCGAACACGATGGCGGTGCCGACGCCGGGCACCCGCAGCAAAGAATCCTGCATCTTGGAAATGATGAAGTCGGCGACATCGCGGCCGGTGGTGCGGTCGGACTCGTCATACATCGCCACCAGCAACAGGAAGTTCGCCTGCGCCTTGGCCACCGTTACGCCCAGCTGCTGCACCTGGCTGGGCAACTGCGCCACCGCCTGCTGCACCTTGTTCTGGACCTGCACCTGGGCAATGTCGGGATCGGTGCCAGGCGCGAAGGTGGCGGTGATCGCCACGGTGCCGTCGGCGTTAGACGACGATGCGAAATACAGAAGATTGTCCAGCCCGGTGAGCTGTTGCTCGATCACCTGGGTGACGGAATTCTGCAAGGTGGTGGCATCCGCGCCGGGATAAATCGCGTTCACCTGCACCGCGGGCGGCGCAATAGTCGGGTATTGCGCCACCGGCAGGCTGAGGGCTGCGATGCCTCCGGCCAGCATGATGACGATGGCAATGACCCAGGCGAAAACCGGCCGGTCAATAAAGAAACGCGACAGCAACATGCATGCTGCTTAGGTCATGACGCGTCCGTCAGCAACGGGCCTGACAAATTCTCCGGTCTAAATTTTCATCCCCCCAAGGCCATGTCGGGCATTGCCGCGCCGGCCTGAATTGCGGGATGTGCTGCGCATTCCGTCCTAACGGTTTGACGGCGGCGCATTCTTTGCTTCGCAGAGCTTCTTCATCCCCGTCAGGTAGCTGGGATTTCCCTTGTAAAAAAATTCATAAAGCTGGTCGTAATCCGCGCTTGCGCCATAACCGGTATGCGAGATGGTGAAGCGGGTAAGCCCCTTCTCGCGCGGCTCGATCGAGATCACCTGGACGACATTGCGGTAGAGCTCGGTATGCGGCGGCCCTGGCGGCGTCGCCTCGTTGCGCAGCACCAGCAGCCGCTCAGGCAGATAGGCAATGATGCGATGGCGGATGGTTTCGTTGCCGCCCAGCTTGGCGTTGGGCGAGAAACCTTCCTCGATCACGCCGCCATTCTTCAGTTCGACATGCGCCAGCGGCAGGCCGAACGCCTTGATCCCATCTTCATCGGTCAGCGAGCGCCAGATGCAGGAAGGCGCCGCCGCAATGTCGATGGATTGCTGTAGAACGCGGTCGCCATTCGGTTCCTTGAACGAAGTGTCCTTGACGCCCGCCGGAAGCTGCGAGCTGCCCGACATCGCCATCATGCCCACCACGGCCGTCATCATGAGATTATGCATGGTTGCTCCTTATGTTGTTTTGCCGGTTGATTTCGCGTCTGCTTGAAGCCGGTTCAGATAATCGCGCAGTCCCGCCACGGACGCGTCGAACGCATCCAAAGTGCGATGGGTTCGCGACTGCATCACGCCGCCTTCCATCACCGTCAGGATGAATTGTCCCAGCGCATGGGTGTCGGTGCCGGACGGTAGGCGGTCCTTGGCCGCATCCAGGCAGCCTTTCACCGCGTCGACCCAACCGTCGAAATTAACGGCAAGAAGCGCGCGCACAGACGGATCGGGTTCGTGCAGCTCCAGCGCCAGGCTGCCGATGGGGCAGCCATAGGTGCAGTCGGTCATCTCCAGGGCCCGGCGATAAGCGCCGAGCAGCGCGAAGATGCGTTCGATGGGATCGTCCACACCGTTCCAGGCGGGCGCCAGCAGCATCGGGCCGATGCCCTGGCGGTACATGTCCAACACCGCCAGCAGTACGTCCTGCTTGGTGGGAAAGGCATGATAGAGGCTGCCGGCATTGGCCTTCGCCTCGCGCAGAATGTCCTGCACGCTGGTCGAGCCATAGCCCTTCTCCAGGAACAGCTTCATGGCCGCGAAAACCAGCCGGTCGGCAGTGGAAGGCGCACTGTCCATGACATCCGCATCCAGAAGGCTTCGTAACATTGACCTCGCTTAGTTGAATAGTCAACCAAGTAAAATTGCCTTGAATACGGGCGGCTTTTTCCTGACACCGGGAGGACTGCGCCCCATCATGGCGCCCGGAGGACCGATGGCCTGGACCGACCGCAGAATCCTTGATCTGTTCGGCATCTCACTGCCGATCATCCAGGCGCCGATGGCGAATTTCGGCACGCCGGAGATGGCGATCGGGACCGCGCTGGCCGGGGGACTGGGCTCGCTGGCGTGCGCCTCGCTCAATGCCGACCAGATCCGCGCCGCGACAATTGCCGTCCGCGCGGCGGCATCGCGCCCGCTCAATTTGAACTTCTTCTGCCACACGCCGCCTGCCGAGGACGCGGCACGCGAAGCGGCGTGGCGCGCCAAGCTTGCGCCCTATTATCGCGAGGCAGGCTTGGATCCGGCGGCGAGCGTGCCCAGTGTCGCACGCCTGCCCTTCGATAATGCCGCCTGTGCGCTGGTCGAGGAATTGCGGCCCGAAGTCGTGAGCTTTCATTTCGGCCTACCTGGCCCAAGCCTGATGGCGCGCGTCAAAGCAACGGGCGTGAAAATCATCTCGTCCGCCACCACCGTTGCGGAAGCGCGATGGCTGGAAGCGCAGGGATGCGACGCCGTCATCGCCATGGGCGTGGAAGCGGGCGGCCATCGCGGCAATTTCCTCAGCCATGACATGGCGCGCCAGGTCGGCACCTTTGTGCTGGTGCCGCAAGTTGCCGACGCGGTGAAGGTGCCGGTGATCGCGGCGGGCGGCATTGCCGACGGACGCGGGATCGCCGCGGCGCTCGCGCTGGGCGCCAGCGCGGTGCAGATCGGCACCGCTTATCTCTTCTCTCCGGAAGCCAAGGTCAGCGCCGTGCATGCCCGCGCGTTAGCCACTGCGACAGACGAAGACACCGAAGTCACCAATGTCTTCACCGGCCGTCCGGCGCGCAGCATCGTCACCCGCCTGATGCGGGAACTGGGCCCGCTATCATCGGAGGCTCCGGCTTTTCCGCAGGCGTCGCGCGCGCTGGCGCCGCTCAAGACAAAAGCCGAAGCGGAAGGCGCAGGCGATTTCAGCAATCTCTGGTCGGGACAGGCGGCAAGATTGGCGAAGCATATGCCGGCAAAAGACCTGACCTTAGCCTTGGCGCAGGACGCCCTGGCCCGCATCGCCTCGCTGTCTGGCGGAGCGGTTCCAGGAAAAGTGTAAAACGGTTACCATGACGCTGCCGCTAAGCAACTCCGTCGGAACCGCGACAAACAAATATTCCTGACAGCGAGGCGTATCGGCATCAGGCGGCCTTGAGCGCCGTTGCGGCGTGCAATGCGTCCCGCATCGCTTTCTCGCGCTGCTCCGGTCCGGTCAGCAGGCCTTCCGCCACAATGATTTCGGGCGCGGTGACGCCAATGAAGCCGAAGATTCCCCGCAGATAAGTTTCCAGATGCTCCATGGAAGCCGCAGCCGTTCCGGGCCCGTAAAAGCCGCCGCGGGAAACGGCGATGATGATCTGTTTGTTGCCCGCCAATCCTTCCGGTCCGGCGGCGCTGTAGCGGAAGGTTTTTCCTGCAACCAAGATGCGATCGATCCAGGCTTTGAGCTGGCTGGGAATGCCGAAATTGTACATCGGCGCACCGATCACCACCGTGTCCGCATCCAGGAACTCTTGCAGGACGGCGTCACTGTCGGCGATCTCTTTTTGCATCGCCGGCGATTCCGGCACTGCGCCTTGCCGCGCTGCCAGATGTTCGCCTGACAGATGCGCCAAAGGCTGTGCCGCCAGATCGCGATAGATCACTTTCGCGCCGGGATCGGCCTTGCGCAGCCGGTCGACCACCGCGCTGGAAAGCTGCCGGCTGGCGGAGTTGGCGCCTAGAATGCTGGCATCGATATGTAATATAGTCATGTTCCCATCCTGAGTATAAAATTGTTACCTAGACTATATGAGGTACTGCTGCTAAACCTTGCAAGAAGGCACAATTTTGATACCGGAGCACAGCGAAGTGACCGCCAAGAAAGAGGTGACCGCCCCAAAACTCGATCACAAGTCGACGGATTGCCGCGCGGTCAGCGGCGTGTTGGCGCGCGTCGGTGACAAATGGAGCGTGCTGATCATTGTGATGCTGGGCGACGGGCCCAAACGCTTCAACGAAATCAAGCGCGCGGTCGGCGGTATCTCGCAGCGCATGCTGACCTTGACCTTGCGCGGGTTGGAACGCGACGGCCTGGTCACGCGCACCATCTTCCCCACCATTCCACCGCGCGTGGATTACGAATTGACGAAGATGGGCCGTTCCTTGTGGTCGGCGGTGGAGCCGCTCGGGTTGTGGGCGCAGGACCATGTGAAGGACATTCACAAGGCGCAGGAAAAATTCGACCAGAAGAAAATCTGACCTGGATCAGACGCCAAAATCAGACAATGGTCGAAGAGGTTCCCGGCCCCCGCTGCAGCATATCCGCGAGAATTTCCAAGCCACGCGTCAGCTCACCGCGCGTGCGCGGCGCGCCCAGGCCGATGCGCACCGCTTCGGGCGCCTTGGCCGTGGCGAAGACGTCCGCCGTCACCAGCCCGATGCCATGAACCCGTGCCCGGCTGGCGAGCGCGCCCGCCGTCCAGCCCTTAGGCAATGGCAGCCAGGCGTGGAAACATTCCGGATCGCTTTTTGCCGCCGGCAGAAGCTTGGCTGCGATCGCCTGGCGCGCAGACGTCTCGTCGCGGATCGCCGACAGAATTGCGTCGGCGACGCCATCGTCCATCCAGCGCGTGACAATGGCGGCGCTGACGGGCGAGGCCATGCCGCAGAACGCGCGAATAGCGTCCGCTGTTCGCGCCTGGATGCGGGCATCGGGCAACGCCAGATAGGCGATGCGCAGCGCGGGCGAGAGGCATTTGGAAAGACCGGCAATATGATAGACGCAATCGGGTGCCAAGGCCGCCAATGGCGGCACTGGCACGCGCGGCAGCGCGCCATAGGCGTCATCCTCGATGATCGCGACGCCGTGGCGGCGGGCGATTTCCACCAGGCGGCGGCGACGCGCCAGCGGCACCGTCGCGATGGTGGGATTATGGAAGGTCGGCGTGCAGTAAAGCGCCTTGGGACGATGGGCTTTGCAAACAGCCTCAAAACTCTCCGGCAAGATGCCGTCCTCATCCATCGCCACCGGCTGGACATCAATGCCCTGATGCGCCGCCAGCGCCAGAAAGCCGGGATAGGCTAGCGCTTCGACACAGACGGTATCTCCACGCCGCGCCAAAAGTGCGAGCACAGCCACCAACGCGCCTTGCGTGCCGGGACAAACGGCGATCCGATCCGCTGTAACGCCGGGCAGACGGGGCTGTAGCCAATGCGCGCCCGCCGCGCGATCTGATTCCACGCCGCCGGGATCTTGGTAGGCGAGCAACAGATCCAACCCCTCGCCCGATACGGTTTCGATTCCGGCCTGCATGCGTGCATTCAGTGCGGCATCCTCGAACCGCGGCGGCAGGTTCATGCCGATATCGACGCTTCGGCCTGCGGGCGGCGCGGCCTGGTTCTGCCGCAGCCGGACATAGGTGCCATGGCCCACTCGGCCTTCGACCAGGCCGCGCTTGCCCGCCTCGGCATAGGCGCGGGTCACCGTGGTGAAATCGATCCCCAGGGCATCGGCCAGGGCCCGCTGCGGCGGCAGCCGCACGCCCGGCTTCAATCGGCCGGCGGCGATATCGGCGGCAATGGCGCCTGCAATCGCCAGGTAAAGCGGGCCGCCATCACGGCCCAGAGCAGGCATCCAGGTTGTCGCATGTGACGCTTTGGGCATTGTTGAGGCCGTTATTTCCATATATACGGATATTGTATGTTTTAGTGTATGGAGGTTGGCGTGGAAAGCGGAATTTTGGCGGTCCCCCTTCAAACCGCGATGAAGACAGAAATTCCCCTGGGCCTTGCGGCAAGGCGGGGCCTGATAGGCCTGTGCCCCAGCTGCGGCAAGACAAAGCTGTTCGCCAGCTATCTGAAACAGGTTGAAGCCTGCTCCAATTGCGGCGCCGAGTTCGGCCGCATCCGCGCCGACGACGCCGCGCCCTGGGGCACCATCATCGTGGTGGGCCATATCTTCATGCCGCTGATGTTCTTCGTCAGCCTGGACGCCTTCATGCCCTTCTGGGCCGGCGTCGCGACCTGGGCGGTGTTGTTCTCAGGCTTGTCGATGGCGCTGCTGCCGCGCTCCAAGGGGCTCTTCATCGCCCTGCTCTGGGTGACGCGCGCGCCCGGCGTGAACAACGGCTAATTGTTCAGCGAAAATTCGATCGACAC
>JBEPVO010000071.1:0-14029 GCA_041690975.1 Alphaproteobacteria bacterium
TCCGCATTGGGCAGCACATGCTGCGCGGGATTGTAGCGGATCGCGTCTTCATGGCCGCCCAGGATGCTGATGGCATTGCCACTGACGCGCATTCGGGGGCCCGGGATAAGGCCATTATCGATGGCGTTGCGCACAGAGGCGTCCGCAGAACCAGCGCCTTCGCTGCCCATGTCGCGTTCGGCAGTGAAGCCCGCTATCAGATCGTCCCTGGCGGCCAGAGTGGCCAGGATGGTTCGCTGCGATTCGGATTCCTGCACGGTCTGCAGATCTTCGGCACCCGGATGCAGGAACAGGTGTACATGCGCGTCGATCAACCCCGGCATCAAGGTTGTGTCGCCCAGATCGATCACTTCCGCGCCTGCGGGATGCTGGACGATGCCACCGACAGCGGTAATACGGTCGCCCTCAACCAATATCTCGCCGGGACTGACGATACGGCCACTCGCCACTTCGAGGAGGCGTGCGGCGTGAAGAATAACGGGGTGCGATGGGCGCGGCGGAACCGAGGAGGTTTGCGCTGTCGCGGGAGATAAAAGCAGAGCAACAGCCAGCACGAGCAGAACCGAGCCGCAGACTTTCATCTCTTACATTCCCTCGCCCAACCCGCCGCGAATAGACTTTATTCCGGCAGCGATGGCAAATAACCTGGAGCTCTGCGACGAACTCTGGATTCGGTGGTGACTATGCAAGGGCCAATGATCGACACGCTTCCCACGCCCTGCCTGTTGCTGGATCGCGCCCGGCTGACACGGAACGTGGCGCGGATGCGCACACAAGCCGCCAGTCTTGGCGTTTCCTTCCGGCCACATTTGAAAACCGCAAAATCGCTGGAGGCCGCGTCCTTAGTGTTGGGGGCGCCGCCGGGACCCGCAACGGTCTCGACCTTGAAGGAAGCGGAGATGTTCGGCGCCGCTGGCGTCACGGATCTGCTGTATGCCGTTTGCATCAGCCCGCAAAAACTTCCACGCGTCACGGCGCTGCGCCGGCGCGGCTTCGACCTGAAAATCGTCCTGGATTCCGTCGAGGCCGCACAGGCCGTCTGCGCACATGCCAAACAATCCGGGGATGCCCTGCCCGTCCTGATCGAGATCGATGTCGACGATCATCGTTCCGGCGTGCGATGGAACAATCGCGACATGCTGGTCCGGATCGGAACCCTTCTGGCGCAGAACGGCGCGGCCTTGCAGGGCGTGATGTGCCATTCGGGCGAAAGCTACAATCTGCATGACGCAGATGCGCTCGCGGCAGCGGCCGATCTGGAACGGGTGCGTATTTTGGAAGCAGCCGGGGCCTTGCGCGAAGCGGGGCTTCCCTGCCCCGTCGTCAGCGTTGGCGCCACGCCCACGGCCCTCAACGCACGGTCCTATGACGGCGTCACGGAAGTACGCGCTGGCGTCTATATGTTCTTCGATCTGGTCCAGGCCGGCATCGGCGTCTGCGGGATCGAAGATATCGCGCTCAGCGTTCTGGCCACGGTGATCGGCCATCAGCGCGACAAGAACTGGATCATCACCGATGCGGGCTGGATGGCCCTATCATCAGACCGGGGCACAGCAGGACAGGCTGTTGATCAATATCATGGCGTTGTCTGCGATCTGGATGGACAGCCTTACCGCGATCTGGTCGTGCTGCGGGCGAACCAGGAGCATGGTATTCTCGCGGCCCGGCCTGGCTCCGGCGCGAACATTCCCGATCTGAAAGTCGGCGACCGCATTCGCATCCTTCCCAACCATGCCTGCGCCACGGCAGCACAGCATGACCAATATCATGTCACGGAGGTCGACAATTCCGTTTCGGCGATCTGGCCCCGCTTTCGCGGCTGGTGAGAGAATTCCCATCAGCGTCGCATCGCGGCCAATTTGAGGCCCAATCCGATCAACATCCCCCCCAGCGCACGGTCCAACCAAAGTGACAAGCGATTGCTGGTGCGAAACCTGGCGGTGACGCGGTCGCCGAAAAACACCAATGGAGGTTCGATCAATCCCGCGACGGCAATAACGAGGAAACCATGGAGTAAAAGTTGCAGCCACACTGGTCCCGCACCCGCCATCACGAATTGCGGCAGGAATGCCAGGAAAAAGATCGCGACCTTCGGGTTAAGAACATTGACCAGCACGCCTTGCCCGAAAACCCTTCGCCGGCTGACCGTGAAGTGCGGCCGGGCATCGGCCAGAAAACCGCCATGAGAACGCAGGGCTTGAAAGCCCAGCCAGAAGAGATAGGCAACCCCGGCCCATTTGACGATGGCGAAAGCTTGTGCGGATGCCGCGATGAGGGCCGAGAGCCCCACCACCGCGAATGTAATATGACAAAGAACTCCCACCCAGACACCCAGCATCGCCGCCAGGCCATGCCGCCTTCCATTGCGTGCGGTGTGTCCAAGGATGAAAGCCAGATCGGGGCCCGGCGCCAGATTCAGCAGTAACGCGGCACCGAAAA
Organism: Alphaproteobacteria bacterium; assembly: GCA_041690975.1. Lineage (GTDB taxonomy): Bacteria > Pseudomonadota > Alphaproteobacteria > Micropepsales > Micropepsaceae > Rhizomicrobium. The sequence goes on from JBEPVO010000071.1 coordinate 2,440, forward strand.
ACTCGGACCAGTGCACGAGATCATATTGTAGCATATAGCCGCCCTCACGGCTCTCTTATACAGAGGGCGCGAAGATCGCGGCGATACGCCGACTGTCAAAACGCGCTTTTCAAGTGACCGCGATCAAGATCTGGTCATGGACCAACGGCTTCAGATCTGGCGGCAGCCAGTGACGCCGCGCCTCGACCGAAAACAATCGCTCCCGGCTCCAATAGTCCAGCAGCCATTTGGCGTCGCCCAGCGGCGATGCCAGCAACCCGTCCAGAATTTCATGTAGCGGCTGTGAAGGCGATGTCGCCAACAGGGCACGAACGGCTGCCAGCGAAGCCAGAGTTATGGTTTCGTGATAGCCGCCGGTATCGGTGTTTGGCGTCCCGGTCGCCTCGTTGAAGGCGCGAATCAGGCTTGGCATATCCGTATTCAGGTCCAGATCGGCGCGATGGCGCATCAGCCACAAAGTCACCGCGAAATGAGCCGCATGAGTCCATTCCGGCTTGGGAAAGGTCCGGTCGAGAAACTTCTCGCCAGCCCGCGCGATCTCGGTGTCGTTGGAAAATTGCCGCCCCTGCATGGATGGCAACATACCGAAAAACTCTATGGCTGGAACCCCGGGGTATCTAAGCATTTGTGCTGTCGCAGACTTTTCGTCCTGCCGACTTCAGAGGAGCTGCGAACGCGTTTCTCTAGCAAACTCCGATTGTTGCGCTGCGCAATCGCCCAATGGACAACTACTCGAATGGCGCTATGCGGCTTGTCAGCAACAAGCCGGTGTCAAACCGACAGTTGCGACAAACACCGCATTTGACACAAAAAAACATCCCATTTCCGCCACACTGTGTGCGCAGCATGTTCATCCACGTCGCGGGGGCGACAAGAGGGAAGATCAATGCAAAAATTTAGACCCGTCATTTTAACAGCCATTATCGCCGGCGCCTTCAGTCTTGGCGGCTGCGCAACCAAAGATTACGTGAATGAACATGTGGCCGCCGTGGATGCCAAGGTGCAGGCCACGCAAAGCCAGGTCGATCAACATCAGACCCATCTGACTCAGCTCGACCAAACGACCAAAGAGGCGCTCGATCGCGCCACGGCCGCTGGCAAGCTGGCAGAGGGCAAATTCCTCTTCTCCATGGTCCTGTCAGACGATTCGGTTAAGTTCCCGGTGGACAGCTCCAAGCTCTCACCGGAAGCCGAGCAGCGCTTGACGGACTTCGCGGACAAGCTGAAGAACGACAACCGCAATGTTTATCTGGAAATCCAAGGCCATACCGATTCGAAAGGATCGGCTTCGACCAACCAAAAGTTGGGCGAGCAGCGGGCCGAGGCTGTGCGCCTTTTCATGAACAAGCATGGCGTACCATTGAACCGCATGTCGACCATTTCCTACGGAAAAGCCGATCCGGTGACCGACAACAAGTCCCGCTCTAACCGGGCACAGAATCGCCGCGTCGTTTTGATCGTGATGTCCTAACGTAAATCGGGGCCGCGTCCGGTTCGCCGGGCCGGCCCCGCAATACGCCGTCATTCGTCAGCGGTCAGATGCGGTTGCGCGCAGGCCCAAAAGATCCGACCAACGCCAGTCACCTGTACCTATTGCGAAGCGCGTGCTTCCGTCCGCCAGGGACAACAACACCGTGCCGTGCACGCGTTTGGTGCGGCACGCTTCCGGTGCAAAAGCCAATTCCCATATAACCGCCTCGCGCACAGCCGACAGGCCTTTGCCTTCTTGCTCGCCCGACCGCACCCAATCGCCATTCCACAGCATGACGGATTTGCCCAGGCGGTTGGCGTGCTCCACCGCTGTGCGCACCAATGGGTCACGCCGCAAGGCTTGCTGCACCAGCCGCGCCGTATCGCAATCGCCGCCGCCACCTCCGCCTCCTCCGCCCTCATTGTCCACGCCGGTTGCCCCGGCGAGCTGGGATTCGCTCAGCAGGTCCGAAGTGTCAGGTATGGATGGCGCAACGGCGGACGGCACCGGCGCGAGCATGGCCAGGTGGGGTGGTGTCGGCTGCACGGCGATTTGTGGGTCGCCCGCTTTAAGCTTCGCCGCATCGTCGGGCGGGCCTGGCGGATCGGGCTTGGGCACATTCACAAAAGTGACCTGCATCGACGCGGGTTCAGCGCGCGCGCGTGGATGCTCGGCGCGCGGCCAGAGCAGCGCGGTGAACACCAATACATGCGTGACGACGCTGAAGGCCCAGGCCAGGTAGCGACTGCGCTGCCGGCCTGGCGCTTGGCCGGTGCCACCGAAAGGTCTTTGACCTTCCTGGAGCGCCGGCCCTTCGATGCGCCGTTCCGAGGGCGGGCTGTCTTTTATAGTCACGTCGCCTTTGTGGAGTGGGACATCTGTTGTAGTCCTGACAGCCCGTAGGTGAAATCCGGCGGGCTATGTGTTGGAAATTTAGGTACCCGACGGACGAAGCGGTTTTTTGTGCTTCGGCTTGGAGTGGGTCTTGGCCCAATGCTTGGGCATCAGGTGACGCTCGAGATAATTGATGCGCGCCGTGGCTACCTTCAAACGGGTTTGGGCATCGGTTGCCTTGGCATCGGCCGTCTGAGCAGCAGCCATCGCGCCATTGCCGATTCCCGCAGCTTCGTCGGCGCGCGCCTGCGCGGCACCCGCACGGCTGTCGGCGGCCATGGCATGGCCGTCGGCGCTGGCGGCATGCTGGTCTGCCAAATTCGCGGAGTTCTGTGCTTGCTCAACCGAAGAGCGCGTCGCGCAACCGGCCAGAAGCAGCGGTACGCCAAGAGCGAGCGCAAGCACCCCGCGCGGTAAAGCAAAATTTCGCATAGGATTCTCCCAGAGGTACGAACGCGCATTGGGCTGCGCGGCAATGGCGCAATTAAGGCAGGACTGGGCCGCAACTGCGGTCATCCCGGTCGTTGCGGCGCCGCGTTAACCCGGGCCACAAAATGGACGCAATGGTTACCGGTTTTGCCGCGCTGCAACAGCTGTAAGGAATGCGGCATAGCTCCATGTCAGATGTTTTGCCGATGTCTGCGCGCCGGTGACTTGATCGAATTGTTCCGACAGATCGCCACTTTGCGGCGTGAATGCCCTGACCGTCTCCAGATAGGCATCGCCACGGGCGGCATCACCGCTGCGATAGCAAAACTCCGCCGCGCCCAATGTCGAAAAATAATAGGCGCCGCCGGAATAATATTTGTCGCCCGCGTATCGTCCCAATGCGGGCGCGCGGCCATCCGGGCGGTTGTGATTGATGGGATAGCTGGTATCGAACAATGCCTCGAGCCGCTTCAAGGTCGCGACATAGCGTTCGCCCGTCATCTGGGCGTGATTGGCGGCAAGAATGACGGCGCAGTCCAGCAACTTCTCCGGCGCACCGCCTTCGACCTTGCGCGAGCGGATATGGGCTTGCTCTTCCATCCAGAAATCGTCGAGCACGGTTTCGATGACGGCCGCTTCGGCCCGGCATCGCGCCGCATCCGCCATCTCGCCGCGCACGGCCAGCCAAGCCGCCCCCCGTTCCAGCGCCGCCGCCGAAACCCGCAAGGTATACGCATGCAACCCGAACTCTTCTTCCCAGATGTCGAAACTGAATCTTCGGGCGTGGCTCAGCACGAAAGCAAGGTCGTGACGAAGCAATGCCGCGGCATCGCCCTCCGCTCCCCAGCGCAGCAGCATCAGGGCACGGAGCGCGGGGCCATCATTCTGTGGACGCGGCCAATCGGTAATGTCCAGGCTTCCATCGGCATTCACGCGGGTTTCCGCCCGCAGCGCGGCGCCATGCGCTGTATCAAGATCCTTGCGCAGAAAGCGGGCGAAATCGGGCGCCGTTGCGTCGCGCCAATCCGATGGTGCACGGCGCCCGTCCAGCATCTCCAGGTCCAGGCTGAAGCGCACATGATCCTGAAACAGGGTTTCGGCTTGCGGCAGATCGGAGCGCAGCAGCCGCAGCGCATCCATCACCACCGCGCTGTCGCGATACCAATGGAAGAAATAATCGGGGTCGGGATCGTAAGCCGCCAGAACCGGGGATGCGACCACCGATCCCGGTTTGGGCACGATCACTTGCCCGAAACGCGGCCGCTCCTTGACGATGTCGACCGGCGAAATGCTTTTCAACATCATGCTGGCGGCATGATCCCATTCGCGTGCAATCCATCGCTCTAAACTGGTCAAGCTTCAGGGCTCCTGAAACCAAGCGTCCTTAAACCTGCCTGCACTTCGGGCGCGGCCATGAAAAGCTTCCACAACAGCCCCGTGCGATAATTCTCCATCATCACCACGATCGGTCCCTGGTCGATCGCGAGGAATGTATTCGCCCACCAGTCGCGCGTTTCGTTGAAGGCATCGGTGAAACCGAAGCGGCCCCAGATCTTCTCGCCATGTGCGGAGAGAAAATGGCGCAGCGCCACCATCGAAGCTTCAGGCGCATAGGGGAAACTCGCCAGCGCCGCCGTGGGCGAGATCGTGCCATTGTCATTGTTGGGCGCATGCGCGTCATAGCCCGATGGATCATCGCTGGCAGTCAGGCCCCAGCAGTCCGGCCCGTAGCCCTTGAAGCCGCCCGGATTGGCGATGCAATGGGCGCGATTAAACGCAACCTGCGCCACATTCTGTTGCCAATAATTCGCGTGCCTGTCGGAAAGCCCATGGGGGTCGAGACCGCAAAAAGAGTAATGCGCGAAGAAAAGCGGTCCGCCACCTCGCGGCCCCAGCGGCAGGGTGATGCCGTCATGGTGCTGGCCGTTCCAATAATCGCTGCTATTGCAGAACCCTTGCTCGTACACGGCGGCATCGATGCCGTGCCGCCGTGCGCCCGCGGCCAGGACATAGACGATGAGCGTTTCGTTCCAGCCGCGAATGGAATGGTTCATCGCCCAGCCGTAATTCGGGCTCCAATGCCAATAAAGGACATTCTCGCCGCGCCGGTAGAAGTCCCACTCCACGCCATCGAAAAGCGCGGTGATGCGCGCGCCCGTTATGGTGTCTTCGGCAAAATACTGACGCGCCGTCAGCAGCCCCATCATCAGCAAAGCGGTTTCCACCAGATCGCCGCCATCATCCTTGGGGCCGAAGACAATGGTTCGGCCCGTTTGGCCGTGCAGAAAATGCGGATACGCGCCATGATGCCGCTCGGCCCGCTCCAGGATATCGAGCATATGGCCGAGGCGGGACAAAGCCTCCGCGCGCGTCACCCATCTCCGCTCCACCGCCGCCACCAGCGCCATCACGCCGAACCCTGTGCCGCCAACCGCGACCAGATCATCGGGCGGGTCCTTATCCGCGGTGGAACGGTCGCGCGCCATCAAGCTTGCGGGCTCCGCACCTTCCCAGAAGAACCGGAATGTCTGCCGCGCCACAGCCTCCAGCAACGCATCATCGTCCAGCTTCAAAAGATCGGCGGGCGAAAGATCAGATTTCATATGTCGGGGCTCGGTTCAGGTACGGCGTCCACCGGGATTGCATCGCATTCCAACATCGCGCGGCGAAAATCGGCGACTCGCAGCAAGGTCGCGCGCCAATCCGCGATGGTCGAGAAATTATCCACGAACCAGCGCAAGGAGGATTGCATCTGGGTGAAGGCGCCCGCGGCCATCATCAAGCCTCCGAAGGTCAAGGTTCCGGCAAAATAAGCCGGCGCCGCCACCAGAATAGGAGCCACCAGAGTGAGCCAGCCATAGCCCGCCGTAACCCAGGTCAATTCGGTCAGCCCGGTTACCAGGCTGCGCATCGCTACCAGCACATTCTTGAGATCGAGTTTGATGCGATCGCCCGCTTCGCGTTCGCTGCCGTCTCGCTCGATCTGATCGATGTGTTCGTTGACGCGGTTGAGCGAGGTCCGCAGTTCGGCTTCCCGCTGATAACGATTGGCGTTTCGGTTGATCAATCCGCGCCCCACCCAATAGCTCAGCATGGATCCGGAACCGGCATAGACGACCGCCGCCCACACCATGTAGCCGGGAATGGAATAATCCTGACCATCGATACGAAAGGCCAAGCTCCCGGAAATCTTCCAGAGGATGCTGGTGAATGTCACCAGCAAAATCGATGATTGCAACAACTGCACACCGAGATCCGAAGATAACTCGGTGAGATGCCGCGCATCCTCATGCATGCGCTGGTCCGGATTGGTACCCACCGGGCCCACCTTGGCCAACCGGAAGGCGCGATGTGGTTTTAGCCATTCATTCACCAGGTCCTGGACCAGACCTTCGCGCAGCCTGAGCTTGAGCATCTCCGCCAGCCAGCGCTGGGCGACGTTCAGGACAAGCAGCCCGCCCGCAATGACGCAGAACACGCCCAGCTGCATCATGAAGCCGGAGAAATCGTGCCGCGCCAACGCGTCATAGAAGGGCTGGTTCCAGCGATTGAGCCGGATCTGACCATAAGCTGTGGCGACGATGACCATGAAGATCATGCCCGCCAAAAGGAACAATGTGTTGCGAACCGATGACGCCAGCAGGGCGCGGATCATCATGCCGAGCTGCGACAGCAGCCCGGCGGTTTTTTCGTCCGAATCGTCGTCTCGGGGCTGGTCCAGATACATGGCTGGACCTTGCCACTGTGGGAGACGAAACGGGATAGAAAAAACATCCTGTCCCGCTATGGTGCTTGCAAAGGAGCCATGCTTTGAGCCGCATCGATTCTCTCGTCGCCGCCATGACCCTGACGGAAAAGCTGGGTCAGATGACCATGGCGACCGCGGATTCCGCCGTAACCGGGGCAGTGATGCGAACCGGCCTGGACGCCGGCATCGCATCCGGCGCTATCGGTAATGTTCTTAATCTTTACGGTGCCGACAAGACGCGCGCCGCCCAGCGCCTGGCGCTGGAGACCAGCCGGCTCAAGATTCCGCTGCTGCTGGGTCTGGACATCATTCACGGCCATCGCACGATTTTTCCAATTCCGCTTGGAGAAACCGCCGCCTTCGATCCGGCACTGTGGGAAGCAACCGCGCGCGAAGCTGCAAAAGAAGGCGCCGCCGACGGCCTGCACATGACATTCGCGCCGATGCTGGATGTGGCGCGCGATCCGCGCTGGGGCCGCATCGCCGAAGGCCCCGGCGAAGATCCTTTTGTCGGCCAGGCGATGGCGCGCGCTAAGGTGAAGGGCTTTCAAGGCGCGAACCTGGGAGGCGCGGACACGTTGGCGGCATGCGCCAAACATTACTGCGCCTATGGCGCCGTGGCGGCGGGGCGCGATTACGCATCCACCGATGTCACGCCCCGCGCGTTGCGGGAAACCTATCTGCCCCCCTTTGAGGCAGCGGTCGGCGCGGGTGTCGCCACCATCATGCCCGCCTTCACGTCGATCGACGGAACACCGCTGACCGCCCATCACGCCTTGCTGAAAGATTATCTGCGCGACCGGCTGGGATTCGATGGTGTGCTGGTGAGCGATTACAACGCGATCGCCGAACTGATCCATCATGGTGTCGCGGCTGACTTGGTGGAAGCTGCGGCGCTGGCACTCAAAGCGGGTGTCGACATCGACATGATGGCGAACGCCTATCATGACGGCCTGCCAACAGCGCTGGCACGCGGCCTGGTCACGATGGCCGATATCGACGCCTCGGTGCGCCGTGTGTTGCGGCTCAAGGAACAGCTCGGTCTGTTCGAAGATCCCTATCGTCGCGGCGGAACGGAAAGCGCCACCGTTCTGGCGGCCCGGCGGCAACTCGCGCGCGAAGCCGCCACGCGGTCCATTGTGCTTTTGAAAAATGACAATGCCGCCCTGCCCCTGAGCGAAGGACGACTGGCTGTGATCGGCCCGCTTGCCGATGCGCCGGGCGAAATGCGGGGCTGCTGGTCTGCGGCGGGCACGGCAGGCGATTGCGTCAGCGTGCTGGCGGGCTTGCGCTTCGCCCTGCCGCACCAATCGATCCGCTACGCGCCCGGCGTGGATATCGAAAGCGACGACGAAGTCGGCATCGCACCAGCGGCGGCACTTTGCGACGAAGCGGATGCGATATTGCTGTGCCTGGGCGAATCCGTCGCCATGAGCGGCGAAGCCTGCAGCCGGGCGCATCCAGGCCTGCCGGGCAAACAAGGCGCCCTGGTCGACGCCGTGCTGGCGCGCGCGCGCGGCAAGAAAGTGATCGTCATGCTGTTTTCCGGCCGCCCATTGGTGGTGCCGGATCTGGTCGCCCGCGTCGATTCGGTGCTGGCGGCCTGGGCGCCGGGATGCGAGGCGGGCAATGCGCTAGCCGATCTTCTGACCGGCCGGGCTTCGCCTTCCGCGCGGACGCCGGCGAGCTGGCCACGCGCGACCGGCCAGATTCCGGTCTTCTTTGCTGAGCGGCCGACCGGAAGGCCCACCAATCCCGCGGATCACTACACCAGCAAATACCTGGACGTGGCGAACGAACCTTTATTTCCGTTCGGCCATGGCCTGACCTATGGGCACTTCCTCTACACTGGATTGCAGGCGACGCCCGGCGCAGCGTCAGAAACAGGCAACTTCACCGTCGCGGTCACCTTGGCCAACCGCGGCGCGCGCACGGCCAGCGAGACCGTTTTTCTGTTTGCCCGCGACAAGGTCGCCAGCATCAGTCGCCCGATGGAATTGAAAGGCTTCGACCGCATTGCGCTCAAGCCGGGCGAGAGCGGGACCGTGTCTTTCCACCTAGCGGCACAGGATCTGCGCTTCCCGGGGCCGGATCTGGAGCCCTTATTCGAGCCGGGGGAGATCGAAATCCTGGTCGGACCATCCGCCGACCGTACCCGCCTGCTCTCGGCGATGGTGCGGCTGGTCTAGAGCGGCCCTGCAAGGCTGGCCGGGACCAGGGCCAGCATCAACACCAGGCCCGGCACCGAGTAGACGTATTTGCCGCGATTGAGCAGCGCCACGGTGGCGAAGAAAATGATGAAGCCTGCCAGGATCACGCCCCAGATGCGGGTGACGGGATTGGACAGAAACAGCGCCGTCAGGATCTGCAAGACCCCGATCACGCGATGGGCATTGCTGGGAAATCCCCAGCGGCGATAGGCGTGCCGCACGAATCCCGGCCCGGCCATGTGCAGCAGACCACCAATGCCAAACAGGCCGCTGAGGACCAGTGCGTCGAGTGTCGGTATGGAAAGCATGGACCCCTCCTGTTCTGTTGAACGGGAGATGGGGATGCCTCCGTCGTCCGCCCAGAGGCTGCGGCGGAATGGCTGCCCTGCCCTTGACGCATGAACGCGATGAGGCGCCTAGCGCAACGGGCGAAACGAAAGCTGAGCCAGGGATTTTGCCAAGGCGCGGGCGCCATGGGCGGGTTTCATCAGCAGGCGGGGCCGCTTTATCCCCTTCACCGCGCCGCCGATGGCTACGGCATTGCGATTTTCGAAGCCGTCGGCGTCGAGAAGCCGCACATCCCGCCAGGCTTTCTGCATCGTCCGGGCGATCTTGTCCGGCGTCAGGTCGTCGTCATCCATGACCACGATATTGACCAGGAAAAGCCCGCCCCGTTTCAACCGCGCCTTGGCCAGCTGGAAGAAGCCGTCGGTCAGCAGGTGTGGCGGAATTATCTCCTCCGCAAAGGCGTCCAATATGATGGCGTCATAGCGGGTCGCCCGGCGCCGCAAGAACGCCGCCCCGTCGCGGGCATGGCAATCCACTGCTTGCGGCAGGTGGAAATAGCGCCGCGCGATTTCGAAGGACAAGGGATCGATATCCACCAGGGTCACCTGGATACCCGCCCGGGAGAGCATGGTGGCCAGGGTGCCGCCGGCACAGCCGATCATCAGGACGTGGCGCGGGTGCTTCTGCAGTACCAGCCCGAACAGGGCATGGATATATTCGGCCAGGCTCACACCATGGCGGTCAGCGACACTTTGATGATCCTGTGCCTGCCAATAGGAAATTCCGCCCGTGCGATTGTCCTGGGCCAGCACGATTTCGGCGGGACGCTCCCGCTTGCCGGTCAGGCCCGGCTCGCTTCGACCGCGAGGTATCGGCCACGGCGGAAAAGGAAATAGAAAGCCAAGAGAAAGACTATGAAACCCACCGTAGTGGTCAGTTGGCTCTGCAGATCCGGCATCAAACCCATCGCAACCAAAACGGCGATAATGCCAAGCACCGTGAAATAACTAAGTCCGGGAAAGAGCCACATTTTGAGCGGCAGCTGCGCGGCCTTCTCTGCAGACAAGCCGCTGCGATAGCGGATCTCGGCGACACCGATCATCGCATAGAGAAATAGCATAGCCGTGCCCGAGGCATTGACCAGGAAAGTGAATACTCCTGTGGGCGAGATGATGGACGCCATCATCGCGCCATAGCCAAACACCGTGCCGACCAGAATGGCACGGGCAGGCACATTGCGCTTGTTCAATACGACAAGGCTTTTTGGCGCGTCGCCATGGGCGGCCAGTGCGAACAGCGCCCGCGATGTGACGTAAAGTCCGGAATTGAGACAAGACAACACCGCCGTCAGCACGATGATGTTCATCGCCATCGCCGAGCCCGGAATACCGATCAGCGTCAACGCCGCGACAAAGGGCGATTGACCCGACTTGATCGTGGTCCAGTTCACCGCCGCAACGATGAAGAAGATCGACAGCACATAGAACAGCACCACGCGCACCGTGAGGGTGGTGGACATGGAGGCGATAGCCTTGGCCGGCTCCTTGGATTCCGCCGCTGCGACGGTGGTGATTTCCGCCCCTGTCAGTGAAAAAATCACTGTCGCCACACCCGCCAGCACTGACAAGGCGCCGTGCGGTGCGAAGCCGCCAAAGGCCGTCAGCGCTGAAACATCCGCGCCATGGCCCGGCGTCAGGCCCAGGACATAGGATCCCGTGATCAGGATGAAGGCGATGATCGCTGCAACCTTGATGGACGAGAACCAGAACTCGAATTCGCCATAGGAGCGTGCCGACATCAGATTGACGCCCGTCAGGCACACCAGCAGGACCAGCCCGATCAGCCACACCGGCGCCGCGATCCATTGGGCAATGATGAGGGCGCCGGCGATTGCCTCGACAGCCACCACGATCATCCAGAAATACCAGTAGAGCCAGCCGCCCACAAAACCGAAGGAATGTCCCAGCACCTTGCGGGCATAATCGGTGAAAAAGCCGATGCCTGGATTGGCCACCGCTAATTCGCCCAGCATGCGCATCGAGAACAGGATCAGGATGCCCGCCAGGATGTAGCAGACGATCACTGCCGGCCCGATCGAGGCGATGGCGGCGCTGGAACCGACGAAAAGTCCCGCACCGATGATCCCGCCCAGCGAGATCATGGCAACATGACGCGATTGCAGAGTGGCACTGAGCCGGGGTGCTTCACTCATACGCTGCGGCGCCCGGCAAGAATGTCACGATCCACCGGCAATTGCCGAATACGGATATTCGTGGCGGCGGCGATGGCATTAACCAGCGATGGCGGGCCGGCAGTACAGCCCGGCTCGCCGATGCCGCCAGGCGCTTCGGTGCTTTTGACAATGTGCACATCGATTGCGGGCGTCTCGTTGATCCGCATCATGCGATAGTCGTTGAAATTATTCTGCTGCACCCGACCGTTCGCGACCGTGATGTTGCCGTGAAGCGCCGCGGTCAGGCCAAAGATCAATCCGCCCTGCACTTGCGCCTGCAAAGTGTCGGGATTGACCACACGGCCCGCATCCACCAC
>JBEPVO010000072.1:0-14000 GCA_041690975.1 Alphaproteobacteria bacterium
CACAACTTATAGCTTTATATCTTGGTAACATTAGCGGATTGTTCAACCAAAAGCTTTATCCGGGGTGCCGGACCAACGTTGACAGGCTTGTCCCCCTTCCATCAGTGTCCCGCCGCATTTTGCAAAAAAGGCCCTGTTCCGCGGGTCCCAGCCTTGTCCCATGGCTCCGCGACCCCAGATAAGCCGCCCCAAAGGTCGAAAAGCAGCCGGTATGAACGTTCTCGTCGTCGAGTCTCCCGCAAAAGCCAAGACCATCAATAAGTATCTGGGCAGTGGCTATAAAGTCCTGGCCAGCTTCGGGCATATCCGCGACTTGCCGTCCAAGGACGGATCGGTAAAGCCGGATGACGATTTCTCGATGGTGTGGGACGTGGACGCCCGCGCCCAATCCAAGATCAAGGATATCGCCGCCGCCGTGAAGGGCGCCGACAAGCTGATCTTGGCCACCGACCCGGACCGCGAAGGCGAAGCCATCTCTTGGCACATACTGGAAGTGCTCAAGCAGAAGAATGTGCTGGGCAAGATGCCGGTCGAGCGCGTGGTGTTCAACGCGGTGACGAAATCCGCGATCCTGGATGCCATCGCCCATCCCCGCGCCATCAACGAAGAATTGGTGGATGCCTATCTGGCCCGCCGCGCGCTGGACTATCTGGTCGGCTTTACCTTGTCGCCGGTTCTGTGGCGCAAGCTGCCGGGCGCACGTTCCGCGGGCCGGGTGCAATCGGTGGCGCTACGCCTCGTCGTCGAGCGCGAATCTGAAATCGAGGCCTTCAAGGCCCAGGAATATTGGAGCATCGACGCCGATGTCTCCACCGCCAAGGGAGATTTCCCGGCCCGCCTGATCCAGCTCGACGGCAAGAAGCTGGAAAAACTTTCGCTGACCAATGAAACGGACGCCAAGCGTGCCGTCGGCGCGATCCAAGCGCAGACATTCACCATCGGCAGCATCGAAGCCCGGCCGATCAAGCGCAATCCCTCGCCGCCCTTCATCACGTCCACTCTGCAACAGGAAGCGGCCCGCAAGCTGGGCTTCGCTGCCAAGCGCACCATGCAGGTGGCGCAGGGATTGTATGAAGGCGTCGATATCGGCGGAGATACCGTCGGCCTGATCACCTATATGCGTACCGACGGCATCGTGATGGCGCCAGAAGCCATCATCGAAGCACGCGAAGTGATCGGCAAGAAATACGGTGCCCGTTATGTTCCGCAGACGGCGCGCGTTTATACCAGCAAGGCCAAGAACGCCCAGGAAGCGCATGAAGCGGTGCGCCCGACCAGCTTTGCGCGCACCCCCGAAGATGTTGCACGCTATCTCGATAGCGATGCGGCACGGCTCTACGAGTTGGTCTGGAAACGCGCCGTCGCCAGCCAGATGGAATCGGCTGAGCAGGAACGCACCACGGTCGATGTGATCTCGGCGGACAAGCAGATCACCTTGCGCGCCACCGGCACCGTTACCTTGTTCGACGGCTTCCTCACGCTTTATCTCGAAGGCGAAGATGATGCGTCGGATGAAGAGGGCTCGAAGCTGCCGAAAGTCGTGGCGGGTGATGCCGGCACGGTCGACAACGTCAATCCGGCGCAGCATTTCACCGAACCTCCGCCGCGCTATTCCGAAGCCAGCCTGGTGCGCAAGCTCGAAGAGTTGGGCATCGGCCGGCCTTCGACCTACGCCACCATCCTCTCCACCCTGCGCGACCGCGCTTATGTGCGGATGGATCGCACGCGTTTCTATCCGGAAGAAAAAGGCCGGCTGGTCACCACCTTCCTCAACAGTTTCTTCCCCCGCTACGTCGCCTATGACTTCACGGCCGATTTGGAAGAGAAGCTGGACGAAGTTTCGGCGGGCAACCTCAACTGGAAGCAATTGTTGCGGGAATTCTGGAAAGATTTCTCGGCGGCGGTCGGTGAGACCAAGGACCTCAAAATCAGCCAGGTGATCGACGAACTCGATTCCGTGCTGAGCCCGCACATTTTCCCACCGGGCGAAGATGGTGTCGATCCGCGCAAATGCCCCGCCTGCGCCGAAGGCCGTTTGAATTTGAAACTGGGCCGGTTCGGCGCCTTCGTAGGCTGCACCAATTACCCGGAATGCCGTTTCACGCGCCAGATCGGCGCCAAGCCGGGCGAAGGCGATGCCGGTCCGCGCGAACTGGGCCTGTTCCCAGGCACCGACCAGCAAGTGACGCTGCGCTCCGGCCGCTTCGGTCCCTATGTGCAGTTGGGCGAGGACAAGAAGCCCAAGCGTTCTGGATTACCCAAAGGCACCGACCAATCCACCGTGGATCTGGCGATGGCGGTCAAGTTGCTCTCCCTGCCCCGCGAAGTCGGCGCGCATCCGGAAGACGGCAAGATGATCACGGCGAATTTCGGCCGCTTCGGACCCTATGTCGCCCATGACGGAAAATATGCATCGCTGGAATCGCCAGACGATGTCTTCACCATCGGCATCAATCATGCCGTCACCATCTTGGCGGAAAAGAAAGCCAAGGGCGGCGGACGCCGTGGACCGCAAGCGTTGAAGGAACTCGGCGCAGATGCCGACGGCAATGCCATCAAAGTGTTGAAGGGCCGCTACGGCCCCTATGTCAGCGACGGCGACATCAATGCCACCATTCCAGAGGGCGATGACCCGATGGAAGTCACCCTGGAGCGGGCATTGGCGCTGATCGCCGATCGTGCAGCCAAGGGCGGCGGCAAGAAAAAGAAAAAGAAAGCAGCGGCGAAACCGAAGGCTGCAGCGAAACCAAAAGCTGCCGCGAAAGCGGAAACATCCGCGAAGAAGCCTGCGGTCAAAAAAGCTGCAGCAAAAAAGAAAACTCCGGCAAAAGCGAAGAAAAAGCCGGAACCTGTGGCGGGCGAGTAGTTGCCGCGCCGCGTCACGAATGCGCCTGCGCTCGACAAGGCCCGCCTGCTTGCGTTGCTCGCCGAACATCCCGGCGCCACCAAGCGAGACTTGGCGCGCCTGACCGGCCTCAAGGGATCGGACCGTATTGTCCTGAAGCGTCTGCTGCGCGAGCTGGAAGCCGAAGGCGCCATCGACGGCAACAAGAAGCGCGGCCTGACCAGGGCAGGCGAACTGCCGGAAATTGCCGTGTTGGAAATTACTGGTCTCGATGCCGACGGCGAATTGCTGGCACGTCCCATCGCCTGGGAATCCAACAGCGAGCCACCTGCCATTTATGTCGCGCCGCCTAAAGAAGGCTCCGCCCTGGCGACCGGCCATCGCATCTTGGCGCGATTGGAACGGCGCGGCGAAAACTATGAGGCCGTTGTCGTTCGCCGCTTGGAAAACGAGACGGGTCCGGAACGCATACTTGGCGTTCTGCGCGAAAACGGCCCCAGCTTCCGCGTCCTGCCGGTGGATCGCAAGGCGCGCGGTGAATATGCGCTCGACCAGGCCGACGCGGCGGGCGCGAAGAACAACGACCTGGTCCTGTGCGAAACTGTCGGCCGCAAATCCGCGGGCTTTCCCCGCGTGCGGGTGGTGGAACGCATCGGCAGCATGGACAGCCCGCGCACCATCAGCCTGATCGCCATTCACGCCCACGGTATTCCCACCGTCTTTCCGTCTGCAGTGCTGGAGGAAGCCAACGCGGCAAAACCCGTCGATCCGCGCGGGCGCACCGACCTGCGGTCCATTCCGTTGGTCACGATCGATCCGGAAGACGCACGCGATCATGACGATGCCGTGTGGGCCGGACCTGATGACGATGCCGGCAACAGGGGCGGGTATGTCGTCCTGGTCGCCATCGCGGATGTCGCCCATTATGTGACGCCCGGTTCGGCCCTGGACAAGGAAGCGCTTAAGCGCGGCAACAGCTGCTATTTCCCGGATCGTGTGGTGCCGATGCTGCCGGAGGAGCTCTCGGCAGATCTTTGCTCCCTGAAGGAAGGCGTGGACCGTCCCTGTCTGGCAGTGCGGATGGTCTTCGACGCCCAGGGGCACCAGCGCAGCCATACATTCCTGCGAGGCGTGATGCGTTCGGCGGCCCGGCTCACCTACGCCCGGGCCCAAGCAGCGTTCGACGGCGAGCCGGAAGACGGCATGGACGCGACCGTGCGCAAGACGCTGGACGATTTGTGGGCCGCCTACAAAACGCTGGTCATCGCGCGCGAAAAGCGCAGCCCCTTGGACCTCGACCTGCCGGAGCGGCGCATCCAGCTGGGCGCCGACGGCCATGTCGCCAGCATCGCCTATCGCGAGCGGCTCGAATCCATGCGGTTGATCGAGGAATGCATGGTGCTGGCCAATGTGGCCGCCGCCGAAGCGCTGGAGAAAGCCCGCACGCCACTCATTTACCGCATTCACGACACGCCATCGCGGGAGAAGCTTTTTGCTTTTTCCGATTTCCTCCGTACCCTGAACATCGACTTCGCCAAGGGCCAGGTCATGCAGCCCGGCACCTTCAACCGCATCTTGTCCCAGGCCAAAGGGTCGCCGCACGAGGCGGTCATGAATGACGTGGTCCTGCGCAGCCAGGCCCAGGCGATCTATGAACCCGCGAATATCGGCCATTTCGGCTTGAACCTGGCGAAATACGCACATTTTACCTCCCCGATCCGGCGCTATGCCGACCTGGTCGTGCATCGCGCCTTGATCCGGGGATTGAAGCTGGGCGGAGACGATGGCCTGACCGACCGCGAGATCAAGCAATTGCCGGAGATCGCACAGGCCATCACGCTGACCGAACGCCGCGCCATGGCCGCCGAACGCGACTCCACTGACCGCTATGTCGCCGCCTTCATGCAGGATCGGGTGGGCGCGACGTTCGAAGCGCGCATCACCGGGGTCACCAAGTTCGGCCTGTTCGTACGCTTGAAAGAGTCCGGTGCCGAAGGCCTGCTGCCGGCGCGGTCCCTGGGCGGGGAATATTTCCGCCACGACGAGAAAGCACAGGCGATGCGGGGTGAACGCAGCGGCACGACCTACGGTCTGGGCGATGCCATCACGGTCAAGCTGGCAGAAGCTGCGCCCGTGACCGGCGGCATGCGGTTCGAGCTGGCGGAAGGCGGGGCGATTCCCGCACGCACGCACCGGCCTCCCAAGCCGGGAAAGAGCCCCCGACAGCAGGAGAAGCGCCGCTTCAAGTCGAAAAAGCGTTGAGTTTCAGAAGATTGACAGGCTCCGCTTGACAGAGCCGGATCCTTCCCGCAAAAACCGCTCCTCTCGACCTGTTTCTTCTGGAGTCCGCCATGGCCAAGCCCAACACTGCCAAAATTCGCCTCAACAGCGAAGGCAATACCGGCTTCTTCTATGTCGCCAAGAAGAACACCCGCACGATGACGGAAAAATTCAAGATCAAGAAATATGATCCCGTCCTGCGCAAGCATGTCGAATTCAAAGAAGGCAAGATCAAGTAAGCGTTCCGCTTACTGCTTTTTTCTCACGCCATCGCCAATGCATCGCGCACCGCTTTCGCGGCTGCGGCGACTGCATCATGCGCCTGCGGCAACACTGTCTGCAGATAGATGAAGCAATGGACCATCTCCTGATAGTCAGCGACGGTCACTTTGACACCCGCCTGCTGAAGCATCTCGGCATAGGCCAGTCCTTCGTCGTGCAGGGGATCATAACCGCCCAGCATGATGTAGGCGGGCGGCAAACCTTTGAAATCTTTCGCCCGCAAGGGTGATATTTCAGGTGAAGTCTTATCGGCATCTTCTGGAATTACCTGATTATTATTCCATTCGATGGTCTGGCGATCGAGGAAATAGCCGACCCCGAATTTGTCCATCGAGGCAAAATGGCCGGCCAGATCGGTGGCCGGGAAAAGCAACATCTGGAACGCGATCGCCGCCCCGCCCTTCTCCTTCATCGCCTGGGTCAGGCAGGCCGTCAGCAGCCCACCCGCCGAATCGCCGCCGACCGCGATCCGTCCCGCATCCACACCCAGCGCCGAAGCGTTCTCGAAGATCCAGCGCACAGCGGCCATGGCATCGTCCAAAGGCGCCGGCCATTTGTTTTCCGGCGCCAGACGATACTCGACCGCGATGACGCGGAAGCCGCCTTCATGGGCGAAAAGACGGCAAAGCCCGTCATGGGTGTTGAGATCGCCCACGACAAACCCGCCGCCATGAAAATAGATCAGCGCGGGCTGCGCCTCGCTGCCTATCGCAACAGGCGTATAGGCGCGGGCGCGGATATCGCCCTGCGGTCCCGGGATCTTGAAATTCTCGACCTTGCCGACGGGCACGTCCTGGGGACCGACCAGGCCCATCATCCCGGCAAAGCCTTGGCGCGAGATGCTGAGCGGCATCTCCCACGCCTTGGGCCGCGGGATCGCCGCAGCCTGATCAAGAAAGGCTTTCACCAGCGGGTCGAGGGGCATGTTGTCCTGAAAGCGGTTTGGGCAATCATGCTAACGCATCGAAGCCGAAGCGCACACCGGCTTTCTTCCCCCATATGGCGAAGCCATTGATGGGGGAAGATGTCTGCTAGGCCGCTTGCGGCCGTGGCAGACAGATGGGGGAATTCAATGAATGGTCAGCGGCCTGTCCGGGTTGAGCCGGTAGCTGGCGATATCGCCCAGCATGACCAGAAGCAGGAACCAGAGATGGGCGCGCTCACCCTCGCCTTCGGCTTCGAAATTGACCACGGCGCGATAGGCGTAATCGCAGGCGTCCGCGCCATGCTCCTCGGCAAAATCCGAAGCCAGGCGCATGATCTCGCCCGTGGTGAGATGAATTTTCGTCTGCCGGCCGTGACCGGATTTCGCTAATGCCATACCCACAGCCCCCCAAGGCCGAGCCTCAGTTGACCACACCATGTTTAGCGAATCGTTAACCCGCAGTTTTTTCCAAGATTTTGATTTTACTCTGTGATTCAAAGGTTCCGAAAAATTACACTTTTCTGTCGTGGTTCTGTATATTCCCCGCTCGACTTGCCGTATTTTAGAGAAGGCCAAGGATTTTACAGCGATGCCCGGCAAAAGCGTTCTTCTCATCATCGGCGGCGGCATTGCTGCCTACAAGTCTTTAGACCTGATCCGGCGGCTGGCGGAGCGTGGCATCAAAACCCGCGCCATCCTCACCCGGGCCGGCGCAGAGTTCGTGACGCCGCTGTCCGTCTCTGCGCTGACCACGGAGAAAGTCTATTCCGACCTTTTCAGTCTGACCGACGAAAGTCAGATGGGGCACATCGAATTGTCCCGTTCTGCCGACTTAGTGGTTGTCGCACCCGCCACCGCCGACCTGATGGGCAAATTGGCGTCCGGCCTTGCCAGCGATCTGGCTTCGACCGCGCTCCTGGCGACCGACAAGCGCATCCTGATGGCGCCGGCGATGAATGTGCGCATGTGGCAGAGCCCGTCCGTGCGCCGCAGCGCCGAAACATTGGCCCGGGATGGCGTGTTGTTCGTGGGACCTAATGACGGTGAAATGGCGTGCGGAGAATTTGGTCCCGGCCGCATGGCTGAACCGCTGGAGATCGTTGCCGCCATCGAGCAAGCCTTTAAGATGCGGGGCGGCGCACTGAACGGTTTCAAGGCGCTGGTGACTGCGGGGCCCACCCACGAGCCGCTTGATCCGGTGCGCTTCATCGCCAACCGTTCGTCCGGCAAACAGGGCTATGCGATCGCCGAAGCCCTGGCGGGCGCGGGCGCCGAGACAGTGCTGGTCTCCGGACCGGTGGAAATTGCGCCCCTGTCCCATGTGAAGCTGGTGAAAGTCACAACCGCGCGCGAAATGCTGGCAGCTTGCGAGACTGAATTGCCCGCCGATATCGCCGTGATGAGCGCTGCCGTCGCCGATTGGCGGCCGGACATCGCCGCCCCCAACAAGATCAAGAAGGATGCAGGCCAATACATCCCCACTATCCGGCTTGTGGAAAATCCCGACATTCTCGCCACTTTGGCGCGCCACAAAAACCGCCCGCGCCTGGTGATCGGCTTCGCGGCAGAGACCGACCAGATTCTGCCCCATGCCATCGCCAAGCGGACCCGCAAAGGCGCGGACTGGATCATCGCCAATGACGTGTCGGGCAACGTGATGGGCGGCGACCGTAACCAGGTTCATTTGATCACTGCCGCGGCGCAAGAAAGCTGGCCGGAAATGTCCAAAACCGAAGTCGCCCGCCGCCTGGTCCAACACATAACCCAGCACTTCCAGGAAACTGCCTCATGAAAGTCGGACTGAAGCGCCTGCCCAACGGGCATGACCTTGCCTTGCCGCATTACGCCACCATCGGCGCGGCGGGACTGGATCTATTGGCCGCAATCGACGGCGAGATCGAAATCCTGCCCGGCCGGCGCGCCGCCATCCCCTGCGGTATCGCCATCGAGTTGCCGCTGGGCGTAGAGGCTCAGGTGCGTCCACGCTCGGGCCTTGCTCTCAATCATGGCGTCACCGTGCTGAACGCGCCGGGCACCATCGACAGCGATTACCGGGGCGAGATCAAGGCCATCCTTATCAACCATGGCGAGGTGCCGTTCATCATCACGCGCGGAACCAAGATCGCGCAGATGGTGATTGCGCGGCACGAGCAGGCCCAGATCGTGGAAAGCGACACCCTTTCCGACAGCGCGCGTGGCGCCGGCGGGTTCGGTTCGACCGGCATGACGGTGAAAACATCATGATGCTACGCCTTTCCCGCAAGACGCTCCTGGCGCTGGAGGCGGTGATCGACATCGCGTTCAATGCGCGCCCCGAGCCGGTACAGGCCAAGGAAATCACTGCCCGCCAGGGCGTGCCACAACGCTATCTGGAACAAGTGATGCAACAATTGGTGCGCGCGGGCATCCTCAAGGGCGTGCGCGGTCCGCGCGGCGGCTATCGCCTGGCGCGCGAACGCCGCCGGATATCGGTGGGCGACATCGTGCGGGTCGCCGAAAGCATCGAGGACGGCGAGGAGGAGAAAATTCGGCCCCGTTCCGAACTGGGGCTGCGCATCGTGGCGCCCCTCATCCAGACATTGCAGGACGATATCATGGCGCAGCTCGATGCCATCTCGGTCGAAGATCTTTGCCAGCGCGCCCGCGTCGAAGGTGTCGACGTGACAGGCGGCGCCAGTTCCGATTTCGCAATCTGACAGGAGACTTCATGCAGACGGGCAAACCCGGCCGTGGCCGCATCTACAATTCCGTGACGGAGACCATTGGTGACACACCGCTGGTGCGTATCCATCGCATGGCGAAGGACGCCGGCGTCAAGGCGGACATCCTGCTCAAGCTGGAGTTCTTCAATCCCCTCGCCTCGGTCAAGGATCGCATCGGTGTCGGCATGATCGAAGCGCTCGAGAAACAAGGCACCATCACGCCCGGCAAATCCACTCTGGTCGAGCCGACGTCCGGCAATACTGGCATTGCACTGGCCTTCGTCGCCGCCGCCAAAGGCTATCGCCTGATCCTGGTGATGCCCGAATCCATGTCCATCGAGCGGCGCAAGATGCTCCAGATCCTGGGCGCCGAGCTCGAATTGACGGACGCCGCACAGGGAATGAAGGGCGCCATTGCCCGCGCCCAGGAGATGATCAAAGAAATCCCCAACGCTGTGATCCCACAGCAATTCGAAAACCCCGCCAACCCCGACATTCACCGGCGTACCACGGCCGAAGAAATCTGGAACGACACGGACGGCAAGGTCGATATCGTGATCTCAGGCGTGGGCACTGGCGGCACCATCACCGGCGTCGGCCAAGTGCTCAAAGCGCGCAAGCCTAGTGTGAAGATGATTGCATTGGAGCCCGAAGACAGCGCCGTCCTGTCCGGCGGCCCGGCCGGCCCGCATAAGATTCAGGGCTTGGGTGCGGGCTTCATTCCCGGCATCCTGGATTTGAAAGTGATCGACGAGATCATTACCATTTCCAACGAGACCGCACTCGAAACGGCCCGCCAGTCCGCACGGCTAGAAGGTATTCCGGTCGGCATCTCATCCGGCGCGGCGATAGCGGCGGCGTTGGAAGTCGGCGCCCGTCCGGAGAATGAAGGCAAGACCATCGTGGCCATCATCCCCTCTTTCGCGGAACGTTATCTGTCAACCGCCTTGTTTGAGGGCCTGTAACATATCCGGGCGATCGGTACAGATTGCGTCCAGATTCAGATTCAGCAGGCGTTTCATCTCGACGGGATCGTTGACAGTCCAGGCTGCCGCCTGAAGATCGCGTGCGCGCGCATCCGCAACGCTCGCGTCCGTCACATCCTCATAAAACGGAAACCAGCCTTCGCCGCCGGCGGCCTTGATGATGTCCAGCACGGGGCGCACGTCGCCGGAAAGCTTGTCGGTGGTGAACCAGCATCGCGCATCGGGCGCGCGGGTTTTAATCCGGGCCAGACCGCGCCAGTCGAAACCGACAAAGATCGTGCGATCCAGTTGCGCCTGCATCACCGCCAGCGCCGCATCGGCCAACGCGACGGGATCGGCGGATGCCGGGTCGTTAGAGGATTTCAACTCGACCAGAAGCGTGAAATGCTGCTCCGACGCCAAAGCCGCCACGTCTGCCAATGAGGGAATCCGGGGCCCATCCATCGGCACCAGCGAAGAATGCATTTTGCCATAATCGCTTGCCGGATCGGGGCGGCCCAGATCGAAAGCCTGCATATCGGCAAAACTCAGATCTCTGATCCTGGCGGTCTCGCCCGTCAGCCAGGCGCCATCCAGACGCGTCAACGCAGGGTTGAGCCGAAAATCATGATGCACGATCACGATCCCATCGGCAGAGAGCTGCACGTCCAACTCCGCACCGTCGCAACCCAACGCGATGGCATGACGAAACGCAGCCAGCGTGTTTTCCGGCCGCAGCCCTGCCCCGCCCCGATGCGCGATATTCAGCGTTTTCATGACATCAGACCCTTCTGCGACAAATGACTATACCGCGCCGGTAACGAATTGCCGGGTCGGAGCGAAACAGACGCATGGCTCCGTTGCGCCCTTTTGTCATTCGAATCCTATAGAAGACGCCATGGACGCCGAACTGGAAGTCGTCAATCCCGGTCCCCGCATCACGGGACACAGTCTTGCCGCCTGGATGGCCGAGGCGCGCGAACTGACGCGCTTGGCGATCCCCATGGCGGCGACCCAACTCGCCCAGATGATCATCCTGGCCACCGACACGGTGATGCTGGGACATTTCAGCAAGGAAGCGCTGGCGGCGGGCGCCATCGGCAATACGGTTTTCTTCTTCATCTGGCTCCTGGGGACCGGACCGGTGTCCGCCGTCTCCCCGATGATCGCGCATGTGGTGGGGCGGCATTCCCTAAATCAGAAGCCACGGGATCACAGGGAAGTCAGATTGGTTGTTCGTATGGGCCTCTGGTCGGTGGTGCTGATGTCACCGCCGCTGCTGGCAACACTGTTCTTTACCCGCGATATTCTTCTGCTGCTGCATCAGGAGCCCAAGCTGGCGGCGGATGCCGGCATCTACACGGCGGCGCTGGCATTCGGCCTGCCCTGTTCGCTTGCCTTCCAGGTGCTGCGCAATTTCTCCACCTCGCTCAGCCGCCCTATCCCGCCGATGGTGGTGATGGGACTTGCCATCCTGTTCAATGCGCTGGGCGACTATGCCCTGATCTTTGGGCATTTCGGCCTGCCCCAGCTGGGATTGATGGGCGCGGGCTTGGCCAGCGCCACGTCCAACCTGTTCACCCTGATTGCGATGCTGGCGATCACACTGCGCCTTCCCGTGCTCAAGCCTTATCATTTCCTGCATCGTTTCTTTCAGCCGCATTGGCGCTCGCTGATCGAACTGTTCCATCTGGGAATGCCGATCGGCGTCACCATGCTGTTCGAGGTCGCGCTGTTCAACGCAGCAACCCTGGCGATGGGCACGTTCGGGATCGCGGCCCTGGCGGCGCACCAGATCGCCATCACCATCCCCTCGCTCACCTTCATGGTGCCGCTGGGCATCGGGCTTGCAGGCACCGTGCGCGTCGGGCTGGCGGCGGGAGCGGGCGACATGTATGGCGCCCGGCGCGCCGGTTTCATGGCCATGGGCATGGGCGTGATTTTCATGTTCGTTGCCGCGCTGGTGCTGATCCTGTTTCCCCACAGCATCGCCCAGTTGTGGCTGCCGGACAGTGCCGAGAATCGTGACGTGCTGGCGCTGGCCGTCACCTTCCTGCATGTCGCGGCCGCGTTCCAGTTGATGGATGGCTTGCAGGTGACGGCGTCGATGAGCCTGCGCGGCTTGAAGGATGCACGCGGCCCGATGTGGGTTGCTGGTGCGTCCTACTGGCTGGCTGGCGCACCGATGTGTGCGCTGCTGGGCTTCGGCCTGGGCATGAAAGGTCTGGGCATCTGGCTGGGCCTGGCCTTCGGCTTGCTGGTGGCGGCCGTCCTGCTCACCACTCGCTTTGTGCTGCTCTCGCGCCGCTAATTGTAGTCGCACGGCCGAACGGAAAACCGTTGCGCGCGCTACGCACGCTCCACACTTTTCCTGGCCGATGCTCTTGTCAAAAGAAGCTGTGCCAGCGCCATAGCAGCACCGCCGCGATCATTGCCAGAAGCGCAATCAGCACCACCCGGAGCGGGCGGCTCTTGCGATCCTGTTCCACGGCGATGGCGCGCGCTGTGTCGGGATGCAGCCGCACCCCACCTTCCGCCACCATTTGCGAAAGCTGTTCGGCATTGCGCACCAGTTGCGGCAGGTCTTCGGCCAACCTGCCCAAGGCGGTGACACCTTCGGCAGCACGCGCCAGCCGCGCTTCGGGCCCCATATTGTCTGACACCCAACGCTCCGCCACCGGACGGGCCGCTTCCCAAATATCGAAATCGGGATCGAGATTCCGCGCCACGCCCTCGACCACCACCATGGTTTTTTGCAGCAACACCAGTTGCGGCTGGGCCTGCATGTCGAAACGCCGCGTGGTTTCGAACAACTGCCCCAGGAGCCGCGCAATCGACACGTCCCGCGCGCCCTTGCCGAAGATCGGCTCGCCGATGGCGCGCAAGGCTTGCGCAAATGTTTCCACCGGATGATGCGGCGGCACGAACGCATAATCGTAATGTAGTTGCGCCACTCGCCGGTAATCGCGCGCCAGAAAGCCCGCCAGGGTCCCCGCCATGAAACGGCGCATGTCGATATCCAGCCGCCCCATGATACCGAAATCCACCGCCACCAACCGATTTTCGCGGTCCAGAAACAGGTTTCCCGGATGCATGTCGGCATGGAAGAACCCATCTCGAAGCGCCTGGGTGAGAAAACTGCGCACCAAAGTGAGCGCTATCTTTTTTGGATCATGTCCGGCGGCGCGCAAGATGGCGGCATCGCGGATCGGCGTGCCGTCGATCCATTCGCTGGTCAGGACCCGCCCCGACGTGCGCGTCCAATCGACATGCGGCACCCGGAATTCCGCATCGCCGCGGGTACGATCATAAAGTTCGGAAGCCGCCGCCGCTTCCATGCGCAAATCCAGTTCCAACGCCACCGAGGCCGCCAGGGTTTCGACCAGCGCGACCAAACGCAGGCGGCGCGCCTCCATGGAAAAACGTTCCGCCAGACGGGCAAACAAGGCCAATGCGTCCAGATCGCGGCGAAACAGAATTTCGATGCCAGGGCGCAGCACCTTCACCGCCGCTTCGGCGCCTTCCGAAGTGGTGGCGCGATGCACTTGCGCGATGGACGCAGCCGCGACGGGCGCACCGAAAGCAGAAAACAGATCCTCCACCGGACGTCCCAAGCTGTCGGCGATCGCCGCGCGGGCGATGGCATCAGGAAAAGGCGGCAGCCGATCCTGCAGATGTTCCAACGCGCGCGCGACATCCTCGCCCACAATGTCGGGCCGCGTTGCCAGCATCTGGCCCAGCTTGATATAGGCCGGTCCCAGATGCTCCAGCGCGTGCGCCAGACGCACGCCCGGCGATCCGATCTCGCGCACCCGGCCAAAGCCCAGCACCGCCCGCGCTGCGCGTGCACCGAACGGCAATCGCGCCCGATATTCCCCCGGCAGCAACGCATCATATCGCGCAAGCAACCGCGCGGATTGCCACAGACGCAGCAGGCTTGAAAGATCGCTCATCAGATGCGCCAGGCCGAATGCATGGCGGCGATGCCACCGGAAAGCGCA
>JBEPVO010000073.1:0-13393 GCA_041690975.1 Alphaproteobacteria bacterium
ATGCTGCAACGGGTTAGAACCGGGCGCGGTGAACCCTCTCGCGTCCGGTTCGCCTAACTCAGAACAACTAGCAGATCCTTGGCATCGATCTGGGTGCCTGGTGTCACCAGCAATTCGGTGACGGTGCCGTCGCGCGGCGCATGCAGTGCGGTTTCCATCTTCATCGCTTCGATGGTGAGCAGCACATCGCCCGCCTTCACGGCCTCGCCCTTCTTCACCGAAACCGTGGAGACCGCGCCAGGCATCGGGGCGGCGACATGGGTGTCGTTGCCCTCTTCCGCTTTGCGCCGCACTTCCACTGTCGCCTTGGCGGAACGGTTTGGCACCTTGACGATGCGGGGCTGGCCATTGAGTTCGAAGAAGACGCGCACTTTGCCTTCCTCGTCGGTCTCGCCAATGGTCTGCAAGCGCAGCACCAATGACTTGCCCCGCTCCAGCTCGACCGCGATCTCCTCGCCCAGCTTCATACCGTAGAAAAAGACCGGCGTGGGCAGCACCGACACCGGGCCATACTTTCCTTGCATGGCGGCGTAATCGGTGAAGACCTTGGGATACATCAGGTAAGACATCAGTTCGTCGCCTTCCAGCGGACGGCCGATCTTGCTCTCGGCTTCCTTTTTCGCCGCCTCCAGATCGGTGGCGGGCAACAGCGATCCCGGCCGGGCCGTGGTCGGCTTGATGTCTTTCAGCGCCTTGTCCTGCAGCGCTTTCGGCCAGCCGCCCAAAGGCTGGCCCAGATCGCCGCGCAACATCTCCACCACCGAAGCGGGGAACGCCATGTCGTGTTTGGGATCGAGCACTTCAGTGCTGGTGAGATTCTGCGCCACCATCATCAACGCCATGTCGCCCACCACTTTGGACGACGGCGTCACTTTCACGATGTCGCCGAACAGATCGTTGGCGGCGCGATAGGCCTTGGCGACCTCGTGCCAGCGCGTTTCCAGACCCAGCGAGCGCGCCTGTTCCTTCAGGTTGGTGAATTGGCCACCCGGCATTTCGTGCAGATAGACTTCCGATGCGCCCGCCTTCAGATCGCTTTCGAACGCGGCATATTGGGTGCGTACCGCTTCCCAATAGAAACTGATCTGGCGGATGGCTTCGGGATCCAAGCCCGCATCGCGCGGCGTATGGCGCAGGGCTTCGACCACCGAACCCAGGCAGGGCTGCGAGGTATTTCCCGACATCGCATCCATTGCGCCGTCCACGGCATCGATGCCCGCGTCCACTGCCGCCAGGATGGTGGCGCCGGCAATGCCCGACGTGTCGTGGGTGTGCAAATGGATCGGCAAGCCGATTTCATTCTTCAATGCCGCGACCAGCACCCGCGCTTGGGCGGGCTTGAGCAGACCCGCCATGTCCTTGATCGCCAGGATATTGCAGCCGGCTTTCTCCAGCTCCTTGGCCATGCGGATGTAATAGGCCAGGTCGTATTTGGAACGCGCCGGATCGAAGATGTCGCCGGTGTAGCAGACCGCGCCTTCCACCAGCTTGCCGGACTCGCGTACCGCGTCGATGGCGACGCGCATATTGTCCACCCAGTTCAGGCAGTCGAAGATTCGGAACAAGTCCATGCCGGCATCGGCGGTGCGGCGGACGAACTCTTTCACCACATTGTCGGGGTAATTGGTGTAGCCCACGCCATTGGCGCCGCGCAGCAGCATCTGGGTGAGGATGTTGGGCGAAGCTTCGCGAATTCGCGCCAGCCGCTCCCAAGGATCTTCGCCCAGGAAACGCATCGCCACGTCGAAAGTGGCGCCGCCCCAGCATTCCAGCGACAGAAGCTGCGGCAGACCCTTGGCATAGGCCGACGCGACGCCCGCAATGTCATAGGTGCGCATGCGGGTCGCCAGCAACGATTGGTGTGCATCGCGCATGGTGGTGTCGGTGATCAGGACCTGTTTCTGGTCCTTCATCCAGGCGGCGAATTTCTCCGGGCCCAGTTGATCGAGAAGCTGCTTGGTGCCGGGCACGGGGTCCTGTCGGAACACAGGGACTTCGGGCTTGCGGGCATCGGCGGGCGGCTTGACCCGTCCGCGCGTCTCCGGATGGCCGTTCACCGTCACGTCCGCGATGTAAGTGAGAAGCTTGGTGGCGCGATCGCGGCGCGGCGGCAGATGGAACAGCTCCGGTGTCTCATCGATAAAGCGCGTGGTGTATTGGTTGGAGCGGAATTTGGGATGGCTCAGCACCGATTCCAGGAATGGCAGATTGGTCGCCACGCCCCGGATGCGGTATTCGCGCAAAGCCCGTTCCATGCGGGCGATGGTTTCCGCCGGGGTCGAAGCCCAGGCCGTGACTTTCTCCAGCAGCGGATCATACCAGCGCGTCACCACCGCGCCGGAATAGGCGGTGCCGCCATCGATGCGGATGCCGAAGCCGGTGGCGCCGCGATAGGCGATGATGCGCCCATAATCGGGGATGAAATTATTTTCCGGATTCTCAGTGGTAATACGGCACTGCATGGCATGGCCGCGGGGCGAAATCAGGTCCTGCGGTGGAATGCCGGTCTCATAGCCGCCGTCATCGGTGGGAACGCCGATGCGCTTGCCTTCGGCGATACGGATCTGGGCCTTGACGATATCGAGGTCGCAGATCACTTCAGTGACCGTGTGCTCGACCTGAATGCGCGGATTGACTTCGATGAAATAGAATTTACCGCTGTCGACATCCATCAGGAATTCGACGGTGCCGGCGCCGACATAATCGGTACCGCCTGCAATCTTGAGCGCCGCCGCGCATAATTGCTGACGGGTGGCGGCATCGAGATAGGGCGCGGGCGCCCGCTCGATCACTTTCTGGTTACGACGCTGGATGGAACAGTCGCGCTCATACAAATGCACCAAGGTGCCGTGGCTATCGCCCAGTACCTGAACTTCGACATGGCGGGCGCGGCGCACCAGTTTTTCAAGATAGACTTCGTCCTTGCCGAATGCGGCCTTGGCTTCGCGCTTGGCGGTGAAGACGGCGTCAAGCAGACCGTCTTCGCTTTCGATGGGCCGCATGCCGCGGCCGCCACCGCCCCAGGACGCTTTCAGCATCACCGGATACCCGACCTCGCGGGCCAACGCCTTCACTTTTTCCGCATTGTCCGGCAGAGGCGGACTGGCCGGCATCACCGGCACGCCCAGCGCGACGGCAAGATTGCGGGCGTCCACCTTGTTGCCCAGGGTGCGCAATGTCTTGGGCGATGGGCCGATGAAAATGATCCCCGCCGCAGCGACGGCTTCGGCGAATTCCGGACTTTCCGACAGCAGACCGTAACCGGGATGGATGGCGTCGGCCTTCGCTTCCTTGGCGACCCGCAAAATTTCGTCAATGGACAGATAGGCTTCGACGGGGCCCTTGCCCTTGCCGATCAGATAGGCCTCGTCGGCCTTGAAGCGATGGAGGGAGAGTTTGTCCTCCTCCGCATAGACCGCGATGGTGGAGATGCCGAGTTCGGTCGCCGCACGGAACACGCGGATCGCAATCTCGGAACGATTGGCCACCAAGAGGCGGCGGAAGGGCACTGACATCTTTGAGCCTGGCATACGCGGGCGTGGGAAAATGGACGAAGCTTTATGTTGCAACTGCGTAGGCAACGCAACGGCCCTGTGGGACCCACCTAACCCATAGTGTTTTTTAGGGTTTTTGGAGACCTCATCTGCCTCTCAAACCGCAAACTTATCGCGCCAGAATGCCTATTCTGCGGGCGCAGGATGCGGCTGGGGGCAGCCCGGATGGCGGTGTTCGGGCTTGGCGCCAAAGGACCGCCGCGCCTCGGAACCCGCGCCCAGCCCGATCGCCACCGGCAAAGTGCCCATCAGCGCGGCCATGGTGGTCATCATGATGGGACGGAATCGCACGATGACCGCTTCATAAATGGCGACGCGCGGTTCAGCTTTTTCCTCGCCCCGCTCGCGCTGGAGCGCGAAGTCGATCATCATGATCGCGTTCTTCTTCACGATGCCGATCAGCATGATCATGCCGACAAAGGCATAAAGACTGAGCGGCACGCCGAACAACCAGAGCGTGATCAACGCGCCCACCGCCGCCGATGGCAGTCCGGACAGGTTGGTCAGCGGATGGATGAAGTTCTCATAGAGAATGCCCAGGATGATATAGACTGTGACGATGGCGATGGTGAGCAGCAGCCCCATCTTGCCCATCGAACTCTGGAACGCCTGGCCCTGGAACTGACCCAGCACGGTGTCCGGCATACCGATCCGGTCTCGCGTCTGGTTGATCGCCGTCACCGCGTCGGACAGCGCATAGCCCTTGGACAGGTTGGAAGAAATGGTGATCGCCGGCAATTGACCCAGAAGATTGATCGCCAGCGGCATGGTGCCGGGCGTCAGGTTTCGGTGAAAGGCGGGGCCCTGGGTGAAACGCATGGGCAGGCATAAGCTGGTTTGCTATGGTTTCCGAGATTGCAGCGGGGGTTTCATGTTCCAGGAAATACACGACTTCTTGAATCCGGCGGAGGTCGCGCGTCTCGTCCAGCTGGCAAGCCAATTGAACTTCGTGGAAGGCCGACTGTCCAACCCCGCCAATACCACCAAGGTCAATCTGCAGGCCGACCAGAGCGATCCCCGCTACACGGAATCCGCGCAGATCGTGGTGGAAGCCTTTCAGCGCTGCCGCCCGTTCCGAGACTTCGCTTTCCCCAAGCGCGTCGCCCCGCCGCTTCTCAGCCGCTACGAAGTCGGGATGAAATATGGCGCCCATGCCGATACGGCCTTCATGGGCATCAACGCGCAATCGGGCGCCTATCAACTCCGCTCGGATCTGTCCTGCACGATTTTCCTCAACGATCCGGCGACCTATGAAGGTGGCGAACTGGCGCTTCACATGGGCACCTTGCCCATCACGATCAAAGGCGCGCCGGGCGAAGCCTTCGTCTATCCGTCAACCCTGCTGCACGAAGTGCGCCCCGTGACGTCTGGCACGCGCCTGGTGTCGATCACCTTCATCGAGAGCCTGATTCCCGACGAGCGCGAGCGCAACATGCTGGCGGAAATAAAGGACGTCATGGCGATCGAAGGCCTGAAGATGGATTGGGTGAGCCGGGTCCGCATGGACGTCGTCACCCAGAATCTCACCCGGATGTGGTCCAAGCCCTAGGCGTTGAGCTTTTCCAGCGCCTTGAGGATCGCATCCGTCATCGCGGCCGTGCCCACCTGGTTCATGCCGGGCTGCATGATGTCGCCGGTGCGATAGCCATCGGCCAGCACCTGCTCCACCGCTTTTTCCAGCAGCACTGCATCTTCGATCCGACCAAAGGAATAGCGCAGGCACATGGCGAAGGAGAGGATGGAGGCAATGGGATTGGCCAGGCCCTTGCCGGCGATATCCGGCGCGCTGCCATGGATCGGCTCATAAAGCGCCGCTTGCTTGCCGTTGATTTTGGCGCCCAGTGAAGCGGACGGCAGCATGCCGATAGAGCCGGTGAGCTGCGCCGCTTCGTCTGACAGCACGTCGCCGAACAGATTGTCCGTGACGATCACGTCATATTGCTTGGGATTGCGCACCAGCTGCATGGCGCAATTGTCCGCCAGAACGTGGGAAAGCTGCACGTCGGGGAATTCATCTTTGTGGATCTTGGTGACGACTTCGCGCCAAAGCACGCCCGTCACCATCACATTCGACTTTTCCGCCGAGGCGACGCGGTTGCCGCGCAGCCGCGCCAGCTCGAAAGCAACACGGGCGATGCGGGCGATTTCAGAGGTCGTATAGACTTGGGTATCGACAGCGCGCTTCTGGCCGTCGGGCAAGGTGGTGGTTTCCTTGGGCTCGCCGAAATAGACGCCACCGGTCAACTCGCGCACGATGAGAATGTCCAGGCCCGAGACGATTTCCGGCTTCAGGCTGGAGGCATCTTTCAAGGCATCGAAGCACAGCGCCGGGCGCAGGTTGGCGAACAGCTCCAGATCCTTGCGCAGGCGCAGCAGGCCCCGTTCCGGCTTCTGCGCGAAAGGCAGATTATCCCATTGCGGGCCACCGACCGCACCGAACAGAATCGCTTCGGCGCGTCGGGCTTTTTCGATGGTGTCGTCGGGATCGGAGCGTCCGACTTTTTCGAACGCGGTACCGCCGATCAGGCCCTCTTCGGTGGTGTAGCCGAAATTACGGTTGCGGCCATACCAGGATAGCACGCGCTGGGTTGCGTCCATCACTTCGGGACCGATGCCGTCGCCCGGCGTCAGAAGAATATTGTGCATGGCTCTCTCTTAAATCCAGGGCGCGTCGACTTTGTGCCGCGCTTCATACGACGTGATCTTGCCCTCGTCGCGCAGGGTCAGGCCGATATCGTCCCAGCCATTGAGCAGGCATTGGCGGCGGAACTCGTCGACCTCGAACTTGACCATGCCGCCATCGGGGCCGCGGATCTCCAAGGTCTCCAGATCAACCGAGATGCGGGCATTGGAACCGCGCTCGGCATCGTCCATCAGCTTGTCGACGGTTTCCTGCGGCAGGCGGATCGGCAGGATGCCGTTCTTGAAACAATTGTTGTAGAAAATATCCGCAAAGCTGGTGGCGATGACGCAGCGGATGCCGAAATCCAGCAGCGCCCAGGGCGCGTGCTCGCGCGAGGAGCCGCAGCCGAAATTCTCGCCTGTCACCAGGATCTGTGCTTTGCGGTAGGCCGGCTTGTTCAGGACGAAGTCCGGATTCTCGCTGCCATCGGTCTTGTAGCGCATCTCGTCGAACAGGGCCTTGCCCAGTCCGGTGCGATGAATGGTTTTGAGGAATTGCTTGGGGATGATCATGTCGGTGTCGACATTGATCATGTTCAGGGGGGCGGCGATGCCGTCCAGCTTTTTGAAGGGTTCCATGGCGGCCGGACCATAATGGTTCGGCCCCCGTCCTGCCACCCGTTTTTGCGCGGCAATTTCGGCCGATTCAGGGGGAGTCAGGAGGAGCAGGACACCGAAAGACCGCCAAATTCGGCCCCCGGGGGCTGGGCCAGGGCGTCCTCGCCCGCATGCTCTGCATAGGGGCTTTGCACCAGCTTCAGAATGCGGTCCAACGGCCCGGAATCGCCCCGGTCCTCAACCGCCCGGATGGCGGTTTCCGCCACCCAGTTGCGCAGGACATACTTCGGATTGACGGCATTCATGGCGGCAGCGACATCGCCCTCGCCGTCCATGCGAGCGCGATAGGTTTCGCGCCAGCGGATCGCCTCGTCCCGGGCCAACCCGAACAGAAACAGCCAATCCTCGTCTGTGGCGGCGAGCCCCCGGAACACCAGGCTGTAATCGGCGCGGGTCGCCGCCATCAGCTTCAGCAGCGAACGGATCAGTTCGTCATCGCCTTCTTCTTGCCGCACCAGGCCCACCTTGGCGCGCATCAGGGCGCGGAAGCGGGTGACGAAAATCGATTCATAGCTATCCAGCTTTTCGACCAGTGTGTCGCTGTCGATCAGGCTGGACAGCGCTGCCGCCAAGGCGCGCAGATTCCAGTGCCCGATGCCGGGTTGGTTGGAAAAAGAATACCGCCCGCCCTCGTCGGTATGGTTGCAAATGAAGTCGGGGTCATAAGCATCGAGAAATCCGTACGGCCCGTAATCCAAGGTCAGGCCCAGGATGGACATATTATCGGTGTTCATCACGCCATGGGCGAAACCCACCGCCTGCCACTGTGCCATCAGTTCGGCGGTGCGTTTCACCACCTCACCGAACCAACCGGCATGGTCACCGATATATTCCGGAAAATATTCGCCGATCACATGATCGGCCAGAAGCTGCACCTGCTCGTGCTTGCCGCGATGATGGAAATGCTCGAAATGGCCGAAGCGGACATGGCTGCGCGCCAGACGGGTCAGAACCGCGCCGGGTTCGGGCTGTTCGCGCATCACCGTTTCGCCGGTGGCAATAATCGACAGCGCGCGGCTTGTGGGAATACCCAAGCCTGCGATGGCTTCGCTTCCCAGATATTCACGGACGGTGGAGCGCATCACGGCGCGCCCATCACCGAAACGCGAATAAGGCGTCAGCCCCGCGCCTTTCAGCTGCACGTCCCATAATTCGCCGGCCGTGTTTCGCGCCTGCCCGATCAGCAGCGCGCGGCCATCGCCCAACTGCCCGGCCCAGGCACCGAACTGATGCCCGGAATAGACCATCGCCAAAGGCGAGAAATCACCCAGCGCAGCATGGCCGGAAAAGACGCGCACGAAATCAGGGTCGGCAAAGATGGACGCATCAAGTCCGATCAGCGCTGCCGCCTTCAGATTGGCATGCAGCAGCACGGGACGCTCGCCCACCCGCTCTGCCGGCATCTGGGTATAGAACTCGCCCGGCAGCCGGGCGTAATGATTTTCCAAACTCAGGCCGAAGGACTGGGCTTTTGCGAGAGCTTCCGACATCGTTCTAGCCTGCGCGCTTCAAGGCCTGGATGCAATTTTCCAGTTCGCCCAGAAAGCGCGAGCGGTCCTGTTTGGCAAACCCCGAATGATGGGTCTGCCCGCCCGTGACTTCGCGCAGGTGACGGTTCAACTCCCGCATACCCAGCGCCATGCCGACATTGTCCGGGGTAAAAGACTTGCCGTTGGGGCCGATGACGCGCGCGCCTTTTTCCAGGCAGCGCGACGCCAGCGGAATGTCGGCGGTGATGGCGATGTCCTTCGCGCCGATATGTTCGACGATCCAATCATCGGCGGCGTCGGCCCCGTCGGGCACCATCACATGACAGACCAGCGGATTGGCCGATGGGCGCAATCCGCCGTTGCTGACAATGGTGACCGGCAGGCCATGCCGTGCGGCGACCTTTTCGATTTCGGCCTTTACCGGACAGGCATCGCCGTCAACGAAGATTGCCGTCATGACGGATCAGGCGGCATCCCGCTTGCGGTTCCAATGGGCCCGCGAGCCGTTGCGCTTTTTCGCGGGAGCACCCGCATCGCCGGGCTTGTGCCCGCCACCCTTGTGGCCATGCGGCTTGCCATGGCGATGACCGTGCGGCGGACGGCGCGGCTCTTCCGCGGCGGCCTTCTGGGCTTCGGTCAGGTCCGGCAGGTCGTGCGGCAAGGCGTTGATCTTGGTGTGGATCAGCCGCTCGATGTCGCGCAGATATTCGCGCTCCGAGGAATCGCAGAATGAGATCGCGATGCCCTGGCCGCCGGCACGCGCGGTGCGGCCGATGCGGTGGACATAGCTTTCCGGCTCGTTGGGCAGCTCGAAATTGATCACATGCGAGATGTCGTCAATGTCGATGCCGCGCGCGGCGATATCGGTCGCCACCAGCACGCGGGCCTTGCCGCTACGGAACAATTCCAGGGCACGCTGGCGCGCATTCTGGCTCTTGTTGCCGTGGATGGCTTCGGCGATCACGCCGGTCTTGCTGAGATGCTCGGCAACACGGTTGGCGCCATGCTTGGTGCGGGTGAAGACGATGACGCGGTTCAGCGCTTCATCTTTCAACAGCGCGCTGAGCAGCTGACGCTTTTGCGGCATCGGTACGTAATATAGCTTCTGCTCGATGCGGTCGGCAGTCTTGCCCTGGGGCGTGACTTCGATGCGCTCGGGCGATTTCAGCATGTCGCCCACCAGCTTGACGATATCGTCCGGCATGGTGGCGGAAAACAGCATCGACTGCCGCTCGCGGGGCAGATGCGCCACGATCTTGCGCACGTCGCGAATGAAACCCATGTCCAGCATGCGGTCGGCTTCATCGACGATGAAGACCTGAACTGCATCGAGGCGGATATGCTTTTGCTGCACCAGGTCGAGCAGACGGCCCGGTGTCGACACCAGGATATCGACGCCATTCTTCATGGCATTGACCTGGGCATTCTGGCTGACGCCACCCAGGATGACGGCGCGCTTGAGGTTGAGGAATTTTCCGTAAATGCGCAGGCTGTCTTCGATCTGCACGGCCAGTTCGCGGGTCGGCGCCAGGATCAATGCCTTGGCTTCGCGCGGACGAGGCGGCACATGGCCTATGGAAAGCTTCTGCAGCAGCGGCAGGCCGAACGCGGCGGTCTTGCCGGTGCCGGTCTGGGCAATGCCCAGAAGGTCGCGGCCCGCCAGCAGCGCCGGAATGGCGCGAGCCTGGATGGGTGTGGGGTGGGTGTAGTTCTCCGCCGCCAAGGCGCGGAGGATCGGCTCGGCAACGCCAAGCGAAGCGAAAGTTACGTCAGTCACAGATAGTCCTTAAAAACCGGAAGTCCGCACGCGCCCCAAAACCAAATGGGCAAGCACGGGGGAACGGCTGTTGCCGTCTTCCACGCACACTGGAGGGAACGGAGGTTCGAAATAATCCCGGCGATGACGGCCCTGGGGCCTTTGTGCGGTCGCACGGAGATGTGGGGTATATCTGCGTCAACCCCTTTAAAGTCAAGTAAATTTCGCATTGCAGCAAAAAACCCAGGCTTTTGGCGGCTGCAACCTTCCCTTAACCTCGCTTGCGGGTTTCGTGTTTCTGTAGTCATCATATGGGATTGCGCCCTGCTCGCAGCCGGACGTGGGGGCGATCTGTTATCAACCGGCTTGGGTGTGGCGTCGGTTCCTATGGCTCATTACGACAACGAAGGCTCCAAAGCCCTCGCGCAGACCTCTGCGACGGGCAAAGTGAAATGGTTCAACGCGACCAAGGGGTATGGCTTCATAACCCTGAATGACGGCGGCGACGCATTCTGTCATGCGTCCGCGCTGCAAGCGCTCGGCCACAGCGAAGTTCCACAAGGCGCCACCATCGTCTGCGACCTGGCGGATTCCCAGCGCGGCCTGCAGGTGGTCAATGTCCATAGCGTCGACCTGTCCACGGCCGAAGCATCCTCCCCGCGCGGCCCGCGCCGCGAGTTCGGCGGCGGCGGCGACCGGTTCGGTGGCGGTGGCGATCGTTTCGGCGGCGGTGACCGCTTCGGCGGGGGCGACCGGTTTGGCGGTGGGGATCGTTTCGGCGGCGGTGGACGCAGCCAGGGCGGCCATCGCGACAACAACGCGCCGTCCGGCCCGATGGTCGAAGGCAAGGTCAAGTTCTTCAACGACCAGAAAGGCTTCGGCTTTGTGATGCCGGATGCCGGTTCGGGCGACATCTATCTTCATGCCAGTGCGCTGCGCCGCTCGGGCGTGCAGGCGGTCGAGCCGGATCAGCGCATTCGCTATTCGACGCGCCAAGGCAACAAAGGCGTCGAAGTCGACCGCGTCGAGATTATCTGATCGATTCCATATTCCATTCGTCATGGCCCGGTTCATCCGGGCCATCCATGAAGGCTTTCGACAGAATCACTGCGGTCTCTGTGGATCGCCCGAAGTCGCTAGCGTCAGCGTAATGCGACGGGCGATGACGAAAGTGGCGCCTTAAGCCGGAACCGCTTTTGCAATTCCTGGTGCCACATCCGGATCGTTCTCGACCTCTTTCAGCTTCTGACGCGCGGCCGCCGCTTCGCGCTGCTTGTTCCACATCGAGGCGTAATGGCCGTTCATTGCGAGGAGTGCGGAATGGCGGCCGCGTTCGATGATCTCGCCATGATCCAGCACCAAAATCTCGTCGGCATCGATCACGGTGGAAAGACGATGCGCAATTACCAAGGTGGTGCGGCCGCGTGAGACGTCGCTGAGGGCGCCCTGAATTTCCCGCTCGGTGCCAGTGTCCAGCGCGCTGGTGGCTTCATCCAGAAGCAGGATCGGCGGGTTCTTGAGGATGGTGCGGGCAATGGCGACGCGCTGTTTCTCGCCGCCGGACAGTTTGAGGCCGCGTTCGCCAACCATGGCGTCATAGCCCTGGGGAAGTTCGACGATGAATTTGTCAATCTGGGCCAGCCGCGCCGCTTCGCGGATGTCCGCATCGCTGGCGCCGATCCGGCCATAGGCAATGTTGTAGCGCACGGTGTCGTTGAACAGCACCGTATCCTGGGGAACGATACCGATGGCCGCGCGCAGGCTGGCCTGAGTCACATCGCGAACATCCTGGCCGTCGATGGTCACCTTGCCTTCGCGGATATCGTAGAAGCGATACAGAATGCGGCTGAGCGTGGATTTTCCCGCACCGGACGGGCCCACCACGGCCACCGTCTTGCCGGCGGGAACGGTGAAGCTGACGCCTTTGAGCACCGTACGTTCGGGATCGTAATTGAACACCACATTGTCAAAGCGGATCTCACCGCCGCTGACGACCAGCGGCTTGGCGTCCGGTTTGTCGTTGACTTCCTGGGGCCGGTTGAGCAGGCGGAACATCGCCTCCATGTCCACCAAGCCCTGGGTGATCTCGCGATAGACGGTGCCCAGCAGGTTCAGCGGTTGATAAAGCTGGATCAGGATGGCATTGCCGGCCACGAACAAGCCGATGGAAAATTGCCCGCGCGCGATTCCCATCGCGGTCAGCGCCATCACAGCACCCAGGCCCAACGCCATGATCGCGGCCTGGCCGGTATTGAGAACGGACAGCGAGATCTGCGACTGGATCGAGGCACCGGAGAATTTCTCCATCGAGACGTCGTAGCGTTTGGTCTCATGCGTCTCGTTGTTGAAATATTTGACCGTCTCGAAATTCAGCAGGCTGTCCACCGCCTTGGTGTTGGCGTCGGTGTCCGACTGATTCATTTCGCGCCGATACTGGATACGCCAGCGGGTGATCCAAAACGTGAACCAGATATAGGCAATCACCATTGCCACCGTGCTGAGCGCCACCCAGACGTTCAATTCGATCAGCAAGATGGCGCTGTAGAACGCCATCAGCAGGATGGTGGGAAAAATGCTGAACAGGGCAAAAGACAGCAATGTGTCGATGCCCTTGGTGCCGCGCTCGATCACCCGCGACAGGCCGCCGGTCTTGCGTTCCAGGTGAAAGCGCAACGATAAAGTATGGACGTGGGCGAAGGTCTCCACCGCCACTTCGCGCATGGCGTGGTATTGGACCTTGGCGAAGACGCCATCGCGCAGCTGAGCGAAAGCCGCCAGCATGATGCGGGAGATCGCATAGGATGCAATCAGCGACAGCACCGCGCCGATGGCGATATTGGTAGGCGTGGGACGAAGCTGATCCACAGCCCAGCCGAAAATCAGGGGCGAAACACTGGTGAAGCCGGTGGCCAGCACCAGAAAGACAATGGACACCAGCACCCGCGCCCGCAGGTCGGGCCGGTTCTTCGGCCACAGATACGGCATCAGGGTCCAGAGCGGCCGGAAGGATGGCGCGCCGTCACCTTCTTCTACGGCAGTGCGCGCCATCTAGCGTCCCATATTGGCGCCACCGAAGGTGACGTAACCAGCGACAAGGGCGATCAGCGCGATCGCGCTCAGAATCAGAAGCCAACGCGGCACGAAAATCTCCGTAACAGGAATGTCATGCTTTCCCCGGCAACGATCAGTTGGTGGTCGTCCCTTGCAAACGCAATAGGACGCAATTGTATTCAAAAGATCGCTCCGGCTTTCGCCGACGCTCTTTTTAAGGTCGCTCCGGCTTTCGCCGACGC
>JBEPVO010000074.1:0-13320 GCA_041690975.1 Alphaproteobacteria bacterium
GGGCTGGATTACGACCATGGCACCGGTCATGGCGTCGGCTCATACCTGTCGGTGCATGAAGGACCGCAGAATATTTCCAAGCGCCCCGTCGGACAGCCGCTGATGCCCGGCATGATCTGTTCCAACGAGCCCGGCTATTACAAGACTGGCGAATATGGCATCCGGATCGAAAACCTGGTGGTGGTGACGGAGCCGAAAACGATGCCCGATGGCGAGCGGCCCATGATGGCGTTCGAAACCATCACCTTGGCGCCGATTGATCTCAATCTTGTGGAACCGGGCCTGCTCACCGACGGCGAACGCATCTGGCTCAATGCCTATCACGCCCGGGTGCTGGAGACCCTGCGGCCGCTGGTCGATGAAGAGACCCGCGCCTGGCTGGAAAAGGCGACGCGCGCGGTTTAGCCAGCAATCAGTTTCAGCCAGCTATCTTCGTCCATCACCTGGACATTGTGCTTCTGCGCATCTTTCAGCTTGGAGCCCGCGCCCGGCCCCGCCACAACGATATCGGTCTTGACGGAAACCGAGCCGGAGACTTTCGCGCCAAGGCTTTCGGCCCGCGCTTTGGCTTCCTGGCGAGTCATCTTTTCCAATGTGCCGGTGAACACCACCGTCTTGCCGGATACCGGGGATGACTTCACGGGCGCTGCCATGGGCGTGACATTCAGCCAGGCCAGCAGCCGGGCCAGCGCCTTCACATTGTGCTTCTCGCCGAAGAAATCGCAGATCGCTTCGGCGACGATGCCGCCAATGCCTTCCAGACTTTCCAGTTCCTCGCGGGCATTCTCCACCTTCATGCCATCCAGGAAGGCGTCGATGGTGCGATAATGCCGCGCGATCAGCCGCGCCGTGGTTTCGCCGACATGGCGGATGCCAAGCGCGTTGATCAGCCGGTCCAACGGGATGGTACGGCGATGTTCGATCGCCGCCATCAGATTTTCGACCACCTTGTCTTCGCGGTCTTCCTTTTTTGCCTTGGTCTTGACCGGGTCCTTGCCTTCGGCAGCACGGCGCTCTTCCGACAAGGCGGCGCGATGCTCGGCCAGGACCTTGCTCACCTTCTCCGGCTTTTCTATCAGCGCGAAGATGTCGGCGGGCTCTTTCAGCAACCCCTTGTCATGGAACAGCTCGATCATGGTGCCGCCCAGGCCTTCGATGTCGAAGCCGTCACGGGCGACGAAATATTTCAGCCGCTCCACCGTCTGGGCATCGCAGATCAACCCGCCCGTGCAGCGCCGGTCGACATCCTGTTTGCCGGTCTTTTCGTCCACTTCACGCACGGCATGGCTGCCGCAGATGGGGCATCTGTCGGGGAATTTGTAAGGCTTAGCACCGCGCGGCCGCTTGTCGGTGAGCACCCGGACCACTTGCGGGATCACATCGCCGGCACGCTGGATCACCACGGCATCGCCGATGCGCACATCTTTTCGAGCGATTTCATCTTCATTGTGCAAGGTGGCATTGCGCACCACCACGCCGCCCACCGTGACCGGCTTCAACCGCGCCACCGGGGCCAGCTTGCCGGTGCGGCCGACCTGGATCTCAATATCCTCCACCACAGTTTCCGCTTGCTCGGCAGGGAATTTGTGCGCCGTGGCCCAACGGGGACTGCGCGAGACGAAGCCCAATCGTTCCTGCAGATCGAGGCGGTCGATTTTGTAGACCACACCGTCAATGTCGTAGCCCAGCTTTGCGCGCCGGGTTTCGATATCGCGGTAGAATTTCAGGATCTGGTCCAATGTCTCGCACCGCTTCACCAGCGGATTGACGGCAAATCCATAGTCCCGGAATTTTTCCAGCATCCCGGATTGTGTCTTGGCCGGAAGCTCACTGATTTCGCCCCAGGTATAGGCAAAGAAGTTGAGCGTGCGCCCAGCGGTGATCGATGGATCAAGCTGGCGCACCGATCCGGCCGCCGAGTTACGGGGATTGGCATAGACCGGCTTGCCGTCTTTTTCTTGCCGCTTGTTCAACGCCTCGAACGCTTTGTGGGTCATATAGACCTCGCCCCGCACTTCCAGAACGGCGGGCGGCTTGCCTTTCAGCCGCAGCGGAATATCGGAAATGGTGCGCAGATTGGCGGTGATGTCCTCACCTTCCTGCCCGTCGCCGCGCGTGGCGCCCTGCACCAGCACACCCTTCTCATAGCGCAACGAGGCGGAGAGCCCGTCGATCTTGGGTTCGGCCATCACCGCAATCTCTTCATCATCCTTTAGCCCCAGGAAGCGGCGGACCCTGCCCAGGAATTCCGCCACGTCCTCGTCGCTGAAGGCGTTGTCCAGGGACAGCATCGAACGGGCATGGATAATTTTGGCGAATTTTTCCGATACCTTGGCGCCTACCCGGTGCGAAGGGCTGTCGGGGCGCACCAGCAGGGGGAAGCGTTCCTCGATCGCGGCATTGCGGCGGCGAAGCGCATCGTAATCGGCATCGCTGATGGTGGGGGCGTCGTCGGCGTGATAGCGGCGATCATGTTCGGCGATTTCGCGCGCCAGCCGGTCCAGCTCTTTTTCCGCATCGGCGGAAGACAATTTTTCGACCGACTTGCTGGTCACGCGGATTTTGCCCGCTTGCGCGCCGGTTTGGCGCGCGACGCTTCCGCCACCAGCCGCTTGGCGGCGGCGCGGGCTTCTTCCGTGATATTGGCGCCCGACAACATGCGGGCAATTTCCTCCAGCCGCGCGTCATCTTCCAGCATCTCGATGCGGGTCTTGTCGCCGACACGGGAAATGCGGAAATGCCGGGCCGCCCGCGCCGCCACTTGCGGCGAATGGGTGACCAGCAACACCTGGGTGGTTTGCGCCAGGCGCTGCAACCGCTCGCCAACCGCATCGGCCACCGCACCGCCGACACCGCGATCCACTTCGTCGAACACCATCGCAGTGGGCGGCGACGTCTGGGCCAGCGCCACCTTCAAGGCCAACGAGAACCTTGCCAGCTCGCCACCGGAAGCGATCTTCGCCAGCGAGCCGAAAGCGGCGCCTTCGACGGTGGCGACTTCAAACGCGATTTTCTCCAGTCCATTGGCCGTGCCCGCGTCATCGGCCAGGGCTTCCAGTGCAACACGAAATTTGGCGTGACCCAGTTTCAGCGGCGCCAGTTCGGCGGCGACGGCAGCTTCCAGCTTCTTCGCCGCGGCGGCACGGCTCTTCGATAATTTCCGGGCGGCGTCCAGATAGGCCTGGTGCGCGCGCGTGACGGCGGCCTGCGCAGCCTTCAGCGATGTACCGCTGCCATCCAACGCGTCGCGCTGTGCCAAAAATCCTGCCAACACCGCCGGCAATCCATCCGGCGTACTGCCGTATTTGCGGGCCAGGGCGCGCAACTCGAACAACCGCTCTTCCTTGCGTTCCAGCACAGCGGTGTCGGTATCCAGGCTCGCCAGCAGAGCGTCAAGTTCGCGACGCGCTTCTTCGGTCTGGGCGAAGGCCTGTTCCAGCGCCGTTGCCGCCGCGGCCGTGCGCTTGCGCGCTTCTTCCTGCAGCCGTGACAGCCTTTTCAGGGCGGTGGCCAGGGCCGCCTCCGCGCCGCGTTCTCCCGACAACGCCTCAGTCGCCGCGCTCAGATCCTCGGCGATGCGGGCCGCGTTCATCATCAGGGCACGTTCGCCGGCGAGGCTCTCCTCTTCGCCCGGCTGCGGATCGAAGCTCGACAATTCCTTGGCGGCGGCGCGGACGTAATCGGCGTTCTTCTCGGCCTCGGCGGCCTGGGCCTTGAGACCGGCCAGCGCGTCACGCGCCACATCCCATTGCGCATACAAACCCGCGACATCGCGGGCCGCACTCTCCAACGCCCCGAACGAATCCAGCAAGCCGCGATGGGTGGCGAAGTCGAACAGGCCGCGATCGTCGGCCTGGCCATGCACTTCCAGCAGCAAGCCGCCCAGATCCTTGAGCAGGCCCACACTCACTGCTTCGTCATTGATGAAAGCCCGAGATTTGCCGTCAACGGCAAGACTGCGGCGCAGCACGATCTCGCCGTCATGTGGCATCGCCTGCTCCTTCAGCAAGGCGCGCGCGCCATGTTTCGGAGCCGGATCGAACACGGCGGTGGCCGAGCCTTGCGCCGCCCCGGGGCGCACCCCGGCACGTCCGCGCCCGCCCACGGCCAGTCCCAAAGAATCAAGCAGGATAGATTTGCCCGCCCCGGTTTCGCCGGTCAGGACATTGAGGCCGGGCGCGAATTCCAGCACAGCCTGCTCGATCAGGACGATGTCGCGGACCGTCAGTGCGGCGAGCATCGGAAAACGACTCTCAGAGGATCCGGTGGAAAGCTTGGCTGATCCAGGAGCCTTTGTCTTCCTTCGGGCGCAAATTGCGGCCTTTCAGGATGCCATAGGCGTCCGTGTACCATTGGCTGCCAGGATAGTTGGCGCCCAGCACAGCGGCGGCGGTCTGGGCTTCGCTGTTCAGGCCCAGCGCGAAATATGCCTCGGTCAACCGTTCCAGCGCTTCGGAGATCTGGGGCGTGCTCTGGTATTGCTGCACCACCACCCGAAAGCGGTTGATGCCGCCGATATAATCGCCGCGCGTGAGATAATAGCGGCCGACCGCCATCTCCTTGCC
The DNA here is from genome assembly GCA_041690975.1 of Alphaproteobacteria bacterium. Classification (GTDB taxonomy): domain Bacteria; phylum Pseudomonadota; class Alphaproteobacteria; order Micropepsales; family Micropepsaceae; genus Rhizomicrobium. The sequence continues at coordinate 4,566 of JBEPVO010000074.1, forward strand.
CGCCAGATGGTCTTGCGTCAGGTCGATCTTGAGGGTGGCGTCACGGGCATATTCGGTATCGGGGAAGCGCTGCACCACGTCCTGCAACGCCACCAGGGCGCCTTGTGTGTTCCCCTGATCGCGGTTGACGTCCACGATCTGCTCGTACAGCGAAATCGCCTTGAGGTAGAAGGCATAGGCGACTTCGCGGCTGCCGGGATGCAGCGAGATATATTGATCGGCGGTAGAAACAGCGTCGCCGTATTTGTTGGCTTGGTACGAGCAGAAGGCGCTCATCAGCATGGCGCGGCGTGCCCACACCGAATAGGGATGCTGGCGGTCGACTTCATTGAACTGCTTGGCCGCCTCCTCCCAATTGCTCTTCCGGATCTGGGCCCAGGCATCGCCATAGATCATTTCCACCGGACGCTCGCGATATTCGGCGGCATCCTTGTTCAGGTCATTGCTGGCATCATCCTTGTCCAGGCCTAGCAGGCTGCAGCCGCCCATCGTGGTCCCCAGAGCCAGCACTAAAAGCGCGGCGCGGATCGAGCGGGCAGGAAAACGGCCAGGAATCGACATCAAACGGCAAGCCTCGTGAATTGCGCTGTCCGGACAATAGCTTACGCCTGACGGCGGCTCCAGCCCGAACCAAGATTTTCTTATAGCACAGGCCCGGCCGGTTCAGGGAAGCGTGACCATTTCGTAATTGGCGGGATCGGCAAAAAGCGCCCGCAGCAGCCTGTTGTTGAGGCCATGGCCGGAACGCACGCCTTCGAACCGGGCCAACAGGGGGGCGCCCGCCAGCGCCATGTCTCCAATCGCGTCCAGAATCTTGTGACGGACGAATTCGTCGGCGAACCGCTGGCGCTCCGCGTTGATCACACCCGTTTCGTCCAGCGCCAGGGTATTTTCCAGGGACGCACCTTTGGCCAGGTTCATGGCATTGAGCGCGTCCAGGTCTTTGAGAAAACCAAAGGTGCGCGCGGGTGCGATCAAGCTTCGGAAATTCTCCGGCGAGAAGGCAAAGTGGAATTCCTGCCGCCCGATCGCAGGGGTGTCGTATTCGAGCAGAAAATCATAACTCGCCGTGTCGGCGGGATGGAGCGCCGCATGGGCGTTATTCTCAGACACTTTCACCGTTCTCAGAACCCGGATCGCACGGCGCGGCACTTGCGATGCCGCCAGCCCGGCCTGCTCGATCAACACCAGATAAGACAGCGCATCGCCGTCCAGAATGGGCGGCTCGGGTCCGTCAAGCGTGACGGTGAGATCGTCGAGCCCCGCGCCTGCCACCGCCGCCATCAGATGCTCGATGACACCGACGCTGACACTGTCCTGTTCGATCACCGTGCCCAGCCGGGTCTCGCCCACCCGGTCAAAACGGGCCGGAATTTCGGCATTTGCCTTGTCGCTGCGCCGGAAAATGACGCCCTGCCCCGCCGGAGCCGGCGACAAAGTCATGGTCACCGGCGTCCCGGCATGCAAAGCGGTGCCGGACGCTGTAAGATCGCGGGAAAGCGTGTTTCGAAACGACATGTCCGCCTTATAGCAAATACGCCGCCGCACTTTCACGATTAGATTGCTGGCATGATTCAGATTGCCAGTTGACGCGCTTATAGCGGCCCCGCGTTTTGGGGGTAAAGGCCAAGATCGAGGCAAAAGCCATGGGCCATCTTAAAAAGACCGGCTTTCTGCTCGCCGCCGCCTTCGTCGCGGCAACGGCGGTCCGGGCCGACACGATTGCGGACCTGCCCTATCGCATCGGCGGGGATGGCCGCGTCAGCACCGATGTTTTCGTCGATGGCCAGGGCCCGTTCAATTTTCTGCTGGATACGGCTTCCAGCCGCACCATGCTGTTCGAGCATCTGCGCCAAAAATTGAATCTGCCACAGTCAGAGGCCGGCAAACTCAAAGTCTATGCCATGAACAATATCGGCACGGCGATGCCGGTGAAGCCGCGCGAACTGCGCCTGGCGGACAAGTCCATCACCGGATTGACCCTGGGCGTATTGCCGGACGATGTGCATCCGCCGGAAGGCGTGCAGGGCGCGGACGGCATTTTGGGAATGGACGCGCTCTCGAATTATTTCCTGATGGTGGATCACGACGCGCTTCGCCTGAAGCTGATGAACCCCACGGCACCCGACACCGATATTTTCCGCAAATGGCCTTCGGAAGAGCTGACACCGTATCGGGCCAAGGACATCGATGTCACGCTATGGTGGCTGCGGGCCGAATTCGGCAACCAGCCCGTCACCGCGTTGCTCGATATGGGGTCGGGCATCACCATGCTGAACTGGAATGCAGCGGAACGGCTGGGCATCCGGCGCGCCAGTTTCGAGAACCAGCCCATCCCGCAAAATCTGCGTGATGCGCTGGGCACGTTGGAGCCGGTTGTGACGGTCAAAGGGCTCACCATCACCATGGCGAATCGGACCTTTCCGGCCCAGACCGTGATCGTGGCCAACGCGTCCGTGTTTCGCTATTTCGGGTTGGACAAGAAAGCCGCTGCGATCATCGGACCGGCCATGCTGCGCTACAATTCCCTGGCGATCGATTTCAACAAGCGGCGCCTCTATATCGGGCCGACCAGCCGGGCAGCATTGACCGACAGACCTTCCTGAAGGAATTGGGCCTAGCGCGGCATCGGCGCCAGTGCGGCGGCGATATCCAGCTTGCTTTCCAATGACGGCAGGAAGCTTGGCGGCTTTCGCGCAGCTGCGGCATGCTCGAAGGCAGCGCCCATCGCCAGCAATTGCGCTTCCGACCAGGCCACCCCGATGAAAGACAGGCCCACCGGCAGGTCATTCACATAGCCCATCGGCACGGTGAGATGCGGATAACCGGACGCAGCAGGCAAGAAGGACGCGCCCGGTCCGTCATTGTCGCCTTTGACGACATCCAGGCGGAAAACCATGTCCTCGGTGGCGCGGATCAAGGCGTCGAGACGATTTTCCTTCAAGGTCTTGTCCAGCAAACTACGTGTGCTGGTCACCAGATCATCACGCGCCTGGAGATAGGCCGGATCATCCAATCCACCCTTCTCGTTCGCCATCTCGAAATAATCCTGGTCGAACAGCGCCAACTCGCGCGGCGTGCGGGCATTGAAGGCAATCAGGTCGGCCAGGGTCTTGGGACCGACGCCCGGCAGGCTTTGCAGATACGCGCCGATGTCGTGCTTGAATTCAAACTTCAGCACCGTGCCTTCCGCGTCCGAGGCAGCCAGCGGCCGGATGAAGCCGCGGATCTCGACAATCTCCGCCCCTTGGTGTCGCAAAATGCCGATGGCATGTTGCAGAAGCGCTTCGGTGGTGGGAATCGCCTGATCTGCCGGCGGCAGGATCACACCCAACCGTTTTCCTTTCAGCGATGCGCCGCCCAAAGACGCATAATCCACGCGATGCGCATCGGCGGGCGTGGTGGCGCTGTCTTGCGGATCGCTGCCCGCCATGGCGGACAACAGCAGCGCCGCATCGGCCACGGTACGCGCCATAGGCCCTGCCGTGTCCTGGGTATGGGAAATAGGCACGATGTGGGTGCGCGACACCAAACCCACGGTCGGCTTCAGCGAAACCAGGCTGTTGAAGGCGCCAGGACAGACCAGCGAACCATTGGTTTCGGTGCCCAGACCCGCCGCCGCCAGGCTGGCGGCCACCGCCGCGCCGCTGCCCGCGCTGGAGCCGCAGGTGCTGCGATCAAGCACATAGGGATTGCGCGTCCAGCCACCGACCGCCGACCAGCCGCTGATCGAATGGGTGGAGCGGATATTGGCCCATTCGCTCAAATTCGTCTTGCCCAGGATGATGACGCCCGCCGCGCGCAGCCGCGCGATCACAGGCGCATCGCGATGGGTGATATTGTTCGCCAGCGCCAGCGAACCCGCCGTGGTCGGCATGGGATCGAGGGTTTCGATATTATCCTTCACCAAGATCGGAATGCCGTGCAGCGGCCCGCGCAAATGACCCGCCTTGCGTTCCGCATCCAGCGCCCGCGCCTGCGTGACCGCATCGGGATTGAGTGCGATCACGCTGTGCAGCTGCGGATCGATGGCGGCGATGCGCGCCTGATAGGCCTGTACCAGGCCCATCGCATCGATCCGGCCCGCCGCCATGTCGGCCTGCAAGGTCGCGATGTCCTTGTCCACCACGTCATAGGAAGCGGCCAGCGCCGGCGGTGCCAGCCCAACAGACAACCCCATCGCCAAGATCATTGCCCGCATGTTTGCTCCACCCCTGATCCGGACCATGATAGCGTCAGAGCCGCTTCTGCAGGAATACCAAGGTGAGCCAGCGGTCAAATTTGCGCCCGGCTTCCGGCATCCGACCGACCTCTTCAAATCCAAACGTCTTGTGCAGCGCAATGCTGAGGGCGTTGTCGCCATCAACCCCGCCCACCAGCACATGCAGGCCCTGGGCCCGGGCTGTGTCGATCAGCGCCGCCAGCAGCGCCTTGCCGATGCCGCGCCCGCGCGCATCCTCACGCACATAAAGCGAATGTTCCGCGGTCAGCCTGTAACCGGAAGGCCCTCGGAACAGTCCGTAGGACGCATATCCCAGAAAGCCGGAAGCATCGCGCGCCGCCAGCACCGTGTAGTCGCGCTTGCGAGCGGCGAACCAGTCGGCCATCTCCGCGTCGCTTTTGGGATATTCGTGCCAGGAGGCGGTGGTGTGGGCGGCTGCGTGGTTGAGGATCGCTGTGATGGCGGAAAGATCCGCCTCCTGCGCCTCGTCGATCCAGAAGTTCATTTTTATTGCCCCCATCTGTCCGCCACGCGGGCAGGCCCGCTAGCGGACATCTTCCCCCGCCAAAGGCTTCGCCTTGCGGGGGAAGAAAGTTGGGACCAAGACGCCAGGTCGATTTAGAGCATCAATTCGACTGACGGCGGAGAAACGCCGGAATCTCAAACTGCTCGTCGGTGCCATGGTCAGGGAACAGGTCCTCGCCCGGCGGCGGGGCCACCGGTTCCTGAACCACGGGCCGCTGCATCGGGGTGGCCGTGGCGCGCGGACGCTCAGCCGGGAGCGGCTCCGCCCGCATGTCGGCAGAAGGCTTCTTGCGGCCGAACAGACTCCAGCCCGCTTTTTTCGGCTGCTGGGGACGTTGCGCCAGCGGCTGCTGTTCCAACGGACGATAGCTTTCGGTGGCGGGATAGCGCGCCGCAACCTGCGGCATCGCTTCTTCGATCGCCGGCATGTCTCTGCCGCCCAACATGTGCGCGTCTTTCAAGGCGGGCGCAGACGTTGCATTCAATTCCGCAGCCAGGCTTTCGACCTGGGCCTGAACCGGATTGATGGCGGGCTTGGCCGGTTCGATGCGGAACGCTTGCGGCTTCAGGTGCGGACGCAGGGTGTGCACCTTCTCCGGCAGCTTCATCTGTTCGGCATCGATGCCGGTGGCGACCACCGACACGCGAATGCGGCCTTCCATCTCGTCCAGGATGGTGTTGCCGAAAATGATGTTGGCGTCGGGATCGACTTCGGCCCGGATGCGATTGGCAGCCTGTTCGACTTCAAACAGCATCAAGTCCGGTCCGCCGGTGATGTTGATGAGAACGCCCTTGGCGCCCTTCATGGTGACATCGTCCAGCAGCGGATTGGAGATCGCCATATCGGCGGCCCGGATGGCGCGGTCCTCGCCTTCGGCTTCGCCGGTACCCATCATCGCCTTGCCCATCTCGGTGATCACCGACTTGATGTCGGCGAAGTCAAGATTGATCAGGCCTGGCATCACGATCAGGTCAGTGACGCCGCGCACGCCGGCATGCAGCACCTCGTCGGCCATGGCGAAAGCCTGGGACATGGTGGTGCGATCGGATGCAACCCGGAACAGGTTCTGGTTGGGAATCACGATCAGGGTATGGACGAACTGCTGCAGCTCGGTGATGCCACGCTCGGCCACCCGCATGCGACGATCACCTTCCAGGGCGAAAGGCTTGGTGACCACGCCGACGGTAAGAATGCCCGCTTCGCGCACGGCGCGCGCAATCACCGGCGCAGCCCCGGTGCCCGTGCCGCCGCCCATGCCGGCGGCGATGAAGACCATATGTGCGCCCGAAAGATGCTCCATGATCTCGGCCATCGATTCCTCGGCGCCCGCGCGGCCCACTTCCGGCTGCGCGCCCGCGCCCAGGCCCTCGGTGGTTCCGGCACCCAGTTGGATGCGCGTTCCGGCCTTGGATTGCGCCAGCGCCTGGGCATCGGTGTTGGCGACGACAAAGTCGACGCCGTCCAGACCGGCCTCGATCATGTTGTTGACGGCATTGCCGCCGGCGCCGCCCACGCCCAGCACCGTGATGCGGGGACGCAATTCCTTGGTCTCAGGTAATTTGAGGTTGATCGCCATTTTCAGTGTCTCCTCGGTGAGAGCGGGTCGCCAGCTTGCGTATGCCCGAATCGCCCAATTGATTCGCTTTTATTATGTTGAATCATTCCAACCACCGGCCGGTCAACCGTCCGAGCCAACCTTTGCTCTCCTGAGCGGGGTTGGTCATGGGCAGATCGGGATTAATCATCTCCGGTGGCATCGTCGCGCCCGCCATCAGAAGTCCGATCGCGGTGGCATAGTCAGGTCCGGCATTGGCGGCCGCCAGACCGGGAAAATTCTGCGGACGGCCGATACGGACCTGTTTGTTGAGGATGCGCGCCGCCAGTTCGCGGGTTCCCGCCAATTGGCAGGCCCCGCCAGTCAGCACGGCGCGGCGGCCCGCAGCGGCATCGAAACCGGAGGCTTGCAGGCGCTTTTGCACTTCCTCGAAAATATCGTCCAGGCGAGCCTGGATGATGCGGGTGAGCATGGAGCGCGGCACGCGCAAGGCGGTTTCATCGCCATCCTCGCCCATCTGGGGGATCGAGACCACGTCGGTGCCGACTTCCAGATCGCCCAGCGCCGCCCCGAACAAGGTCTTGACCCGTTCGGCGGCCGAGATCGGCGCCGCCAGCATCTGGGCAATATCGGTGGTGACGGTGAACCCGCCTTTGGGAACCACATCGGCATAGACCAGATGGCCTTCCAGGAAGACGGCGATTGAGGTGCAGCCGCCGCCCATGTCGATCACGGTGGCGCCGATTTGCTTTTCATCCTCGCTCAGGGTCGCCAGGCCCGAGGCATAGGCGGAGAACATCGTGCCCACCACATTGAGATGGCAGCGTTCGACCGCGAGCTTGAGATTCTGCAGCGGGCTGGGCTTCACCGCCACGGCATGCATGGCAACGCCGATGCGCTGGCAGAACATGCCGGACGGATTGCGAACCCCACGCGCCTCATCCACCACATAGGCGGTGGGCGAGCTCTGGATCACTTCATAGCCTTCCAGGCGGCAGCGGGCACGGCCGTCATTCAGCAAAGTGCGCAGATGCGTGTCCGACACCAGGGCGCCGTCCAGCGCCATCACGGCCCGGCTGTTGACTGATACGGGCCCACCGCAATTGACCGAGATCAGCACATTCTGGATGCGGGCATCGGCATGGTTCTCCGCCGCCGCAACACAATCGCGGATGGATTCCTCGGCCAGCTCCAGGCTGGTCACGGTGCCCGCCCGCATACCGGCGCTTTCGCGCAACGCGCTTCCCAGGATCTTCAGGCTGCCCTGTTCGGCCCGGCCGATAACACAGGCGACTTTGGACGAGCCGATATCCAGTGCCGACACCAGACCGGGGCGATAGGCGGGAATTTCGTTATTGACGCGCAATCGGATCGCCTCGCCCATCGTCAGGTTTCTTTCCCACGTTGAACATCTTTCTTTTCGCCGCTGCGCAGGACAAAGAAAAATTGCGTGGGCGACCGCAGATCGATTTCGGTGACGTCGCGTTCCAGGATCCCGGCATCCACGATCAGATGCTCCAGCGAATCCAATTCCTTGCGCCAGTTGGTTTCCGGCAGCTTGACCACCACGCCATCATTCAGGATCAGGTTCCAGCGCCGCTGGGAGACATATTCATACGCCGCGACCCGGGCAGCGGCGGCGCGGTGCGTCATCACCGCATCCACCAGATCGGCGGCGGCTGCCGGCGCACCCGCCCCTACCAGTTTGGGCAGGCGTGCGAATTTTTCCACGCCTTGGGTGGTGATGACACCGCCGGCGCGCTCCACGATGGCGACGCCGCCTTTGCCATTTCCCAGCGCGGGCGATTGCCACAGAGCGAAAGGCCGCTTCTCGACCACCGTGACGAAAATAGAGTCCGGATAGCGGCGCACGACATCGGCCGAGGCGACCCAGTCCAGCGCCATGATGCGGTTGCGGGCCTGGGCCAGTTTGGCGGCGAAGATAGACTCGCCGGGGCTCATGCCCAGCGCCGCCAGGATGGTTTCCGGCGGAACGCGGCCATTGCCAGCGAGATGGATTTCGGAAATGCCGAAGCCGGCATCCGCCACGATGGCATCGACGGCATTCTCCACGCCGTGAATGGTACGCCCGATCACGCCGCTGGCGAACAAAGCGGCGATCAGGGCGAACAGCACCAGACCCAGGCTCATCAGCAGGATCGGCCGGCGGAACATGCGGCCGGCGCGGCCCAGCAGAGCCGCGAAAATGCCTTCGCCATCGTCGTCGCGCCTGCCGGATCCCTTGCCCGGACCCGCGTCGCGCACCGGGCGCGACGGCTTGCGCGTCGCGCGGACACGGGGATTGTCACGAGGCTTACGGTCCACCTTCAGCGATCGCATGAGGCGTCCTCCACCAGCCAACGGCAGAGCTTGGCGTATGAGATGCCCAGATGCGCGGCCTGTTCGGGCACCAGCGAGGTCGGCGTCATGCCGGGCTGGGTATTGGTCTCCA
>JBEPVO010000075.1:0-13209 GCA_041690975.1 Alphaproteobacteria bacterium
TTCTGACTGCGCTGGGTCCCGGATTCTCGGCGGCCTTTCTGATGCTGGATGGCCAGGATTTGGAGAACACGTGATCCTGATCGCTTATGTCATTATCGCGCTGGTGATCCTGCAGCGGGCAGGCGAACTGGTGCTGGCCAATCGCAACACGCAAAAGCTGAAAGCGCGGGGCGGGGTGGAAATCGGCGCCCAACATTATCGCTTCATCGTGCTGCTGCACATGGCGTGGCTGATGGCCGTGCTCTGGTTGATGCCGGCGCCGCTGGTGATCTATTGGGGCTGGATCGTGATTTTCCTGTTGCTGCAGGCTGCCCGCATCTGGGTGATCGCCAGCCTAGGGCCATATTGGACCACGCGCATCATTTCGTTGCCGGGCGTGCCGCTGGTGAAACGAGGCCCCTACCGTTTTGTCCGCCATCCCAATTACCTGGTGGTGGCCGGCGAGATTCTGGCGCTGCCACTGGCCTTCGGCGAGATCTGGGTGGCAATCGTTTTTTTTATTGCCAATGCGGTGGTGCTTACCTGGCGCATCCGCCAGGAAGAGACTGGTCTGGTCACCCGTCGGGATTTGAGCTGAGGCGATCTGGATGCCGCGCTTCTCGGAGCTATTTTTGTTTCTGAGTGCACACGGCATGAAAGCGCCGATATGAAATCCGGGGCCCTCTGGCTGGGCTTTGCTGCCATGTGTCTGGGCATGTTCATGGCGGTGTTGGATATCCAGGTGGTGGCGTCATCGCTCACCGCGATCCAGGCGGCGCTGCATATTCCCCTGTCGCAGTTGGGCTGGATCCAGACCGCGTATCTGATGGCCGAAGTGGTAGCGATTCCGCTCACCGGCATTCTCACTCGCGCCTTTTCGCTGCGGTTCTTGTTCGCTTTGGCGACGTTCGGATTTGTCGTCGCCAGTGTGGCGTGCGCAGCATCGCCCAGTTTTGAATTCCTGATCGCGGCGCGGGTGGTGCAGGGCTTTTTCGGGGGCATGCTGATCCCGTCCGTCTTCACGGCGGTTTTCGTGCTGATCCCCAAACAACATCAGGTGACGGCAACCACCATGGCCGGCGTGGCGGCATTGCTGGCGCCCACTTTGGGGCCATTGCTGGGCGGCTGGCTGACGCAGACACAATCCTGGCATTGGATATTCCTGATCAACATTCTGCCCGGCCTGGTCGTGGTCTGGGTGGTGCTCGCCGCTTTGAAAGGCGAGAAGACCGAGATCGCTGCGTTGAAGCGGCTCGATTATCCAACCCTGCTGTTGTTCGCTTTGTTTTTGGCGGGCCTGCAATGGCTTTTGAGCGAAGGGCCGCGCCAGCATTGGCAGGGCGGGTTGGTTCTGAGTTTGGCCGGGCTTTGTGCGGTGGCTTGCGGCTGGGGCATCCATCGCGCGTTGTCGGTGGCGCATCCGTTTGTTCATCTCAGCCGCTTCCGCAATCGCGGTTTCTCGCTGGGCTGCGGCCTCAGTTTTGTGCTGGGCATGGGGCTTTATGGTTCGGTCTATCTGCTCGCGATATTCCTGGGCCTGGTGCGCGGTCATACACCGCTGGCAATCGGCATGATCCTAGTTGTGTCGGGCGCGGCGCAATTGGTCACCGCGCCCGTGGCGGCGTGGGCTGAAACGCGGCTTGATGCGCGGTTGCTCACCGCCTTCGGTTTCGCCTTGTTCGGGCTGGGCCTGATCGCCAACGGCTTCACCACCTTGAACAGCGATTTCGATGCGCTGTTCTGGCCCCAGGTGATGCGCGGCCTTGCGGTGATGTTCTGTCTTCTGCCCGCGACACGCCTGGCGCTGGACGTCTGGCCGCAAAGCCAGGTGGCGGAAGCCAGCGGGCTGTTCAACCTGATGCGCAATCTGGGCGGCGCCATCGGCATCGCCGCCATCGACACGATCCTGAACGAGCGGACGCCGGGCCATGTCGCGTCCCTGGTGGCGCGCCTGCAGGCAGGCGATCCCAAGGCGGCGGCATTTTCAGGCTTGCCAACCCAGCTCTTCCACAATCGCGCGATGGGCCCGGTCGATCCGATCACCCAGGCCCTGATCGAACCGATGGTGCGCCGCGCGGCGCTGACGCAATCGTGCAATGAGGCCTGGTGGGTCCTGGGCGCGCTGTTCCTTCTGGCGCTGCTTCTGTTGCCGGCGATGCGGCGGCAAGAAGCCCAACCCGCCGAGCGTTAAGCGTTGACCAATTCGACCTGCACCACATCGGTGCGGGCGACGTTGAACGATGCGGCGCAGATGCCCAGATAGAATTCCCAGTTGCGCAGGAATTGCTGGTCGTGACCCAACGCCATAACTTCCGTGCTTTTCTCCTGCATGCGGTTCGACCAGTCGCGCAGGGTGCGCGCGTAATCCTTGCCGAAGGAAAAGGCGTCCGCGAATTTCAAGCCGGCGCGTTCGGCTTCTTCGCGGAAGCGTCCCAGGGACGGCAGCATCCCACCGGGGAAAACATAATGACGGATGAAATCGCTGCGGCTGCGATAGCCGCTGAACAATTCATCACGGATGGTGATGGTCTGGATCACGGCGCGGCCGCCCCGCTTCAGGCGTTCGGCGACGGTGGCGAAATATTGCGGCCAATAATGCTCGCCCACCGCCTCGAACATTTCGATCGAAACGATCTGGTCAAAGGTGCCTTTGGATTTGCGATAATCTTCCAACCGGATGTCGGCTTTGCCGCCCAGTCTTTCGGAGGCGAATTTGTGCTGCGACGGGGAGATGGTGAGGGCGGTGACATGATGATCCGCGCCTGCCGCCCGTTCGGCAAATCCACCCCAGCCGCAACCGATCTCCAGGACATTGGCGTGCGGCTTGTCGAATTTGCTCAGGATGCGGTCATATTTGTTCTGCTGTGCCTGATAAAGCGCGTCGGTATTCTGATAGAGCGCTGACGAATAGGTCATGCTCTTGTCCAGCCACAGCGAATAGAAGTCGTTGCCGACATCGTAATGCGCCTTGATGTTGCGCTCCGAGCCGGCGATGGAATTGCGCCGCACCAGCGCATTGTGGATCACAAAGCCCAGCCGGTTGATGAAATTGCCGTCCGAGAATTTTTCCAGGTGATCCAGATTCAGCAGGAACAGGCTGATCAAGGCCTCGACATCGTCGGTTTCCCAGCTGCCGGCGATATACTCCTCACCCAGTCCGATATCGCCTCGGGCCATGACGCGGCGGATGACATCCCAGTCGTTAATCTTGAAGCGCGCGTTGGGTCCGGGGGTTTTGCCGCCCGCAAAGGTCACTTCACCATTGGGCGCGATGAATTCCAGCCGCCCTGTTTCCAGGCGCGAAAGCGCATCACGCCAGCCTTTTTCCACAAAGGAAGACGGAATCAAGCGCATCCTTTTTTCCCCAAAACCCGCTGCAGTATAACGGCCGTATCGCGGCGCAGACAATATTACGCGCGGTTGCAGCAGGCGGATCAACCCCCAAGGACCATCAGAGGCGCAATTTCGCTGCGTCGCATCGTAAATTTCTGCGCTTTCGCGATTACCCGCCATGCGCGCTTGCAGGCCGACCCCAAGCCTGGACCGATTGGGGGGAACCGCGTTAGCGCCGGGGAGTTTCCGGTGTGATTGATTTTTAGATTGCTGAAGGAATTTTTCCGATGCTTGGAACCATTTTGATCATTGTACTTCTGCTTCTTCTGCTGGGCGCCTGGCCGTCCTGGCCGCATAGCAGGGCATGGGGTTACTACCCGTCGGGCACCCTGGGTCTCGTCCTGGTGATTGTTCTGGTGCTGGCGTTGCTGGGCCGGATCTGACACCGCCGCTTTTAGACTCATGAAAGTGCCAAGCCATGGCGAAAAAGAAATTGCTCGAGGACATCAAGGCGCATCCTGGCCGCTTCTATCGTCAGCCGGGTGATGTCGTGCGTGACCGCCGCTTCGACGATTCCGAGCGGCTGGAGATTTTACGGGCCTGGGCCGGCGAAACCGATCCTTTGCGGGCCGAACAGATTGAGGAAGCCCTTGCCGATATCCGGCAGCGGCTGGTCCCTCGCGATCACGCGGCGGAATAAGAGGAAGCCATGGCGATGACGGATAATCACAAAGAGATCAGCGCCCAGGACGCGCGTGGGGGCGTGGAGACCGGCACAGTGCGCTGGGTCTTGCGCATCAGTCTGGCGCTGGCGGTACTGGCAGGCGCGATCATCTATTTCAGTTTCTTCGACCTCTGAAAGACGCCTCCAAAAACGCCTCCATGAGGGCGTGCTCTTGACGGAACCGCACGCGCCCGTCACCTAGACCGGTCGAGATCGGGCCGGAATCATGCAAAGCGCCGAACTTTCCGTCATTCTTCCCACCTACAAGGAACGGGGCAATGTCGCCGAATTGGTGCGGCGTCTGGATGCGGCGCTGACCGGCATCGCCTGGGAAGCCATCTTCGTCGACGACAATTCGCCGGACGGCACCTCGCAAGCGGTCAAGGATATTGCCGCCAATGACAGTCGCGTGCGCTGCCTGCGTCGGGTGGGCCGCCGCGGACTAGCAGGCGCCTGCATCGAAGGCATGCTGTCATCCGCTTCACCTTTTGTCGCGGTGATGGATGCTGATCTGCAGCATGACGAGAAGGTCTTGCCCCAGATGCTGGCGCGGCTGCGGGATGGCGGGGCGGATCTGGTTGCCGGCACGCGTTATGTCGAAGGCGGCAGTGCGGAGAGTTTTTCGGGAAGCCGCAGCACTATCTCCCGGCTTGCCACCAAGCTGACGCACCGGCTGGTGGGCACCAATCTCAGCGATCCGATGAGCGGCTTCTTCATGATGCGCCGCGACCGTCTGGAGGAAATCGTGTCCCGCCTGTCGCCGGTGGGATTCAAGATCTTGCTCGATATCGCCGCCACGGGAGGCGAACGGCTTTCCATTGCCGAGCAGCCATATGTTTTCGGTGCGCGCTTCGACGGCGAAAGCAAGTTCAATGCCCAGATCGGGGTCGAATTCCTGGGACTGCTTTTGGCGAAGATGACGGGTGACCTGGTCGATCCGCGTTTTCTCTTTTTCGCCATTGTCGGCACCTTGGGTCTGGTGGTGCATCTGATCGCGCTGCGGTTATCGTTGGTGTTCCTGCCCGACGCTTTCCGCGCTGCTCAGATCATTGCCACTCTGGTGGCGATGACCAGCAATTTCCTTCTCAACAATGAACTGACCTATCGCGACCGGCGGCTGAAGGGGATGGCGTTGCTGCGGGGCTTTGTTCTGTTCTGCCTGATCGGATCGGTAGGCGTATTGACCAATGTCGATCTCGCGTCCTGGCTCTACACCGAGCGGCAGGTATGGTGGGTGGCTGGTGCGGTGGGTGCGATCATGGGCGCGCTGTGGAATTACGCCATGTCCACCTTGTTCGTGTGGCGGGTGCGTTGATCTCTGCGCGCAATGCGGGACTGGCCGTTGCCGGTTTGATCCTGCTGCGCGCAATGATGGCGGCGTGGCTGCCGCTGTCCGCCGATGAAGCCTATTACTGGCTATGGTCCCGGCATTTGGCGGCGGGCTATTACGATCATCCGCCTGCCATCGCGTTTCTGATCCATGTCGGCACGCTTGCGTTCGGCGACAGCGAATTTGGCGTGCGGTCCTGCGGTGTTCTTCTGTCGATCGCGACAAGCTGGTTTGTCTGGCAGGCGGGGCTGGCGATCTTGCACGATGGCGCGAAGGCCGCGCTGGCGGCGCTGTTATTCAATCTCACTTTGATGGCCGGCGTGGAAATGCTGGCGGTGACGCCTGACGCGCCATCCACCGCCGCAACTGCCGCCTTTCTGTTCTGCCTGGCGAACGTGCAGGAGACGCGCAATGGACACTGGTGGCTTTGGGCCGGTGTCGCAGCGGGCCTGGGTCTTCTGTCAAAATATTCCGGACTTTTCGCAGGCGCGGGTGCGTTGGTCTGGCTGCTGGCCAGTGCGCGACAGAGAGCGTGGCTGAAAACGCCTTGGCCCTGGGCCGGTGGTTTGGTTGCGCTGCTGATCTTCCTGCCCAATCTGTGGTGGCAGTCGCAGCATGACTGGATGACCTTCGTGTTTCAGTTCGGCCGCGTGACGGGCGGCCATCTCACCTTGCGGTTTCTCGGCGAATTCATCGGCGCGCAGTTTGGTCTCGCCACGCCGTTCCTTCTTGTGCTGGCGATTCTGGGAGCGTGGCAGGCGCGGCGGCGCGAGGATGCGCGCTTTCTGCTGCTGGCATTGATCGCGCCCGCGCTAGTATATTTTCTGATCCATACTTTGCACGACCGGGTGCAAGGAAACTGGCCCGCCTTTCTCTATCCCATGCTGGCGATCCTGGCAGCGGATGCCTTCGCGCCGGGGTCTGGCTGGCGCGGCTGGTGTGCAAAGCTGGCCATGCCGTTGGCGGCGGCAATACTCCTGCTGGCGTACCTGCAGGCAGCGACGGGGCTTATCCCCCTCAAGCGCGATCCGCTGGCGCGGCTTTTGGGTGTGGGCATACGCGACACCGCCGACAGCCTCGTGCTGTTGCAGCAGCAAAGCGGTGCGCAGGCAGTCCTCACCAGCGATTATGAAACCACGGCGTGGCTGCGTTTTTACAGGCCCACCCTGCCGGTCGTGGCGGTGGACCAGCCCAACCGCTATCTCGACGCGCCCACCGTCCGGTTCGAGTCCGGATCACTGCTGTATTTTGCCGACCGGACGCGCAACCCCGACCCAGTCTCCATCGGGAACTTTAACACCGTAAAACAGCTTGGGGAAATTTCGCGCGGTCACGACGCGGCCCGGTACCAGGTCTGGCAGCTGGACGGACCGAAAGCCGCGATCGAAGGCAGAACGCCTTGAGCGGAAAGAGTTTTTTCGATTTTTGGGAAGAGAGCGGACACCCGACGCGGGCTGTCGAAGGGGCTGGGGGCGTTCCGGATCGGACGTCCGCTCGTTTACAGAACGACGGACCTGCAATTGCGTTCCGGCACGCAGCAAATTTTTTTAGAGTTTTTGCGCGATCGAATTGGGCGGCGCTTCGGACGATGGCGCGGTATGTTTGAAATCCGCCGAGCCGAACAGCACGGCCAGCAACAAAAGGCTGGCAATAGCCGCTTCGATGGGATGTTCCTGGATACGGGTGGGAATGCGCATGGTGTGCCTCCCTTCGCCCTAAACGGGCGGCCTGCCGCGTAAGGCGCCGGAAAAGGCGCTGACGATCAACAGGATGACAAAAACGATTAACAGAAGCTTGGCGACGCTGGCGGCCAGGCCGGCCAGGCCGAAAAAGCCCATATAGCCGGCGACCAGCGCCAGGATCAGAAACGTCAAAGCCCAACCCAACATCGGATATTCCTCGCATGCGAACCGTTCAGCAGAACGCTCGCGCGAGGTTCCCGGTTCCATCGGGGCATCGTTCAGGAAAACTATTTTCCGGCTTTGTTGCGGTTCAGGAACAGATTGGCGGCGCCCACCAGCCCCGCACCGACCACCGCAATCCAGGGCGTTTCCTTGGCCAGCGCGGCAATGATCGCGGTCATGATCTGGCGCGATCCAGTATCGATAGGCGCGGCAGGTCGCGCGGGGCGCGAACTGACAATGGCGAGCGCCCAGATCAGCGGCGGCAACAAGAACAGCGCGCCGGTGATGGCGTCACCCCAGGCCTGACCGACAAAAGGTGCCAGGCTGGCCGCGATGCCAAGGCCGATCAGGCCGACGCCGAAAAAAACCAGCGCGATGCCGGCTGTCAGCAAAACCGCTTTTGCGCTCAGGCGCGCGAACATGAAACCCCCAAAAGGCCTGCTAAAGCCCGTGTTGCGGAAAGAAGCTTACGTCAGCGGGTCTTATAGGGGAATTAGCGGCGAAGAAATATCGCGCCCAGAAAGGCGCCAATACCGCCGGCAATCAGCAACGCGGTCAAAGGTTGCTCGCGCACCTGGGCCCGCAGATCCTCGGCATGCTCCTCCGCCCATTCCTCGGCCTCGTCGCGGAATTCGCCGGCCATCACTTTGGCCTCGCGGGCTGCTTCCTCGGCCAACCGCATGGCGCGGTCGGCGACGTCTTCCGCCGAACGCATGGCAAGGTGCGCGCGATCCGACGCCACCGCCCCGACATCGCCCGCCAATCCTTTGATGTCGTTTTGCAACGTTTCGAAATCGTTGCGCAATTGGCTCAGGCGGGCGTCGATCGCAACGGCGGCGGTTTTTTTCTTGGCGGCCATGTCAAATTCTCCAATGACTCAAAAATGAAAACCGGTTTTCAAGCCGCTTGTTTCGCCACCGGGTGGAAAAACAATGCCTGGCCGACCGTGGCCTGCACGGTCTCCGGCAAAAACGGCTTGGCGATCAGGTAGGTAGGCTCTGGCCGCTCGCCGGTCAAAAGCTTCTCCGGATAGGCGGTGATGAAGATCACAGGAATATCGAAGGAAGCCAGGATTTCGTTGACGGCGTCGATGCCCGAACCGCCTTCGCCCAGATTGATGTCGGCCAGCACCAGGCCGGGCCGCTCGGACTTGGCCTTGGCGACCGCCTCGTCGCGGGTGGCGGCAATGGCGACGACTTTGTGGCCCAGCTCGGTGACCAGGTTTTCCAGATCCATGGCGATGATGGGCTCGTCCTCGATGATCAGGACCTTGCTGGCCAGCTGGCTGTCGATGGTCTTCTGGGCGTCCAGAATGGCGGTTTCCACCTCTTCCGGGCTTTCGTCGATAATAAAGGCGGCTTCTTCGGGACTGAAAGCTTCGACTGCGGTCAGAAGCAAGGCGGCCCGCTTGGAGGCGGACAGGGCTTTCAGTCGGCTTTCCGGGCCTTTTCCAGCATCGCTCTCGTCATAATGTTCGGCGCCCGACTGCCAGATGGCATGGAACAGCCGATACAAGGCGACCCGGGGGGGCACCCCTTCGGTCAGGCTTTCATCGCCCTCCAAAAGGGCCTGTAAAGCCGCCCGAACATGGGCGTCACCTGAGGCCTGAGAACCTGTCAGCGCCCGGGCGTAGCGGCGCAAATAGGGCAGGTGTGGCGCAAGGGTTTGCGTCATGCTCATGAGAAAGGCTCCTTCGGCGTTGAGAAAAGCGCGAATTGGAAATTCCTGCCAGCCCAAAAAGTTCCATCGGGACCGGAACCTTTCCAAACAGGAGGCGTTCTGAAGCGTATGGGGTGCGAAACCGGCGGGAATCTACCGCCAATGGAGTACTCGTCGTCAAATGTCATGGGATAACGCCGTGTCCAACGAGGAAAAACCTAACGAAAAGTCCCGCGCTATCCGAGCCCGCCAGCGGGCCATCGGGCGCGAACTTCGTCGCATGTATGACGATGTTGCCCAGGAACCCGTCCCGGACGATTTCATGGATTTGCTGCGCCGCATCGATGACGCTGAGGATGCCCGTCCGGGCAAAAAGGTGTCCTAATGGTAGTTTCCCCCGCACGCGCGCACTTCGAATCCGGCAAGAATGACGGCGACGGCGACTTCAAGACCGAATTGCTGGCGCTGATCCCGTTCCTGCGTGCCTTTGCCCGGTCGCTGACCGGCAGCCAAGAAGGCGCCGACGATCTGGCACAGGAGACCCTGGTCAAGGCCTGGCAAAGCCGGTCCACCTTCATTCCCGGCACCAATCTGAAAGCCTGGCTGTTCACCATCCTGCGCAATCAATTCTATTCCGACCGTCGCCGCGCCTGGCGGCAGGCGCCGTGGGACCAAGAAGCAGCCGAGCGGATTCCCGGCGGCGGCGAGGACCAGATTTTCTCCGCCCAATTGTCCGACACGGCGCGGGCCTTGCGCGTTCTTTCCGACGAACAGCGTGAAGCGCTGATCCTGGTAGGCGCCGGTGGATTCTCGTATGAAGACGCGGCAGCGATCTGCAAATGCGCAGTCGGCACCGTCAAAAGCCGTGTCGCGCGTGCGCGCAAGGCGTTGATAGAAATCCTGGACGGCAGTGATACGCTCGTCGGCGTAGAGCGGCCTGCCGAAGGAGACGCCGCTCGTGAGATCATGGCGCAGTTGGACCGGCTTGCCCCGCCCGCATCAGGGGATGTCGGTGGAAAACGCCGCCCCAAATAATCCTTACGAGGCAGTACCCCCGTCCGTAAGCGATCTCGGCTGGACCTTGCGCCGCCGGCTGCTGCTGATCATCACCATCGCGCTTTTGCCGGTGGTGGCGGTCAGCATCTTCCAGGGCGTGGAACGGGTGAAGCGCGACACCGAAGATGTGCGCACCCAACTGATCCAGTCGGCGCGGGCCACCGCCGCCAACCAGCAGGAAGTGTTGAACGCGGGCGAGCAGATTCTGCGCGCCATGGGTTCGCTGCAGGATGTCCGCGACATGAGCGGCAATTGCGACGGCATCCTGGCCGACGCGATGATCGGGGTCAGCTATTTCTCCAATCTCAGCCGCATCGACGCCAACGGCACGTTGGTCTGTTCGGCGGTGCCGCTGGCCAAAGGCATCAACATTGCGAAGCAACCGATTTTCGACCGCTTGAAAGTCGCCAAGGGCGTGGTGGTCGGCACACGCACCATTAGCCAGGCATCGGGCCGGCCCGTGGTCGCCACCCAACTGCCCTTGCTCAAGGCGGATGGCAGCTTCGATGGCAGCCTGGCGATCACCCTGGACGCGCAATGGTTCGGTTATCTGCTGCGGGCCCATCCGTTGTCCAAGGGCGCGGTGGCCGTGATCTACGACAGCAACGGCGCCATTCTCGCCACCAACGACGCAAAAGTAGCGCCGGGTATTGCTGCTGCGGCGATGAAGGCCGGATTTCCCGATGGGGTTTCGCTGGATGCCTATCAGTTTGGGCGCGCCTGGCGCTTCGGCAATACCGCGCTCCCGGGCAATACGATTTTCGTCGCCTTCGCCGAACAGGAAGACCGCCTGTTCGGCCAGACCTATGTCCATGTCGGCATCGATTTTCTTTTGCCGATCGCGATGATCCTGTTCGCCTGGATCGCGATCTGGTTCGCCACCGATCGCCAGGTGACGCAATGGATCGCCTATCTGCGCCGCATCGCCATCGCCTATCGCAGCGGCCATTACACCATCCGCCCCGATCTGGCCGACGCGCCCACCGAGTTCAAGCAATTGGGCGAAGCGATGAGCGAAATGGCGGGCGGCATCCAGGACCGCGACCGCCGGCTGCGCGAGTCCGTCAATCTCAAGACCACGCTGATCCGGGAAATCCATCACCGGGTGAAGAACAATTTACAGATCGTGATGAGCCTGCTTTCGATTCAAGCCAATCAGGTCAAGGACGAACATGCCCGCGAAGCCTTGATGCAGGCGCAGATGCGCATCAACGCGCTGGCGCTGGTGCACCGGATCCTCAACGAGCTGGAAGACCAGTCCACCTTGGACCTGAAACAATTGCTCGACGAATTGTCGCGCCAGATCGCCGAAGGCATGGGCGACACCGAACATGTCCGGGTCGACGTAGATGTGCCGCATATGGTGGTGAACAGCGGTATCGCCGTGGCGCTGGCGCTGTTCACGGTCGAGGCGCTGACCAATATCTTCAAGCATGCCTACCCGCTTCAGGCCAAAGGTGTGATCAGGGTCCGGCTGGTGCCGGACGGCACAGGGCGGCTGAAGCTGTCCATCGCCGATGACGGCATTGGTTTTGCGATGGACGAGACCGGCAAGAATGTGGGCTCGCGCCTGATTCGCACCTTCGGCGCCCAGCTGGGCGGTGTCTCGTCCGTGCGCTCGGAAGAGGGCCTGGGCACGGTGGTCGAACTGGTCTTCCCGGACCCGGCGCTGAAAGAGCAGGCGGGGTTGGCCGGGGCATCGGAAAAGGCCCCAGTCCCGGCGGGGGAATAGCGGCCCTTCGCCCCGGAATGGCGGTTGCGCAGCCACGCGGCTTGGCTATGGTCCCGCCCGCAAATCATCCCTATCTACGGATCCACCCATCCGAGGCTTTACCCATGGCTGACAATTTCGACGCAATCGTCATCGGCGGCGGCCCCGGCGGCTATAATGCCGCCATCCGTCTGGGCCAGCTCGGCCTCACCGCGGCCTGTGTGGACAAGCGCGGGTCCTTCGGCGGCACCTGCCTGAATATCGGCTGTATCCCATCCAAGGCATTGTTGCATGCCAGCGAGCGCTTCCATGAAGCCCAGACCGATTTCGCCAAGCTGGGGATCAAGGCGCAAGTCGAACTCGATCTGCCTGCGATGATGGCGCAGAAGGACAAAGTGGTGGGCGAACTCACCAAGGGCGTCGAATTCCTGTTCCGCAAGAACAAGGTCGAAGGCATTGTCGGCGAAGCCCGCATCACCGCGGCTCCTTCAAATGGAAGTGGGGGAAAAGTGGACGTGAAAGGCAAGGACGGCGCGGTGCGCAGCCTTTCCGCCAAGCACATCATCATCGCCACCGGTTCAGATGTCGCGCCGCTGCCAGGCGTCACCATCGACGAACAGCAGATCGTGTCTTCCACCGGCGCCATCGCGCTGAAGCAAGTGCCGAAAAGATTGCTGGTGGTGGGCGCGGGCGTGATCGGCCTGGAACTGGGCTCGGTATGGAAGCGCCTGGGCAGCGACGTGACGGTGATCGAGTTCCTCGACCGCATTACCCCCGGCATCGATCTGGAAGTCTCCAAAGCGTTCCAGCGCATCCTTGCCAAGCAGGGCATGAGTTTCCAGCTTTCCACCAAAGTCACCGGCGTGGAGAAAAAGAAGACCGGCCTGGCCGTCACCGTCGAACCCGCTGCAGGGGGCGAGAAGAGCGTGATCGAAGCCGATGTGATGCTGGTGAGCATCGGACGGCGCCCCTACACCGACAATCTCGGCCTGGACACGGTGGGCGTGGCGCTGGACAAGCGCGGCCGCGTTATCACCGACAATCATTACAAGACCAATGTGCCGGGGATTTATGCCGTTGGCGATTGCCGAGAAGGTCCGATGCTGGCGCACAAGGCCGAAGACGAAGCCGTCGCGGTGGCCGAACTGATCGCCGGCAAAGCGGGCCATGTGAATTACGACGCCATTCCGTCGGTGGTCTACACCTTCCCGGAAGTGGCGACGGTGGGAAAGACCGAAGAAGAATTGAAGGCGGCGGGCATCGCGTACAAAGTCGGCAAGTTCCCCTTCACCGCCAATGCGCGCGCCAAGACAATCGCCGCGACCGACGGCCTTGTGAAAATCCTAGCCGACGCCAAGACCGACAAGGTGCTGGGCTGCCACATCGTCGGTCCGGAAGCCGGTAATCTGCTGGCGGAAGTCGTGCTGGCGATGGAGTTCGGCGCCTCGTCGGAAGACATCGCCCGTACTTGCCATTCCCATCCGACTCTCACCGAAGCTGTTCGCCAAGCGGC
>JBEPVO010000076.1:0-12780 GCA_041690975.1 Alphaproteobacteria bacterium
GGCAGCAGCAATAGTCGAACTCGATGCCCTGGCCGATGCGGTTGGGGCCGCCGCCCAGGATGATGATCTTCTTCTTGTCGGTGGGATTGGCCTCGCAGGCAGTCTGGCCGTTCATCGGGATTTCGTAGCTGGAATACATATAAGGGGTCAGCGCCTGGAATTCGGCGGCGCAGGTATCGATGCGCTTGTAGCAGGGCCGGATGTTCAGGGCGTGGCGCATCGTGCGGACCGCCTCTTCCTTCTGGTCCGTCAGTTTCGCCAGCCGGGCATCGGAAAAGCCCATGGTCTTGAGACGGCGGAACGCCTTTTCATCCTTCGGAACGCCGCCCTTTTTGATCTCAGCCTCGGTGGCGATGATGGCTTCGATCTCGCTGAGGAACCAGGGATCGTAGTTGGTGATCTTCTGGATCTCTTCCAGCGGGAAGCCATGCCGCATCGCCTGGGCGGCATTCAGCAGTCGGTCGGGCGTGGGCCGGGCCAGCGCGGCACGGATGGCTGTCTTGTCTTCAGACAGCGGTGTTTCGTCGAAGCCGGTGAGACCGGTTTCCAGCGAGCGCAAGGCTTTCTGGATCGACTCGGCGAAGGTGCGGCCAATCGCCATCGCTTCGCCCACCGATTTCATGGCGGTGGTCAGCAGCGGCTCGGCGCCGGGGAATTTCTCGAACGCGAAGCGCGGTATCTTGGTGACGACATAATCGATGGTGGGCTCGAACGAAGCCGGTGTGACCTTGGTGATGTCGTTCTTCAGTTCGTCGAGCGTGTAGCCGATCGCCAGCTTGGCGGCGATCTTGGCGATGGGAAATCCTGTCGCCTTGGAGGCCAGCGCCGAGGAACGCGAGACGCGCGGATTCATCTCGATCACCACCATCCGCCCGTCCTTCGGGTTGATGGCGAACTGGACGTTAGAGCCACCGGTCTCCACGCCGATCTCGCGCAGCACGGCGATCGAGGCCGAGCGCATGCGCTGATATTCCTTGTCGGTGAGCGTCAGGATTGGTGCCAAGGTGATGCTATCGCCGGTATGCACGCCCATCGGATCGATATTCTCGATGGAGCAGATGATGATGGCGTTGTCCGCCTTGTCGCGCACCACCTCCATCTCGAATTCCTTCCAGCCCAGCACCGATTCCTCGATCAGCACTTCGCGGGTGGGCGAGGCGTCCAGGCCGGATTCGACGATGGCGAAGAATTCCTCGCGGTTATAGGCAATGCCGCCGCCGGTGCCGCCCATGGTGAAGCTGGGGCGGATGACGGTGGGAAGGCCAACCTGATCCAGGGCGGCCAACGCGTTGGTGAAGCTTTCGGGCGACAACTCCATCATGGGATTGTTGGCGCCGTCATAGACGATGTTGCCCGCCGTATCTTTTTTCTGGCGAAGCTGTCCCTTCAAGGTGATGCCCTTGGGTACTTCCAGGCCGATGGCGATCATCGCCTGTTTGAAGCGCTCACGGTCTTCGGCCTTGTCGATGGCATCGGCGGTGGCCCCGATCAATTCGACATTGTGGCGTTCCAGCGCGCCGATCTTGCGCAGGGACAAAGCGGTGTTGAGAGCGGTCTGTCCGCCCATGGTGGGCAGCAGGGCGAAGACCATGCCGTCCGGCACATTGGGCCGTTCGCGGGCAATGATCTTCTCCACAAACTCGGCGGTGATCGGTTCGATATAGGTGGCGTCCGCCATGTCCGGGTCGGTCATGATGGTGGCCGGGTTCGAGTTCACCAGCACCACCCGATAACCTTCTTCGCGCAGGGCCTTGCAGGCCTGGGCGCCGGAATAGTCGAACTCGCAGGCCTGGCCGATGACGATGGGGCCCGCGCCGATGATCAGAACAGTGTGAATGTCGGTGCGTTTGGGCATGTGATCTCTTCGACGCGCGCGGACGGACCCACGCGAAGACGCGTTTGTGGGGCCGGCCAAGATGTAGGTTAAGTGGACCGTCTAGACAGTTAGATCGGCTCTCGCAACCCCTGAATCGCCAAGGGTGTTCAGCTTTTCCAGCGCAGGGTCCGTTCCTGCACAGGATTGACGAATTCTGTGTCGGATTCGCGCGAATCCACCCAGGCTTTCTTGACCCGGTGGTACCAGATCGCCGGCTGGTCGGAATCCTGAATCAGCATCAGATTCGGGGAGAATTTCAGGCCTTCGCGCTGCAATTCCACGATCTTGCGGTCGTCGGCGATGAAAGTGGGCCCCAGCGCCATGAAAAAGGGCCGAATGAAGGACAGCCAGCCCGGCCAGTAGAACACCTGGATGACGGAGGTGGTCTCGGCGTCGCGCGGCGTACAAACGGTCAGGCCGATCACTGTGAAGGGTTTGCCGAATAGCTGGCCCTTGATGATCTCGAAGCGGGTGGACGGAAGCTCGAAAGTGATCTCGGTCGTGACGTCGCCCAAGAGGCTGTAGACCGGCTTGGTCGGCTTGTGTGCCGTCATCACGAAGCCAAAGGGCAGGGGCGCGTAATGCTTCTCTTTGAGCGTGGGTGTTTTTCTCCACCACCAATGGGCATGGACATAGGGACCATGCGCCGGGTCCATCAGGCCGATCACGGCATGATCGATGCCGCAGGGAAATTCCTGGGTCTCGGTCCAGCGTGGCTGGGCATTTGAAATCGGCACGCGCTCCGGCTCCGACGCCGGTGCTTCGTTCTTCGCCGGGACATAGACCCAAATCAGCCCATCCTGCTCGCGTACGGGATAATGCCGTACACGGATCTTGTTGGGATCCAGGTCTTGGCCTTCCACCAGGGACGGGATCGCGCTGCAGACGCCGTCGCGGCGGAAGCGCCAGCCATGGTAGGGGCATTCGACGGTGTTCTCGGCCAGGATCTTTCCAGCCGACAGCGGCACGCCGCGATGCGGGCAGATGTCCCGCATGGCAAAAGCCTGGCCGTCGCGCATGCGCCCCAACAGCACCGGTTCGCCCAGAAGCATTTCGCGGCGCATCTGGCCCGGCTTCAGGCTGGACGCCAGCGCGGGCATGTACCAGAGACCGCGCAGCGGTTCTCCTTCGCCGGCCATCAGTTGGGTGCGCCAAAAGTCATGCCGGGCGGCAGACCTTCCAGTCCGCCGGCCGGCCCGCTGGGCTCGGCCTTGGTCATCAAAGCATCGCGCGTCGTCATCAAAAGCTGCCCCTTGTTCGGGGACAACTTATAGGCCCATTCGGCGGCACGCGCATTGATGATGCCCGCTTCCTGACGCTGCATGGTGGGTGTGCCGGGATCGGGCTGGGCGGAGACCCGCACCCAGACGGTGTCCTTCACGACTATGGCGTCCATGCGGATATTCTGCATGTCGAAGGTGTGCGCGGTCAGATGCACGGCCTTGGAAAAGTCGATTTGCGATGCGGGTTGGACATCGATGAAAGCGAAGCCGGTGATCAGTTGCGGGATCAGGTTGAGCATGGCGGGATTGACAGCAAACCCTTTGGGAGGCGGTGGGCCTTGCAGCTTATATTCGCGGTCCGAAGGATTGGCGCGCGCCAGGGTAAACGGCGCGCCGCTCGTCGGCGTAATGGTCACCGTATTGAGGCGCGCCGCCTCGATGCTCATCACGCCGGTTTCCAGCCAGTCGGCGACATTGCCGCGCAAGGTGAAGACGGCCCGGGCGAGATAACTTTGATTGTCGCCGGGATGGCGGACGAACACGCCGGTGACGCCTTGAGCATTCTCCAGTTCAGCGGCGTTGCCGATAATGAGAGCGGCCAGGATTTTGTCGGCCTTGTCGGTGACGGTGATCGCGGTGCCGCTGCCTTTGGGCGGGGCATCCAGGCCGATATAGGCGAGCCAGTCGGCGCGCGCGGTCTTGGGTTCCACGGCTTCCAATGCGGCGAGCCCGATCAGCGTCTGACGTACGCGCTCAAAATCGGCGGGATAATTGCCCCGCGCCGGCAACACCCAACTACCCTTGGCGGAAAGGTAATCGACGTCAAAAGTCCCATCGCGCGAAACGACATGGATATGCGTGGCCTCTTTCACATGTGCGGCAAAGCCGGGCAGGAATTCGCCCGGCGTAAAGCGCGCGCGGCCTTCCTGGGCTCGGAAGGTCAGCATCAGGCCGGCCAGCGCCACGCTGATGACGGCCAGCGCGCCCAGCACGATCAGATTGCGGCGGCGGAAATCCATCATGCCGCCCTCCGCGTCCGGCGAGCCCGGCGGATCAATCCCATGACCAGCGCGAACGCCACCACCAGGATTGGCACGCCGAAAATATTGAAGAAGGCGAGGCGGCTGCCCAGCGCATCCACTTCAGAGCGCAGATTGCGTTGCACGTCCCGAAGCTGGCCGCGCGTCTGCGCCATGCCGCGGCGGACGCGCTCGATCTCGTCCTTCTGCTTCTGGCTGAGCGCGACGGTGGTGCCTCCCGCGCCCTGTTGCAGCTGCGCCAGGGCCTGCTGCGCCTGGGTGAGATTGGTCTGCAGCGTATTCTCGGTCTCGCGGTATTTGACTTCGGCGGCCTGGCGAAGCGCTTGAACCACGGTGAAGGGCCGGTCGCTGGAAGCGCGGGTGCGCAGCGAAATCAAGTCATCGGAGCCGGTGAGGTTTTCCACCGCATTGAGGATCAACGCGCCATTGTCGGCAAAAGGCTCCGCCACCGGGCGTCCCATCTGGTTGGAAACGCGGACCCAGAAACGGTCATCCCAGACATCGCTGTCGGCCACGATCATCAGTTGCACATTGCCCTTTTGCACGGCGCCGGGCGCATTGGGGTAGGCGGTCTTGGCGGGGCCGGTGATGCGGGCCGCCAGGGCATAGCGCACGCCGGTCGGCCGCATCGTGTCCGCCATGTGCGAGGGATCACGCAGATTCATCAGCTGCTGACGGTCCATCATGTTGGCCTGGTCGGATGAACCGATCAGGGTATGGAAGACGGTGGTGGCGCCCCGCATCGGCGCGATCTCGCCGGTCGATGCCATGTTGATATTTTGCAGCGAAGCGGTGACCGGATCGCGCGGATCGAAATTCTGCGCCGTCAGATGCAGCCACACTGGATAGGCGATGGACGGTTCGCGTGGATCGTTTCCTGCCGCTACCTGCTGCGCGGAGGCACGATCCAGCAGCACCATGTTGGACGGGAAATCGACGCCCCAGCTGTGCATCAGCGGACCCAGATCGGAGGACAGCGCCGCCCGCGGATTGCCTTGTTGCACCAGTTCGGACAGCGGATCGACAAAGATGAGGATGCGGCGGCCGCTAAGTGCAAAATTGTCGACCGCCAGAAGCTGGGGCGGCGACATGGCTTGCGGATGGGCGATCACCAGCAGGTCGATGTTGGACGGAAGTGCAGTGAAGTCGTTGGCGATCTGGGTGACGTCATAGCCCTGGGCCAATGCGGCATAGGACGCCAGCGGCTGCGGATTCTGCGGCGAGCCCATCACGGGCAGGGCGGTGAGCAGCCCGATAATGGGCTTTCTAGGCGTCGCCAGATGATAGATCAGCGAAGACAGATCATATTCCAAATAGGCTTCGCGCGTGGCGGCGAAGTAGGCGATGGTCTGGCGGCCGTCGATGCTGTTGGAACCCGACAAGCCGAAATACACCACATCGCCCCGGTCCGTCGGCGCGGGCGTCAATCCGGCGGCGCTGGCCTGGTCTTCTTCCGGCGTGAAGGGTTCCGGATCGATTTCCTGGAGGATCAGCTTGCCGTGGCCCAGCGCCACATACTCACCCAGAAGATCGCGCACGCGCTTGGCATAGGCGGCAGTGGTGGCATAGCGGGCGCCTGCGGTGCGCGAATAATAGAATTTCAAGGTCACCGGTTCCTGCAGCTTGGTCAGGATATTGCGTGTGCCCTTGTTCAAGGTGAACTGGCCGGTCTGGGTCAGGTCGAGCCGCGCATTGGTGAAGAAATTGTTGGCGAAGATATTGGCGCCGACGAAAAGGAGCGCGGCAAGCGCCAGGGCACAGAAGGCGTAGGTGCGGCGGGTGATCATGTCAGCCGCTCTTGCGCAAATCGACGATCAACGTGTTCGCATACAGGAACAGGCCGATCAGGGAGAAAAAGAAAACCAGGTCGCGCAAATCGATCACGCCGGAGGTGATGGCGGAAAAATGCACCAGGAAGCTGAAGGACGACACTGCTTCCACCAGCGGCAAGGGTGCCCAGCTGCGAAACGCGTCCAGCACCAGCGGTGCGCCGGAGATCGTGAACAGAAAGCATACGACCACGCTGATGATGAAGGCGATCACTTGATTGGAAGTGGCTGATGAAACGCAGGCGCCGATGGAAAGATAGGCGCCCGCCATCAGGAAGCTGCCGATATAGGACGCCAGGATCACGCCATTGTCGGGATCGCCCAGATAATTGACCGTGATCCAGATCGGAAATGTCAGGATAAGCGCCAGCCCGGCGAACGCCCAGGCGGCGAGAAACTTGCCCAGTACAGTGGTCCAGAGCGGAATGGGGAGTGTCAGCAGCAATTCCATTGTCCCGCTGCGGCGTTCTTCCGCCCAGAGCCGCATCGCCAGCGCCGGTACCAGGAAAAGATAGAGCCAGGGGTGGTAGCCGAAAAAGACGGAAAGATCGGCGACGCCATTGTCGTAGAAATGGCCGACATAAAATGTGAATGCGCCCATCGCGAACAGGAAAATCACGATGAAGACGAATGCCAGCGGGGTGGCGAAATAGGATTTGAATTCGCGCGCGAACACCGCCCATAGCAAGCTCATGCCGCTGCTCCCGCCATCGCGGTGTCGCGGGTGGTGAGCTGGCGGAACACATCGTCCAGCCGTCCGCTGGGCGCGCGCGCGGCCAGCTCCTCCGGGGTGGCATCGGCGACGATGCGGCCCTGATCGATGATCACCGCCCTGGTGCAGATCGCTTCGACTTCTTCCAGAAGATGGGTGGAGATGATGATGGTCTTGTCTTTGGACATGCCACGGATCAGGTCGCGCACCGCATGTTTCTGGTTGGGA
Organism: Alphaproteobacteria bacterium; assembly: GCA_041690975.1. Lineage (GTDB taxonomy): Bacteria > Pseudomonadota > Alphaproteobacteria > Micropepsales > Micropepsaceae > Rhizomicrobium. The sequence continues at coordinate 6,909 of JBEPVO010000076.1, forward strand.
TCCAGCCCATCGGTGGGTTCGTCCAGGACCAGAACTTCCGGATCATGCAGAATGGCCTGCGCCAGCCCGACGCGGCGGCGAAAGCCTTTCGACAGAGTTTCGATCGGCTGATCCAGAACGGCCTTGAGTTCGGCACCGGCGATGGCGCGTTCGGTTGCTGTGCGCGCTTCGGCGCCTGACAGGTTTCGAACCCCGGCGATGAAATGCAGAAATTCCCGTGGCGTCATCTCGCCATAGGCTGGTGCGCCTTCGGGCAGATACCCGAGCCGCTTCTGGGCGGCGATGGTGTCGCTCACAATGTCATGGCCGCAGATGCGCACCGTGCCCTGGTCAGGGGCGAGGTAGCCGGTCGCCATCTTCATGGTGGTGGATTTGCCCGCGCCATTGGGCCCCAGGAACCCCAGCACTTCGCCCGGCCTAACGATGAGGCTGAGATCGTTCACGGCCGTAACTGGCCCGAAACGCTTGGTGAGGTTCTGGATTTCGATCATAATTGGCGAGGAACCCGGTTTTTCTCGGTGTAGAGAAATCGATACGGAGCCGCAAGCGGACCTCTCGTCACGGCCCGCCAAGGGAGTATTGCGTGGTCAATCTCAAGATATTGCGCCGCGCCACCGCGGTGGGTGTGATGTTCGAGCTGCTGCTGGTTGTGGCGGCACATTATCGCCCGTGGCTGCAGCACAATTACTTTCTGATGTTCGGCTGCATGCTGATTCCCGGCGTCGCCGGGCTGCTCTATGCCCGCGATCTGGCGCGAGGCTTTTTGGCCGGGGCGCTGGGCGGGGCCGCGATCGGGGCGCTTTGCGGCGTGGTGGCGGTGGCGGCTGCCAACCTGTTCGGGGACGAACCGGACCTGCTTATTCCCTATGCAGTGATGATTCTGACTGTCACCGGCGCGGTGGGCGGCCTGTTCGGCCAGCTCGACGCCATGATGAAGGCGTTTATTCGCTCGCTGCGGTGAGGGAGGAAGCGTCGGTTGGCGCGATAAGGCCAAACCCGGAAAGGGCTGGGGGGCTTGAAGTTCCGGGCCGACTCAAAAAGCACGGCCAACCGACGAAGAGATGGTCGGTCCGGAAAGCGGCCAGCACATGGTTCAATCGTGACCATTTCAGGGCGGCGGTTACAAATGCGAAAGGCTTGCGGCGGGGAATTTCCCGGCTCATCATCGCGGCAATGGCGGAAGAACCCATAGCGTTTCACCGCGCGGCGCCTACGGTCAGGGATCCGGCGCGGAATCATCCGGAAAACGGCACTGTCGTCCCTGTGACGCGCTTCGATCGCGCCGAACTTAACCAAATCCTGGCTGTTTACGGCCGCATGGTCGCTGCAGGCGAATGGCGGGATTACGCCATGGATTTCCTGGAAGAAGTGGCGGTGTTCTCCATTTTTCGCCGCACCAGCGAAATCCCTCTATTCCGAATCGAGAAGCAGCCAAAGCTGCGGAGCAAACAAGGCCAGTACAGCGTGATCGCAGCGGGCGGGCTGGTGATGAAGCGCGGCCATGACTTGGCCCCGATGCTGAAGGTCTTCGACAAAAAGCTGTTTAAGGCATTGGCCGATTGAAAAAGAAAAAGCCCGGTGTCACCACCGGGCTTTTTTATTGGAAATACCGTCGGTTAGCGGCGATTGCCCATAAACCGGAGCAAGAACAGGAAGATGTTCAGGAAGTCGAGATAGAGCGACAATGCGCCCATGATCGCCTTCTTGCCGGACATTTCGCCGTCGTCGCCGGCGAAATAGTAGTTCTTGATCTTCTGGGTGTCATAGGCGGTCAGGCCAGTGAAGATCAGCACGCCCAAGATGCTCACCAAGAAATTCACGGCGGGCGACTGGAAGAACATGTTCACCACCATGGCGATGACCAGGCCGATCACGCCCATGCCGAGGAAGCTGCCGAAGCCGGTCAGGTCGCGGCCGGTGGTATAGCCCCACAGGCTCATGACGCCGAAGGTCGCGGCGGTGACGAAGAAGGTGCTGGCGATGCTGGCGCCGGTATAGGCCACGAAAATCGAAGCCAGGGACGCGCCCACCAGGGCGGCATAGCCCCAGAATGTCGCCTGCGCCGCGCTATAGCTCATATGCGCGATGCGGAACGACAGGAAGAAGACCAATGCCAAAGGTGCCAGAAGTACGACCCAGCCAACGATTGTGGGTTGCATCGCGACGCCGCGTGACGAGGCGACCTGCTGATACAGGACATTCATCAGCGGAGAATTGGCCGTTGCCCAGGCGACAATGCCGGTGAGCGCCAGCGCGCCGACCATGTAGTTGTAGACGCGCAGCATATGCGCCCGAAGACCGGCATCGACCGAAGCAACGCTGCTGGTCGCGTCGCGTACGAGCCGATTGTCATAGTCCGCCATGAGATACTCCCTTTGAACCTGCAGTATATCGTGATTTGTGGCAGGGGTATCAAGCGGCGTCCCGAAAAATCGGAACCGCCTTAAGTCTCGGGTTTCAAACCGTTAATTTTCGGTCTCAACTGCCGCGAAGCCGTTGCGCGGGACGGGCGTTCAAGGCTGCAATCGCGCCGAAAAGGCCGAAAAGCAAGGTTGCAGTGCCACCGCCCACAACCGTCCACAGCGCCGCCTGGGCGTCGAAGACAAAGCTGGTGTCCAGAATCTGACGCGCTATCAGACTGGCGGCCAGGGTACCGGCGCCCAACGCGATAATCCCGGTGGTGATGCCCAGGAGCCCGTATTCCAGAACATAGATCAGAGCAATCTGGACGCGCGTTGCGCCTACCACCTTCAGCACGGTGGCGTCATAGAGCCGTGTGCGGGCGCCAGCAGCTATGGTGCCCGCCAGCACCAGCAGCCCTGCCAGGATCGTGACCAGGCTGGCGGCGCGGATGCCTTGCGCCAACTGCTGCAGCAGCGAATTGACCTGGGCGATGGCGTCCTTCACCCGCACGGCTGAAACGTTGGGAAATTTCTCGGTCACCGCCATGTACATCGCGTTTTCTTCCGCCGGCGCCACGCGTACCGTGGCGAGGAAGGAATGCGGCGCCTTGTCGATCAGTCCCGGCGACAAGACGAGAATGAAATTCTGCCCGCCGCTGCGGAAATCCACTTTGCGCAGATTGGCGATGCGGCCATCGATCTGCCGCCCCAAAACATTAAGAGACATGCTGTCGCCGATCTTGAGCCCCGTGCCCTTGGCGACTTCCTGGTCCAGCGAGATCAGCGTGGTACCGTCGTAATTGGCTGGCCACCATTGACCGCCAGTGATGACGCTGCCGGGCGGGGGCGTGGTCGCATAGGTGATGCCGCGGTCACCCGACAGCGCCCATTTCACATCGGGATCGACCTTCGCCTGCGCCGACGGCACACCGTTCAAGGAAGTAATCCGTCCACGGATCATTGGCGTGCGCTTGTAATCCTGTTGTGTCTTGAAGGCGGCGATGGCGTGGTCGAAAGCGGCTGTTTCGTCGGGCTGGATGTCGACAAAGAAGAAGCTGGGCGCGCGGCTGGGCAGCGATTCATTCACTTCGGCACCAATCGTGCGGTCCAGCAGGATGATGGTTGCCAGCAAAGTCAGTCCCAGACCCAATGCCGTCACCACGCCTTGGGTGGCGGCGCCGGGGCGGGTGAGATCGCCCACCGCAAGCCGCACAAGAGGCGAACGTGGCCGAGGCAGCCGGAGTAGCGCCCACATCAGACCGGCTGCTACCAGCCGCAACAAGCCCAAAAGCACAATGGCGCCGACAAGAAATCCCCCGGCGTAAAGCGGCGAAGGCGACAGAATCAGCATCAGCCCCACGATTCCCAACCCAGCGGCACCGGCGGCCAATAGATAGACGGGACGAATACGCGTGCGATCTGGCGTCAGGGTTTCGCGCAACAGGCTGGCGGGTGAAATTTCGCGAGCCTTGCCCAGCGGCGGCACCGAGAAAGCGATGGCGGACAACAACCCGAAGCCGGCAGCCAGCAGCAGAGGGCCGGGGTAGATGCCCAGCGCGGGCGGCAGCGGCAGGGAGTCCGCATAAAAATGGGCCAGCAGGAATGGTGCCGTGGCGCCGATCGCCGAGCCCAGGGTCAGGGCTGCCAGCGCGATCGCCATCACCTGCAGAAAAAAGGTCATGAACACCAGGCGCCCATCCGCGCCCAGAGATTTCAGAATGGCGATATCGAAGCGCTTGCGGTCCAGGAAGGCCGATACTGCTTCGCTGGCGCCGACGCCGCCGACGCCCAACGCGGTCAAACCCACCAAGGTGAGGAACATCGACACCTGTTCTACAAAGCGCCGGATGCCGGGGGCCGCATCATTGCGGTCGCGGATCTGCCAGCCCGCATCGGGAAAGGCTTGCGCCGCATCGGCCTTGAAACTCTCGATAGTGGCGCCCCGTTTCTCGGCATTGGGCGTGAAGGCAACGCGGTAAGTGTAGTTGATCAGGCTGCCCGGCTGTTCCAGGCCGGTGCCTGCCAGTGCCTTGGTGGAAATAAGAATATGGGGGCCAAGCGAAAAACCGGTGGAGATCCGGTCAGGCTCGCTGTTGAGTACCGCGATGACGCGCAAACTCGCATTGCCCAGCCGCAGCAGATCGCCGCGCTTAGCATGCAGTCGATCCAGCAGGGTCTGTTCTGCCGCCGCGCCGCAGATGCCGTCATCTTCGCAATGCAGGATGTCCGCAAGCGGTTGCGCGGGCGTGAGGCCGGGACTGCCGAACAGGGGCCAGGTGTCGTTGACGGCTTTTACTTCGACCAGCTCGCGTTCGTCCTGTTTGCCGTCGCGCAGGGCGTAAGCCATCGACTGCATCGAGATGTTGTTGGAGAGCCGGCCATAGCGGGCGAAAAAGCTTCGTTCCTGCTGCGTGGCAGGGCGATGCACCACGGTCACGGCGACGTCACCGCCCAAAAAAGTCTGACCGGAATCACGAAGACCCGAGAGGAAGGCGTCGCTGAGCGATTCTACGCCGGCGATCGCGGCGGTGCCCAGCAACAGGCAAAGGAAGAATATCCGGAAGCCCTTCAGGCCCCCGCGCAGCTCACGCCGCGCCAGTTTCCAGGCGAGCGACAAACTGTTCACCCGGCTTCACCCACTACAGACCTTCCGCAATGGCTCATGCGTGGGCCAGAGACGCGATTTCGTCGGCGACGATATGGCCGCTTTCCAAACGCACGACGCGCTGGCAGCGGCGCGCCAGATTTTCTTCGTGCGTGACGAGAAAGAGCGTGGCGCCGCGTTCGGCGTTCAGTCCGAACAGCAGGTCCGCAATGGCTTCGCCATTGGTGCTGTCGAGATTGCCGGTGGGTTCGTCCGCAAACAGGATCTGCGGGCGCGGGCCCATGGCGCGGGCCAGCGCCACGCGCTGCTGTTCGCCGCCGGACAATTGGCCGGGATAATGATGCCCGCGATCGGCAAGTCCCACCGCTTTGAGTTCCGCAGCGGCGCGATCCCAGGCATCGCCCACGCCGTTCAGCTCCAGCGGCACCGCGACATTCTCCAGTGCCGTCATTGTGGGGATAAGATGAAAGGATTGGAACACGATGCCGACCCGGCCACGGCGGAAGCGGGCCGCCGCATCCTCTCCCATATTGGTGATGTCTGTGCCGGCCACCCGGATGCGTCCGCCGCTGGGCCGCTCCAGTCCTGCCGCCACCATCAGCAGCGACGACTTGCCTGAACCCGAGGGACCTGTGAGTGCCACGGTCTGGCCGGCAGGCACCGTCAGGCAAACGGCATGGAGGATGTTGACGGGTCCCGCCGCGCTGGACAGCGTCAGCGCCACCTGGTCGAGCACGATGGCTGGCAATTTGTCGGCAGGCGGGGGAGGCTGCATCTGGAACTCAATAGGATAAGATGGCACGTGGCGATCATGACCGGCCGATTCAAGTTCTTCCTTAGCATGGGGCTGGCGGTTTCGCTGCTG
>JBEPVO010000077.1:0-12370 GCA_041690975.1 Alphaproteobacteria bacterium
GTTGAATCGATATCGTTGTGAATGCGGTCCGCCATTTCGGCATACCGATCCCTAGCGTGCCGTAACGCCTTGATTTGATCCGATGGCGCGATTTCCTGGCGGCTATATGCCATGGGTTGGTATGCCTTCAGCTCCAAGGCCTATTCCTGGGCAATACTAGGCACTTGTTTCGTTATGGCACAACGCGAGCATCGATTGCATCGCTATTAGCTGGATTAATGCGGGATTCCGGGATTGGGCGAAGATGCCCGCACGGTTCCTCCTGGGAACCGCGCGGGCTTTCGGGTTTTCGTGGCAGCGGCACTCGGACTAACCGCTGATGTGTCCAACGCTCGAAAGGAAATAACTCGCGCTGGCCGCCACTACCCTCCACCGGCCTTGGAAGGACCGCGCGGGCAGTGTGGGGTTATTTTATGATAGCGACACTCCCACACTTGTCGCCGTCCTCGTGCTGCTTTCCATACACGAGGCAAAAATCCCCGTTGTGGGGGTTCAATCGAAGCGTCGCTTTCGCGTCATCCCACAAATTGTTGAAGTAGTCTGCCCAAGGGGTCGCCACTGGATGCGAAGGTGGCAGTTCTCCAGTGGTTAATTAGTCATCGCTTTGGACACGTCCGGATGGATGCCCGTTTGGCTTCGGGTGCCGAACCTCGGCAGGTTCTGCCTGGGCTGCGTCATGCCGTTCGATAGTAACGGCGCCTCTTATGCGGCTAGTGTCATGTAACGACGACAGTGATCTAGATAAGCCGCTTCGTGAATACCGATAAGATCAACGATGCTCGACCAAAGCCAATATAGAGTGTCCTGGCTCTATGATCGACGCTCGCTTAGAGTTTTCAACCAGGTGTGCCGATCGCTATCGCTCATCTGACGAGCATGCGCCTTGCCCACAACATGGGCGAGAAAGCGGGCAGCATCGATCAAGCTCGGCTTGCTTGGCGCAATCTCGATGCGCAATTGAAGGCCGCGGAAATGGGACTAGACAACCTCGTGAAGGTGACGATTTTCTTATCCGACCGCCGTTATGCGCTAGAGAATCGACGGGCCCCGGCGGGAAATATTGGAAGGAAGAAGCCCGGCTTTGACGGTTATCATAACGTCTATTTTTGATGCTGCCTGGATCCTAGAAATTGAAGCCGTCGCCATGGCGTAACGGTCTTCGGCTCTGCCCTGACGTCTTTAAAGTAGGAAATGATGTCGGATTGCAGAATCGGAAATCAGCCCTTGTTGCAGCGCGACAGCAACTCAATCAAAGCGGACATGAGCAGTGCCTGCGATCCGACAAAACCATATCGAAGCGGGTATGGCCGCAATGTCACATTTGCCTTATCGGTTTGAAGTGCGTTCGCCTTTGAGGGGTCAATGAAAGCGCGCAGCTTTGGCAAAGCTTGAGATATTCTCGGATAGTACAAGAAGAGGCCCGTGCTGACAGCCCGAAAGTCGATGAGCAAAATTCTTAGTTCGCCCTTCCGGACAAGTCTCTCGCGCCGTTCGTTGTAGTATAGGTTATTCCAAGCCTTCACACCCTACTACCAGGAAGTTTTTATCGTCATGAGGTATGGTTTCGTCCAGATTCGATCTTCTTGATCGCATCGTCGACACTATGGAATATTCGTTCTTCTCCCAGTAGAATCGAAATCCCAAATTTTTGCAGAGCACGCTGCGCTCGCACAGATTCCAAGCGCGAAATGTAAAATTCCACGCCTTGATCCCTCCAACATCGAATTAAGGCCGCAAGAGCCAGCGCACCGCTGAAATCTAATTCGACGATACTGCTGGCCTCCAGGACCACGGCGCGAACAGGCTGCGGTGAAAGGTTGATGGCATCATCCAAGCTCTTGCGAAATGCCTCGGCATTGAGAAAGAAAAGCGGTGCCTGGAATCCAACCACGACGATGCCGGCGCGCTTAGAGCCCATAAATTGCTTGCTCGCGGGCCACCAGACCGTAGAGCCCGGTACGTTTTCGAACTCAACAGCGCGCGTCTGTGCGATCGTCCACACGCCATAAAGCAACGAAAGAGTAACGCCGATTCCAACGCCTGTTCCAATCGGCGCTATTACGATTGCAATCGCTGTCGCAACCAGCAGGCCGAACTCGGCGGGGCTCTGGGTAGCAATGGCCTTCATGACACTGAAGCGGAAGATGCGTTGCGCCACGAATAGCAGAAGGCCCGCCAATGCGGCTTGGGGAACGTGTGCCAGCAGGCTCAAGCCGAGCATTACAAAGGCTGCCACGATAATTACACCGCAGAATCCAGCAAAACGGGATTTTCCGCCGCTCTCGCAAACTATTGCTGTGCGCGGCGGACTGCTGTTAGCCGGGAATCCTCCAATGGCGCCGCTGAGGATGTTGCCGAAACCGACTCCCATGAGATCACGATTCAGGTTGGGCGTGTCGGCATTGTCCGGAAACGATCGTGAAGTCACCGCAGTTTGGATGATCACCACCAGTGAAATAATCAATGCCAGTGGCAGGAGTTTTGCGATATCAGAAAAAGCGATATGTGGCAGGGCGGACCCCGACCCCATCACTCGAACATCTCCCAGGACGGCGACGCCCTTGGCAATCAACCCAAACTGTTCGACCGCCAGCGTAACAAAAACCACGGCGATCAGTGCGCCCGGAAGACGGATATCAATCTTCTCGCCGATAAAGGTTATTGCAAAAACAGTTACGCCAATCACAAGTGTTAACGGATTGATGAGGGCAATATTGCGGTAAAGGTTCGATACCGTGGTCGATAGTTCGCCTTGCACGCTTGCAATGCCTAGCAATGCGGGCAACTGCGATACAGCTATATGGATGGCAATGCCGGCGAGAAATCCGGTGATGACAGGAACAGAAAGCAGTCGTGCGATCCATCCCATCCGTAAAGCGCCAGCGGCAAACACGAACGCACCAACCAGAAGAGCGAGAGTCGTTGCAAGCTCCAGATAATGGGACGTGCCGAAGGCACCGAGGGTGACCAGGCTGCCAGCGAATATCGGAGCTATCGTGGAATCCGAACCCACCGATAGGTAGCGATTTGATCCCAGAAGGAAGAAGCCCAAGGATCCCGCAATGAAAACAAATAAGCCTGTTTCTGCGGGTGCGCCAGCCAATCTTGCCGTTGCCATCTGTTCTGGAATTGCCACGGCGGCAAGGGCAAAAGCAGCCACTAGGTCATAGCCGATGTCCTGGTGCCGCGTGGGAAGTAGTCCCGCCCATCCCCGTCGGATGAAGGCGATCCATGACTTGCCGCTGGCCATGTCAGCCACCCTGTTCTCCGTCGTACATACGTACTACAGTTTTCCCACCTTTCAGAGTTCGATTTCTCGACCATAGAGAAAAATGATGTCTTCCAAAGAAGTATCCGTCGGCAACGAGCGGGACCCGATATTAAAGCCGGTGCCGCTCGCTGAACTAAGGCCCACACAGATGACGGTGGGAATGCGCGAAGTGCAAGCGCGTCGGACTCGGTGGAAGAAACAGACACCGGGTCAAAAACGAGACACGTTCCTACAGAAACATCTTATTCCGGTAATACTTGGTCCGGCGGGAAGACATTACGTTCTTGATCATCACCACCTGGCGCTTGCCCTTCACCAGGAAGGTCTGAAGGAGATGTACGTAACGGTCGTTTCCGATCTGTCGGCGCTTGACCTTGATACTTTCTGGTTTGTCCTCGACCAACGAAATTGGATGTACCCGTTCGACAGAACGGGTGTTCGCCGGCCGCACAATGAGATCCCAAAGAGTTTGAGGGATCTGAAAGACGATCCCTACCGGTCACTGGCAGGAGAACTACGCCGCATTGGCGGGTTCGCTAAGGACACCACGCCCTATAGTGAATTTCTTTGGGCCGATTTTCTGCGCAGGCGCATTAAGGTAAAGTTGGTTGAAAATGACTTTTCGTATGCTCTGAAGCGTGCCCTCACACTGGCAAAAAGCAAAGATGCCGAATACTTGCCGGGTTGGTGCGGGCCGATTGATGGATAACGTTTGCGACACCGCTGCGAATTATCCGATCTTGGGGTTGAGTGAGTGCAACTAAGATCGCCGCTAGATGCCAGGCGTGCCCTTCATTGAACCAAGATAAGTTGTTGGATTTTTCAATTTTTTGGGAACCTCGACGATAACCACGGCATGGCAGAAATATCGAAAAGGTGGTCAACTACCCTCCTGCACAAACTTCCGATAACGACCGAGGTGGCGGATGCGAAAATTCATCAAGATCTGCATAGCCCTGGCGCTGTCAACACCAATCGCCCTCGTGACGGCGCCTGCTGGTGCGCAGTCCACGGCCTCCGCCGCATCTAGCGCGTCGCTGGTCGAGTTTGAAATGATGACTTGGCCGGAAGTCAAAGCGGCGCTCGCCGCAGGCAAGACGACGGCCCTCTTTTATACTGGCGGCACCGAACAGCGCGGCCCGCAAGACGTCAATGGCGGTCACACACTGATGGGGAAGGCCACCGTCAAGGCAATTGCGCTCAAGCTGGGAAACGCCATCGCGATGCCGGTGCTTCCCTACACGCCCAACAAGGCCAGTGCCGATATGCCCGGCACGATCGGATTGACCAACGACATCCTTGCGGCAACTCTCGAAAGACTGAGCGAGCAAGCGATCGCCACCGGCTTCAAGAACGTCATCCTGATGGGCGATCATGGCGACGGCCAAGAGCCCGGTCCAGGGAACGTCTATCAGGCAGTGGCGAAGAAGATGGATCGCAAATACGCCGCAAGAAGCATCCACATCTATTATTGTGGCCAGGTTTACGCGCCCGCCAACGGCGATTTCGACAAATATCTCGCGGCCCATGGCTATCCGGCCAGCGAGCATGGCGGCATCCCCGACACGTCGGAGATGCTGTATCTCGGTGGCGAATCATGGGTCCGCAAGGATCTGGTTGCGAGTGCCTTGGGCGATCCGAGGCTACCCACTGGCCAAAAAGGCAGCCCCAACGCGCCGCATATCAATAATGGCATCACCGGTGACGGTCGCCGGTCGAGCGCGGAGCTCGGCAAGATTCTGTTCGATATGAAGGTTGATTATGCGGTGAAGCAGATCCGAGTTTTCGTCCATCCGCAATCAAAAAGCGGATACCAGTAGCCAGGAAGTATGGATGGCGATGGCGTGAGATTCGAACTCGAATGTCCACCTATGCGTAACTTCAAACCTCGAGCCGATCGTCTGGCCCCGCCGCCAAGGCATAGAGCACCGGCATCAGGAAGATGCTGATCACCAGCCTTGTGATCAAGCCTGCCACGATTACCAGCGCGAAGGGCTTCTGTGAATCGGTGCCCACGCCAGTGGCCAACGCGGCCGGCAACAGCCCGAGCGACGCTACCAACGCGGTCATCATGATGGGGCGGAGGCGCAGGATTGCGCCTTCCCGGATTGCTTCGATCATTGGCACCCCATCGCGGCGCAATTCATTGACACAGGAAATATAAACCACCGCCGTAAGCACCGAGACGCCGAACAGGGCCAAGAATCCCACCCCAGACGAAACCGAAAAGGGCGTGCCGGTGATAAACAGCGCGAGCAATCCGCCCACCGGCGCAGACAGGATCACGCCTGCCACGGTAATAAAGGGAAACTTGAAATTGTTGTAGAGCAGGAACAGCAGCAGGAAAATCAAGAACACGGTCAGCGGCAGGATCACCCTGAGTTGTTTTGAGGAAGCGGTATATTCGGAATATTCCCCGCCCCAATCGGCGCGATAGCCCTGGGGCAGAGTGACTTTCTGCTTCACCTGAGCGATGGCATCATTTACCGCATCGGCGAGATCGCGGCCTTCCACCGAAAACTGAATCCCGATAAAGCGCGAATTGGCTTCACGATAGATGAAGGAGGCGCCGTTGGTCACGGAAATATCGGCCAACTCCTTCAGCGGAATTTGTTGGCCACCCGATGTCGCCACCGGGATATTGCCGATTTGTTTGGGATCGTCGCGATACCGCTGCTCCAACCGCACCACAAGATCGTATTGCTGTTCGCCTTGCACCACCTGCGTGGCGACATCGCCGCCGATGGCGGTCTGTATCAGACTATTTATGTCATCCACATTCAGACCGTACCGGGCGGTTTTGGCGCGGTCTATCTTGATGGTCAAGCTGGGCTGTCCCAATTCCTGCACCAGGGTGACATCCGTGATGCCGCGTACGCCTGCCAGCACCTGTTTGACGGTCTTGCCCTTCTGCTGCAGCACATTGAGGTCGCTGCCGAAAAGCTTTACCGCGAGGGCGCTTTTCAGGCCGGTTTCGGCTTCATCCACCGCATCCTCGGCCGGCTGCGTGTAGTTGAAGATGATGCCGGGAAAAGCGGCCAGCTTCCGATTGACCGCGTCGATCAGCTCCGGCTTGCTGTGATAGGGGCCGCTCCACTGCGAATAAGGCTTTAGTCCTACGAAGAACTCGGCATTGAAAAAGCCGGTGGCGTCCGTCCCGTCGTCAGGCCGCCCCAGCTCCGAGCTCACCGTGGTGACTTCTGGAAACGAGCTTAGAATGCTTCGAATTTTGGGCGTTATTTTTGACGCTTCGTCGTACGATATGGTGTAGGGCATAGTGGCCCGCACCCACAGCGCACCTTCATCCAGTTTCGGCATGAATTCGGCGCCGATACCGGGTATCAGCAGCAGCGACAGCAGCAGCAGCACGCCAGACGCAATCGTCGTTCTCCAGGGATTGGCCAGGCAATAATCCAATCCCCTGATGTAGCGCGCCTTAACATATTCATAGGCCGCGTTGCGTTTTTCCCTGACGCCCTTGCGCATGAACCAGGCGCACAACACGGGCAACAATGTTAGGGTTATGACCAGTGAGCCCAACAGGGCGAACACCATGGTGTCCGCCATCGGCTTGAACAGCAGGCCGGATGGGCCAGTCAGGACATAGATGGGCAGGAAGCTCACCACGATCACCGCCACGGCATAAACCAGCGGCCGGTCCACCTCTGCCGCCGCGTCGCGGATCACTTCGGAGACGTTGAAGGGCTTTCCTTCCCGCAGCGCAATCTGGCGAAAGATGTTTTCCACCATGAAGACCCCGCCATCTACGAGGATGCCAAAATCCACCGCGCCGATGGACAAGAGATTGGCCGAGGCGCCCTGGAGATCGAGACAGACAAAGGCGAACAGAAGCGACAGGGGAATGGTGACGGCCACGATCAGGCCGGCGCGAATATCGTAAAGAAAGAAAATTAGCACCACCAAGACAAGAAGTACGCCGCGCAGCAAATTGCCTTCCACCACGCTGGTGGTTTCGGCAATCAAGTCGGTACGATCGTAAAAGGGAATGACCTTGACGTCTTTGGGCAGGATCTGGGTGTTGAGTTCCTGTGTTTTCGCCTCGACGCGCTTGAGGACATCTTGGGTCTTTTCACCCTTGAGCATCAGGATGACGCCCTCCACTGCGTCATCTTGATTTTTGTATCCGAATTCGCCCAGGCGGGGCGCGATGCCGATATCCACCCGTCCCAAATCCCCGACCAAAACGGGGGTCCCGCTGGTCACCCCAACCACTACGTTGCCGATATCTTTGAGGGTGAAGATGCGCCCTTCGCCTCGAACATAATAAAACTGGGCGCCCTGTGAATAAAATCCGCCGCCGGCATTGGAATTGTTGGCTCCCAGCGCGGCTTGCACCTGTTTCGCCGAGAGGCCGGCGCCCGCGACCTTGGCGGGGTCGAGCAGCACCTGGTACTGCATCGTCCCGCCGCCGAAGCCGGAATCGTCGGCCACGCCGGGTACGGAACGAAATGCCGGCTCGACCGTCCAGTCCTCGAAGGTCTTCAATTCCATCGGCGAGCGGTCAGGACTTTGCAGCACGTAGCGATAAATCAGTCCGGACGGCGAGGTGAGAGGCGAGATCGAAGGTGTCACACCGCTGGGCAAGTTAATGCCCTGCAGATTGTTGATGACTTGCTGGCGGGCGAAATAATTGTCCGCCGCGTCGTCGAAAGTCAGGGTGACTTTGGAGAGGCCGTAAAGCGAGACGGAACGCACCGTGGTCCTGCGCGGAATGCCATTCATCGCCCGTTCGACGGGCACGGTGATCAACCGCTCCACCTCTTCGGCGGCATGGCCGGGCCATTGGGTAATGACCTCCGCCAGAGGCGGCGAAAGATCGGGATAGGCGTCCACCGGCAATCGGTCTAGGGCGCGGATGCCAGCGCCGAGCAGGATCAGAGTCAGCAGCGCCACCAGCAAAGGCTGGCGCAGCGCAGCACTGACAAACCGGTTCATCACCGATCGGCTTTCTGGGTGCGGAGCCGGTCGTGAAACCGGCGTTGGCAGCATTGCGGGATCGCTCATTGCTGCTGCATGAATTGCAGGAACAGCGCACCATCGGTCACCACCTGTTGGCCGGGCTTGAGGCCAGCGGCGATGACATACTGATCGCTGCTGCGATAACCCAGATTTACATGTGCGCGGGCGAAACTGCGGTCCGGCTGCCCCACATAGACAAAGGGCAAATTCTGGTCATCGAGCAGGACGGCGGAGACAGGAATTAGGAGCCCCGGCGTCTGCTGCTGGTCTTGGATGCTGACCTGGACATACATCTGGCGCTTGAGGAAATCGCCCGAATTGTTGACCACGATCCTGACCGCGATGGAGCGGGTGTTGGGGTCCACCTCTGCGGCAATATTATCCACGGTGCCGCTCAGGGCTTTTCCGGGGCCGGTTATTTCGGCGATATCGCCCACATGTACGGCGGCCAGATCGGCACCGAAAATATGCGCCATCACCCAGACTTTCGAAAGATTGGCCACGGTGAAAACCGGCGTGGTGCTTGCCTGCAACAACTGGCCGGACTGGATCAATCTTTCCACAACTGTGCCGGTGATCGGCGAGCGGATGATGCCTTGCACCGCGGCGGAGATCTTGCCTTCCTGTGTGGCTTTGACCAGTTCTGGGTCCACCCCCAGAGATTGCAGGGACTGAAGCGCCGCGTCGCGGTCGGACTCGGCGCTGGAGGCATCGGTTTCGGCCTGCCGCGCTTCACGCGCCGAAACGCCCTGATGCGCCAGTAGATCCTTGTCGAGATCGGCCAGGCGGCGCGTATTCTGCGCAGTGACCAGCGCCTTGCGATAAGAGCTGACGGCGCTGGCATAATCAGGCGAAATCACCGTCGCGAGAGGATCGCCCTTTTTCACGAGGACGCCGGGTTGGACATAGAGTTTCGAAACGATGCCTGAGAACGGCGCCAGCATGGCGGTTGCTTGGTCATTGTCGAAATCCACTATGCCGGTCGTGTCAACGGTCTTGCGGAAGCTACCCGCCGAGACGGTCGTGAGCTTGATATTGTGGCGCTGCGCGTCGGTCAGGGTGACATTGCTGGGATTGGGATTGGCCTGGTTGTTGTCCGATTTCTCGCAGCCCGCGGCCAAGCACAGCGTTGCTATCGCCCCGGCGATCAAAAGCCTATTTCGCATCTGTTTCTCCAAGATCGGTGCGATGCCACCAGCCGCCGCCCAGTGCCTGGAACAGCGCCGCAGTATCGGCATAGCGGCTGGCTTGCGCTTGCAATAGCGTTATATGCGCCTGCTGATAGGCCTGCTCTGCGTTCAGCAGGCCCAGCGTATTGTTATAGCCGGCCTTCAACTGATACTGCGTGATGTCCAGCGTGGTCTTGGCAGCGGCATTGGAGTTAGCGGCGGCCTTTAGCGCCTCGGCATCTTGTTGCAACGCGGTCAGTGTATCGGCGACGTTCTGGAACGCGGCCAGCACAGTGCTGCGATACTGTGCGGCGCTCTGGTCGTAAGTGGCCCGCACCGCCTGTTCGGTATGATAAAGTGCGAAACCATCGAACAGCGGCGCGGCCAGCGCCGCGGTGGCGTTCCAGAATTCGGTGCCGTCGGTGAAAAGCTGGTTGAACGCCAGGGCAGAACTACCCGCCTGTCCGGAAATGGTGAGGTTCGGCAGCCGGTTGGCGACCGCCACGCCGATCTGGGCGCTGGCGGCATGCAAGTTTGCTTCGGCTTGGAGCACATCGGGACGCTGCGCGACCAGGACAGAGGGAAGCGTGACAGGAATTTCCTCTGGCAATTTCAAGCTGGCGAGATCGAGCCTTTCGCTGGGCGGCTGGCCTGGATAGCGGCCGACCAACACGGCAAGCTGGTCTTTCAGCTGGCCATTCTGCTTAATCAGCGGTGGCAGGGTAGCCGCGGCTGCTGCGTCTGCCGCGCGCTGCGCCGCATAATCGACGCCGCTAGCATAGCCCTTGTCGAGTTGATATTTCAGGATCTCGAGGGATTTATCCATCGCCGCCACCATGTCGCGGGTGGCGTCAATCTGCTGCTGGACCGAGGCTTCCTGGATGGCGGCGGTCACCACGTTGTTGACCAAGGTGTTGTAGGTCGCCATCAATTGATAGCGCGACGCCGCCACCTGAGCATCCAGCGCTTCCACGGTACGTCGCTGCAGCCCAAACACATCGGGTACGTAGGAAATATTCAGCGTCGGGGTGAACAAGTCGTATTGCAATGCGTTGTTGCTGGGCACTGGCGCAAGCGAAGCCGGCTGCTGGAAATGGCTTGCGGTCGCGCCTACACCGACTTGCGGAAAGAAAGCGCCCCGCCCCGCCAAAGCAATCTGATGCGCCGCGCGCAACGTTGCCTCGGCCGCCCTGAGGTCGGAATTGTTCTTGAGCACCTGCGCGATTAGGGAGTCGAGAGCGGGGGAATGAAACAGGGACCACCAATCGCCGGAAATATCTCCGCCTTTGGCGAATCGCTGCGACTCGCCGCCCAACACGCCTGGGGTGGCGACGGTGTTGGAAAAAGGTGCCGGTGTATAATCGCTAACCTCCGGCGGCGGGGGTTTTTTGAAGTCGGGCCCCACGGCGCAGGCTGCCAGCAAAGGCGCCGACGTTGCAAATATCATGGCCCTAAGGATGCGCATTTCCGCTCTCAAGCATGGAAGCGATTCCATTGACGATTAGGTCAGTCCGCGTTGTCAGCGAACAGAACAAGGCCGCGCCCTGAATTACGGCGCGGTATTTCTCGTCAGGAGCGAGGAGGGGCGCGGCTTTGCCAACTATGGGCAGCGGTACCGGAGTTGGCGCTCAAAGTCGAAAGCGGCGCCGCCAATTCTAACCATGCTTGGGACAGGAACAGCAGTAGAGCTGCCGGCATAAAGAAAGCGTCGGCATGGGCGACTGCTTGGCAGAACGGACAATCCAGTGGTGCATTGCCCAACGGCGACTTGTCGTGATTAAGGCCTTTCGCGAAGAAGTTGGCCATGCGGCCACTGTCATGGATATGCGTTTGCACCACAAAGGATTGAAGCGAAAAACCAAGCACAACCAGGGCGACGATCAAGCGCCAACCCATAACCCTTCGGCTTTTTGTTGCGGTAGTCGCCATAGCGCCCGCTAGCTGTAACTCTCGTATGCTAAAACATATCGACGGGAGACGCTACCCCGCGGGGGCTCGGCGATCACCGCCAGCGCTGGCACGCCGCGACCCCATTGGGGAAGATGCCTTCCAGCGGTTCAAGATTGCCGGAATTATCGGTCCAGTCGCCGACCCCTTGACCATATCGCGGATAGCCCTCCGTCCTTTGACGTGGCTGGAGAGGTTTCACATCAGCCCAGCGCTCGCATCATTTCCTGCCGAAGTTTGCCCTATTTGCCAGTGGTCACCCTTCAAACTCTCGGGTCTGTTGGAGTACCCGGAGACAGCTCGCGCATGCTGCGCGAGGCTTCGCCAATGCGCTGGGATAATTGCCTTGCATAGCGAGCGACTTGTCGTCATCGACCGGGGTGTTGATCTGAGGGCGAATCTATTCGGTAACAATCGGCGGTGGTGTGATCTTAATGCGTTCAACCACAAGCCTACTCAGGCGTCTCCAGATTTGGTGAACAGACCCAGCATTGCTGGTCCTTCAGAATGTTGGCATCGTGAATACGGGCGAGCATCGCTTGCATAAAGCGCACTGCAATTAGTGCTCGTCGTCTGATGTCAGCGTTGTCGCTGGGATTTCCCTTGGCAATTTTGCAGCTTTTTGCGGCAACTGCCCTCGCATGACACAGTCAGTACGCCAACTCCAACTTCAGCACGGAGTTTCAATCCGCCTGCTCTTGGCCCGAGCAATGATTTTTGATAGCTGCCTACTCAATGATCTGCCAGTCAGTTGGCTCCAATCATGAAAGCCCTCTAAACTTAACTGAGTTCGGACATCATCCATGTTGTCCACGACCCCGCTTTCAGCAATGGCGAACGCGCGCTCAAGTATCGTGAGTGACTGGGTCATTTCAGAACGGGTGACGGCATTGAATGCGCCTCGGATTGAATTCTGTCAGTGCTCACGGAGGAGCACTACCACCATGGCATCATACTTTATCTGCCCGGTGGACTGCTCCTATATTCTTAGACACCGCAGTTA